>CANQVI010000008.1 GCA_947627255.1 uncultured Clostridia bacterium | reverse complement strand
CGTAGTCTAAATAATAGCTTAAGAGAAATCTTAAGCTATTTGTATTGAAATAGCAGATAATGTATGTTATAATATAAATGATACATAGGGAATTGGTTTTTATAGACCTATATATTATTGGAATGTGACGTAAAAGGGGACATTTAATGTCTCCTTTTACATTTTAAAAAGTAAATTATAATTAATAAAATTTAAAATAGTATTTAATATACTAGTCTTTTTTATGTAAAATGTTGACTTTAAAATCTAAGTGATGTATAATACTAGAGTCTATAATGAATATATATAGTAAATAATTTATACTATAGTTTACCTAAAATAATTATTAAGGAGGAGTGGTAAAATGAGTATGTTACAAAAAATATTGATTGGTACACTTATAGGATTAGTGGGAATATCAATACCAGTTATTATTTTGAAAAGTTCACAACTTGAAATACCAGAACTAAAGAACTCATCTATGGATTTTGGAAAAGTAGAGAGTAAAAATGAGGAAAGTGATGAATACCAGATTTATTCTAAGAAGTTTACTTCTAATAATGAGGTAATCAACACTAAAGTAACAGAATTAATTGAAAGTGAAGTCAATGAGTTTAAAACAAGAAATTCTCTTAATGAGAAAGTAAAAAAGAAAGACAAAGCAGTTTTACTTCAAAGCATAGATACATATTGTGCAAATGAAAATTTAGTTAGTATAAAAATTACATCTATGACTAAAAATTTGTTTGAAAAAGACTATGCTAAAAGCATTAAAACAATAAATTATAATGTAAAGGATAATGCAGATGTTACGTTAGATAAATTGTTTAAAGATGGATATACTAAAATAGTAGGTGAAAATTCTTCTGAAAACTATATTTTTGAAAAAAATCAAGTAACATTTTTCAAAGGGGATAAAGAATATAAATATACATATAATTTATTAAAAGAATATAATAACTCAAAATTATTGACAGCTAACAATTATCAAATTACACAAGAAGAATATAATAGTCTTGTTTCTACATTAATAGATAAAGACAGAAAAATGGTAGCAATTACTTTTGATGACGGACCTCATGCTTCCAATACTGAAAAAATATTAGAGCTTCTTTCTAAATACAATGCACATGCAACATTTTTTATGTTAGGAGAAAATGCTAATAGATATCCTGATATAGTAAAAAAAGTGTATGATGGAGATAATGAAATAGGTGTTCATACTTGGTCACATAAACAACTTACAAAATTATCTGAGCAAGAGATAGCAAATGAAATAAATACTACAGCAGATGTAATAGAGAAAATAACAGGAAAAAGACCAAGACTTGTAAGACCACCATATGGCTCTATCAATAATACTGTAAAAAGTGCAGTAGATAATCCTTTTATACTATGGGATATTGACTCTTTAGATTGGCAAAGTAGAAATCCAGATAAAATAGTACCGTTAGTTGTTAATGATGTTCAAGATGGAGATATTATATTATTGCATGACATACATTCTACAACAGTACCAGCAGTTGAAAGAATACTAGAGTATTTAGTTAATAATGATTACCAAATAATTACAGTTTCTCAAATGTTAGAAGCTAAAGGATATGATACTAATACTACTAGAGTATTTTATTCGGCTAGACAATAAAGCAAGGAATTTTCCTTGCTTTATTTATGTAAAATATTGACATTTGTAATAAAGTAATGTATAATAATTAAACATCTTGTGATATCAATATAGTCTATATTATGACTATAACAAAAAAATTTTGAAAGAGGGGGATAGCTTTGAAAAAGCTAGGTATATGTTTATTGTTAATTTCAATAGTTGCTATTTTTTCTTTTGCATATATGGATGTTGCAAATGATGAGAATACTATGGAGGAAATTCCTAAATTAGAAACAGAAAGTTTAGAATTTGGAAAATTAAAGTATTATGCAGAAAATACAGCACTATATACTATTTATACTCAAAAGATAGATACAGATAAATATATAGAAACACCAGTAAATGAATATGTAGATTCTTTAATAGATTCAATAAAAAAGCAAAACTTTAAAACAGCAGAAGGCGTATTAAGAGAAAAAGATATTCTAGTACAAAAAATAGACACATACAAAGAAAATAATACACTAAATGTAAAAGTAACATCTAAATTAAAAAGATATGATGAAAATAGTTATAATACTACTAGTAAAACTTTCACATTTGTAATAGATGAATAAGTTAAGTGGAGATATAATTTCTCCACTTTTTTTTGCTTAAAGTGGTGGAAATTTTTTTGCTTATTTAAATGTTTTAGTGTATAATAAAGAAAGTCAAGGAGTTGAATATGGCAAAAAAAGTAATAATAACTGAAAAACCAAGCGTTGCAATGGAATTTGCTAAGGCTTTAAAAATAAATGTAAATAGAAAAAATGGCTATCTTGAATCAGATGAATGGATAATAACTTGGTGTTATGGACATCTTGTAACTATGAGCTATCCAGAAGTATATGATGAAAAATTAAAATATTGGAGGTTAGATACACTTCCATTTTTACCACAAGAATGGAAATACGAGATATTGCCTGGAATACAACAAACACAATTTGATACAATAAAAAACATTTTACAACGAGAAGATGTAGATATAATATATAATGCAGGTGACTCTGGACGTGAGGGAGAGTATATTCAAAGACTTGTATTTATGATGGCAAAACCAAATCCAAATGCACAGATGAAAAGAGTTTGGATAGATTCTCAAACAGAAGAAGAAATTTTAAGAGGAATTAAAGAGGCTAAAGATTTAAAAGAATATGATAGCTTATCCGATTCTGCGTATTTAAGAGCAAAAGAAGATTATTTAATTGGAATAAATTTCTCAAGAATACTATCATTATTATATGCTAAAAATTTAGCTAAAAGCATGAATGAAGAAAGAGCGGTAATTTCTATTGGTAGAGTCATGACTTGTGTATTAGGATTAGTTGTAAATAGGGAAAGAGAAATTAGAAATTTTAAAAAGGTCAATTTTTATAAAATTCAAGGTAAGTTCTCTAAAGAGGCGGAATTTTTAGGAGACTTTAAATCTGTTGAAGGTTCATCAGTTTTTGAATCTCCAAAATTATATAATGAAAATGGATTTAAAAGAAAAGAAGATGCTTTAAAATTTATTGAATATTTAAAACTAAATAATAAAGCAACTGTTGAAAATATAAGTAAAAAGAAGAATAAAGAAAATCCACCACTTTTATTTAATTTAGCAGAAGCACAAAATGAATGTACCAAAAGGTTTAAAATGAATCCAGACCAAACATTACAGACTATCCAAAGTTTATATGAGAAAAAATTAGTTACTTATCCTAGAACAGATGCTAGAGTGCTATCTACTGCTGTAGCTAAGGTAATAAGTAAAAACTTAAATGGTCTTTTAAAATTAAAAATTAATGATGAGATAGATTCATATTTAAAGAAGATGGCTCAGGAAAAATATAGTACAAAACTAGAAAAAACAAAGTATGTAGATGATAGTAAAATAACAGACCACTATGCTATTATTCCTACTGGAGAGGGAAAAGAAAATTTAGAAAAACTTACTGAAACTGAAAGAAAAGTATATATATTAATTGTAAAGAGATTTTTAGCTATATTTTTTCCACCAGCACAATATGATAGGATAAGTGTTACATTATCTGTTGGTAAAGAAAAATTCTTTGCTAATGGTAAAGTATGTACCAATATGGGTTATTTAGAATTATATAAGGACGAAAAAAATATTAAATTGAAAAGTGATGATGAAAAAGAAGATGAAGAAACAATAAATGAAAATATTGATGTATTAGCAAAACTAAAGAAAAATGATACTATTGATATTTTAGATTATGCTATTAAAGAAGGAGAAACAACACCACCTAAAAGATATTCTTCTGGAACAATGGTACTTGCAATGGAAAATGCAGGAAAGCTAATAGAAGATGAAGAACTAAGAGAACAAATAAAGGGAAGTGGAATAGGGACTAGTGCTACAAGAGCAGAAATAATAAAAAAACTTGGAAAAATAGATTATATTAGTACCAATACTAAAACACAGATTTTAACACCTACAAAAAGAGGAGAGGCTGTTTACGATATTGTGCTAAAAACTATGCCTGATTTATTAAATCCAGAGTTAACTGCTAGCTGGGAAAAAGGACTAACTATGGTAGCACAAAAAGAGATAAGTGCTGATGAATTTATGGACAAGCTTGAAAATTATATTAGAAGTAAAGTAGTAAGATTTAAAAAAAGTAGAAATCAATATTTGTATGGTTACTAATTATTGCTTTTTTTGATTTTTATTGTATAATTATATTGTGAGGAATTTTAAAGGAGAGTTAGAAATTATGGAATATGAACAATTAGAGGAAAAAATGCAAAAAGCTATTGATTACTTATGTGAAGAATTAGCTGGAATTAGAGCAGGAAGGGCAAATCCAGCAATATTAAATAAAGTTACAGTAGAATATTATGGAGTACAAACACCTTTAAATCAAATAGGTGCTATATCTGTACCAGAAGCACGTCAAATATTAATAACACCTTGGGATAGATCTTTACTTGGTGCAATAACAAAAGCTATTCAAGTTGCAGAACTAGGTGTAAATCCAATTAATGATGGAAATGGTATTAGACTTACTTTTCCAGAATTAAATGAGGAAAGAAGAAAACAATTAGTAAAAGATGTTAGAGCTCTTGGTGAAGAAGCTAAAATCGCTATAAGAAATGTAAGAAGAGATGGAATTGATGAAGCTAAAAAATTAAAAAATAGCGGTGAAATGACAGAAGACGAGCTAAAAGGTGCTGAGGAAAAAGTACAAAAAATTACAGATAAATATATAGAAAATGTAGAAAAAATTATTGATGAAAAAGAAAAAGAAGTAATGGAAGTATAGAAATAAGTAAGGAGTTTTGAAATTGAAAGATAACGTAAAAAGAATAACAACTGGATTCATTTTTATGTTTGTTTTAATATTAGTTCTAGTTTTAAATAATGCTTTAATAGATTCTATATTTGTTGCATTATTATCATTTGTAGGTATATATGAATATAATAAATGCTTTAAATTAAAAGGGCATCATCCAATACCATTGGTTGGATATGCTAGTTGCCTTGGGATTTTTTTATTAGGAGAAAATATTGATTCGTCAGTAAAAATGAATATGGTAGCGATTGTACTGCCAATATTATTAGTAATTATGTTTGGATATATAGTAGTAAAAAAATTAGAAGTAAATATTGTTGATATTGCTATAACAATATTTTCAATACTTTATGTTCCGTTTTTATTTTCATTTATAAAAATATTATTTTTACTACCACATGGAAGAATATTTGCTATATTAGCATTTACTAGTTCTATATGCACTGATACTTTTGCATATGAAATTGGTTCAAGATTTGGAAAACATAAACTATCTCCAACAGTAAGCCCTAAAAAGAGTATAGAGGGATCTGTTGCAGGTATTATAGGCTCATCAGTTGGATGTGTAATTGTAAGTTTAATAACAAATGCATATTTTGCTACTGAATTTAATATAATAGTAATAGCAATTATAGGAGTAGTACTAAGTATAGTAGGTCAAATAGGCGACTTAGCTGCCTCATCTATTAAAAGATATTGTGGACAAAAAGACTTTAGCAATATATTACCAGGTCATGGCGGTATATTAGATAGATTTGACAGTGTAATGTTTATTGCACCTATTTTATATGCTTTTATATATTTATTAAAAATAGTATAAGGGGGAAGATAGATTGTTAAGTTTTTTAATAACTGTGGTAAAGCTTTTAGCTATAATATTAGTTGTTGCCACTATTCATGAATTTGGACATTTTTTAGCTAGTAAGTTATTAAAAGTAGGAGTAGATGAATTTTCTATTGGCTTTGGACCAAAGATTATTCAAAAGAAATTCAAGGGTACAATGTACTCATTAAGATGGTTACCACTTGGTGGATATTGTGCTATTGAAGGTGAAGAAGAAACAGAGGAAAATAAAGATAGTGAAACATCCTATCAAAAGAAAAATGCTTTTGAAAAGATAATTATTCTTTCTATGGGAGTAATTTTTAATTTTATATTAGCATTAGTTGTATTTATTTGTGTATATATGCCAGGAAATGTTGCTACTACAAAAGTAGTATCTTATACAGAAGATTCTGTTTTAGCACAAGCTGGATTACAAGAAAATGATATAATTCGTTCAATTAATGGAAAAGAAATGAAATTATATTCTCAAGTATCAAATTTTGAATTGCCATCAGGTCAAACTGATGTTGAAATTGAGTATGAAAGAGATGGAGAAATATACAAAACAAATGTAAGCAATGCTCAAAAAGTTGAAGGAAAAATAGGTATAAACTTTAAAGTTGATGAGCAAGGAAATCCTACAAATACAATAGAATTAGTAGGAGCAGGAACAAGCTCTGCAAAAGTTGGAATTAAATCAGGAGATATTATATTATCTGTAGATGGTATTTCTACACCTGATGCAGAAAGTGTAGTTAATGCTGTAAAAGATAAAGCTGGTAAAGAAATAAAAGTTACTGTTCAAAGAGATGAAGAAGTAATTGATTATAATGTTATACCAGAGTCTAAAGAAGTTTTTGATTTAGGTGTTGCAAGTGTTGCTACAACAAAATCAAATATTTCATATGCTTTTATAGAAACAACTGAAAATATAAAAAATATAGTTGGCTCATATGTAGATTTATTTACTGGTAAAGTATCTTTATCTAATATGTCAGGTATAGTTGGTATAGGTGAAGTTGTATCAAAAAGTGCTGGAATACTAAATTTCTTTTTCTTAATGGCAATGATTAGTATGGCTGTTGGTGTAGCTAATATATTACCATTTCCACCACTTGATGGAGGAAAGATATTATTAGTATTAATTGAATGTATAACAAGAAAAAAAGTATCTGAAAAAGTAGAATTAACAATATCATATATAGGACTTGGTTGCTTATTATTACTTACAGTTTTTGTAACATATAAAGATATAATAAGAATTATATAGATATAAGGAGGAACCAATATGACAGAGTATGTTGTTTTAATATTTGCTGCAATAGCAGTGTTAGTAGTTGCTAAACTACTTGCTTGGCCAGTAAAAAAGATTATGAAACTTGCAATAAATGTCGTAATTGGAATTGTTATGATAATACTTGTAAATAATTTTGGTGCTTCAATAGGTATAACAATACCATTTAATGTAGTTACTGCATTGATAGCAGGAATACTTGGAATACCTGGTGTTATATTACTAATTATAATTGGATTTTTTATATAAATTGAAATATAAACATGTTGTATAATTTATTTATATTAACTCAAACTAATATTAGGTGAATGTTATGATAAATAAATATGCAACATGTATTTTTTTTGTTTTAATTTTATCATTAGGAATAACAATATTTGCTCAAACACAAAAAGCTCAAAGCTCTACATCGACAGATAGAGTATCAGGAGATAATATGGTAGAACTACTAGCAAGATTAATTAACGGAGAGGCAAGAGGAGAGCCATATATAGGGCAAGTGGCGGTAGGAGCAGTTATAATGAATAGAGTAAAGGATGCTTCTTTTCCTAATACAATAGCTGGTGTGATATACCAAAAAGGGCAATTTTCATCTGTAACTGATGGACAATTTAATGTAGATATAGATGAAAATTCTACAGTGTATAAAGCAGCAGAAGATGCTATGAATGGTGTTGATCCAACAAATGGTGCTCTTTATTTTTATAATCCTTCAAAAACTAAAAGTAAGTGGCTGTTTTCTTTAAAAACTGTTACAACAATAGGAAAACATGTTTTTGCTTTGGAGGATTAATATGTTAGATAAATTTGAAAAATATATTAACAATTTAAAAGAAAAACTAGGAAGTAGAAAAATAGGAGTAATATTTTTCAGTATATTTTGCATATTAGCATTATTTTTCATGATAACATTAAAAAGATTTAAAATTGAAAAGCAAACAGTTCAAGACGGATATAATAGAAGTATGTATGACTTTGTTGCTAATATTAATAACGTAGAAAACGAAATAGCAAAATTAAAAATAACAAGTAATGATACATATACTTTAACAACTCTTGCAAGTATTTTTGCAAAAGCCAATTCTGCTAAATCTAATTTAGATATATTACCATTTTCAGAAAATAGCATATCAAATGTATCTAAATTTTTAAGTCAGGTTAGTGATTTTGCATATTCACTTATGCGAAATATAATAAATGGTGAAAATATATCAAATTATAAAGAAGAAATTGATACTATCTATACTAAAATAAGTGACCTTTCTAAAGTAACGGAGGAAATATATTCAGATTTAAATAGTCAAAATATAAAGTGGAACGAATTAGAAAAAATTGGTAATAAAAAAATAAATACTTCTAGTGCACAAGATGAATTATCTAGTGCAAATAAGATTGGAAAAACATTTACTGAATATGAGGGAATTATATATGATGGGGCTTTTTCTAACCATATATTAACAAGAGAACCAGCCTTTTTACAAGGTGAAAAATTATCTAGCGATGAAGTATTAAGAGAGATAAAAAATAAACTCAATATAGATAGTGCAGAATTTAAAGAAGAATTAAACGGAATGATACCATTATATGTGTATGAAGTAAAGTTAAATGGATTTGAGGATATTAAAACAGTATATGTAACTCAACAGGATGCTAGAATTTACCAAATTATTTCAGATAGAGAGGTAGAAAAGGAAAAAATTGATATAGATGAAGCTAAAAATAAAGCTCTAAATTTTATATCGTCGCTTGGAATAGAAAATGTAAAGGACACATATTATTTAAAAAATGATAATATGGTAACAATATCTTATGCTGCTATGCAAGATGATGTGCTAATATATTCAGACCTAATAAAAGTAAAAGTAGCTTTAGATAACGGAGAAATAATGGCATTTGAAGCAAATGGATATATATATAATCATAAGGAAAGAGAAATAAATGTAAATAATACTATTGATGAGGCTGAAAAAAAGCTATATAAAGACTTGTCTATTGAAAGTAGAAGATTATGTATAATACCTACTGATTCTAAAGATGAGGTTATAGCATATGAATTTAAAGGAAAAGTTGATGATAAAATATTTTTAATATATATAAATGCTAATACTTTAGTAGAAGAAAAAATATATATTGTATTAGAAACGCCTGGTGGAACTATGACAATTTAATTGAAAATAACAGTTATTTATGGTATATAATATATTGTGGTGAAGATTATGAAATATATTGTAAAATATGATAATGTAGTTATAGGGACATACAATATAATAGACAAAGAAAATGTTGAATATAAAGTAGATAAAGAAGGTATAGAAATACTAGAAAAAAGAGGATATAATTTGCTTCCTATATTAAAAGAAAGTAGAACTTCAAAAGATATACCATTTTTTTCTACTATGATTAAAAATTGTAAAAGATTTGGAAAAATTATAAAATATCATAACAATAAATTAGAATTAGAAGAAATAGGGTAATGCCCTATTTTTTCATTACAAAATATTATTACTTTTTTAGTTTTATTACATTGAAATACTATATCTTTTTTGATATAATTGACTTGAAAATCAAACAAAGGTTTATGGTGATATATGGAATATATATTAATAGATAATAGAATGAGAAATAAAGAGCAAAATATGCTTAAATATTTAGGATATAAATTAGTAAAGATTCCTAAAAGCAATAACGTATATAATGAAATATCATCTCATGTAGATATTTTTGCCTGTAAAGTTGGTGACACTTTATTTGTTGAAAAAAGTATGTATGAAGATTTAGTATTTATGCTAAAAGATACAGAGTATAATGTTGTATCAGGTAAAGAGGAAGTTGGAATTAATTATCCTGAAGATATAAAGTATAATGTATGTATATTAGGAAATTATGCTATTCATAATTTTAAATATACAGATAAAAACTTACTAGATTATTTAAAGGACAATAACTTTGAACTTATAAATGTAGAACAGGGATATACTAATTGTTCAATTGCAGTAATTGATGAAAGTAGTGTTATAACTACAGATAAGAAAATTGCAGAAAAATTGATTGCAAACAATATAAGTGTACTATTACTAGATTATGTTCCAGATATAAAGCTAATTGATGAATATGGAAACTATAGTAATATGACAGGATTTATTGGTGGTGCAATAGGAAAAGTAGATAATAATATTATAGTTTTTGGAGATTTAAGTAAAATAGATAAAAACAATCAAATAAGAGATTTTATAAAATCAAGAAATTTAAACTTAATAGATTTTAAAGGTCTTGATGTAATAGATTATGGCTCTATAATTGAAGTATAAAGGAGATAAAAATGAGTGAACTTTTAGACAAATTAAATGATAGACAAAAAGAAGCAGTAGAATATATGGATGGACCACTTTTAATTCTTGCTGGTGCAGGCTCTGGAAAAACAAGAGTATTGACATATAAAATTGCCTATTTATTAGAGCAAAACATATTAAAACCATGGCAAATACTTGCTATTACATTTACAAATAAAGCTGCAAAAGAAATGAAAGCAAGAGTAGAAAGTTTAGTTGGACAAGTTGCATCAGATATGTGGCTTGGAACATTCCATTCAGTTTGTGTAAGAATATTAAAAAGAGAAATAGAATTATTAGGATATACTAACGAATTTAATATTTTTGATGATTTAGATAAAGAAAAAGTAATAAAAGAAATCATGAAGAAAAATAACATTGATGAAAAAGTATATCCAGTAGGACTTATAAAATCAGAAATAAGCAAAGCCAAAGAAATAATGAAAGATGAAATAGCATATCAAAAAGATGCTATTGGAGATTATAGAAAAGAAGAAATTGCTAAAATTTATGTTATGTATCAAGAAATGTTAAGAAAAAATAATTCTATAGATTTTGATGATATTATAATGCTTACTGTAAAGCTATTTTTAAATAATCCAGATAGATTAATGTATTATCAAGAAAAATTTAAGTATATATTGGTAGATGAGTATCAAGATACAAATAGAGCACAGTTTTTACTTATTAGTTTATTATCGTCTGGAACAGGTAATATTTGTGTTGTTGGAGATGAATCTCAAAGTATATATGGCTTTAGAGGAGCAGATATTACTAATATATTAAATTTTGAAGAAGAATTTCCTAATGCTAAAATTGTAAAATTAGAGGAAAATTATAGAAGTACAAAAAATATATTACGTGCAGCAAATGAAGTAATAAAAAACAATACATCTAAAATAGATAAAGAACTTTGGACACAAAATAACGAAGGAGACAAGATAGAATATAAGACTTTAAATAACGAGTATGAAGAAGTTGAATATGTAGTAGATAAAATAGATGAAATTTGTAGAAAAGAAAATAAAAAATACTCAGATTTTGCAGTGCTATTTAGAACTAATGCACAGGCACGTGTACTTGAAGAAGTATTTATGAAATCAGGAACACCATATAAATTAATTGGTGGAATAAAATTCTATGCAAGAAAAGAAATTAAAGATATAATTAGCTATTTAAAATTAATTCAAAATCAAAATGATAACATAGCATTAAGAAGAATAATAAATGAGCCTAAAAGAGGAATAGGTGATACTGCACTAGATAAACTAGATATGTTAGCTACTCAACAGGGCAAACCAATATTTGAATTAATACAAAATAGTAATAATTTAGTAGGGCTAAGAAGCTCTGGAAATATTATATTATTTAAAGATATGATTAATAGTTTAATTAAATCAAAAGATGAAATGAAAGTATCAGAACTTATAAAGAAAGTCCTTAAAGATACTGGATATGAGGACATGCTTAATGCTGAAGGTACAAAAGAAACAGAAATTCGTTTTGATAACCTTATGGAATTTATAGGTGTAGCAATAGAATTTGAAAATGAAAATGCAGAAAATACATTAGGGGACTTTTTAGATAGTATAGCTCTAGTTTCAGATGTAGATAACTTAGATGAAAGTACAGAAGCAGTAACTCTTATGACAATGCATAGTGCTAAAGGACTTGAGTTTGAAAATGTATTTTTGGTTGGAATGGAAGAAGGTCTTTTCCCATCAAAACGTTCAATAGATGAAGATAGCCAAACAGAAGAAGAAAGAAGACTTTGCTATGTTGCAATAACAAGAGCAAAGCAACACTTATATATTACAAATACTAAAAAAAGAACATTATATGGCTCTACAAGTTATTCAATACCTTCAAGATTTATAGATGAAATACCAGAAAATGTATTAAGTGCTGAATCATTAGAAAATAAAGAGGGAAAAAGTAAGCCAAATACTACAACATGGCTTGACTCTGAATATAAACGTGTAGAAACATATTTATCTAATAGAAATAGAGTAAGTGAAACTGTAGAAAGAAAAGTTAGACCAAATATTGGAGTGAGTGTAGATTCATTTTTGAAAAATTTAGCAGGAGCTAATACAGTAGTAAAAAATACTGCATCTAGTGTTATGGAATATAAAGTTGGAATGGAAGTAAAGCATAAAAAGTTTGGAATTGGTACGATAGAAAATATAGAGCCAGAAGGTGATGATTTTAAACTTGAAATTATGTTTAATGATTCTGGATTTAAAAGACTTATGGCAAATTATACTCCACTTGAAATAATAAATAATGGAAAGGATGCATAATATATGAAAAAGATAACATTTGTAACTACTAATAAAGGAAAAATTTCAACAGCAAAGCAATATTTAGGTGATGCTAATATTGAGGTAGAACCATATAACTATGAGTTAATAGAGCCTAGAACTGATGATATACAAGAAATAGCTAGACAGAAAGTATTACAAGCTTATGAAGTTGTAAAGCAACCTTGCATTGCATTAGATTCTGGATTTTATATAGAAGCATTAAATGGATTTCCTAGAGCTTTTGTAAATTTTGCACTAGATACAATAGGTACACAAGGAATATTAGATTTAATGAAAGGAAAAGAAAATAGAAACTGTTCATTTAAGGAATGCGTTGCGTATTATGATGGAAAAGAAATAAAATACTTTTTCTATGAACATAAAGGAATACTTGCAGAAGAATATCGTGGAGAAGATAGAAAGCAGCAATGGAGCCCGTTATGGCATATATATAAAGATAAATTTGATCTTAGTAAAACATTATCTGAACTTTCTGAAGAAGAAATGACTCAAAGAAGAAAAGTTACAGGCTCATCTTTAAAAGAATTTGCAGATTGGTATAAAAATAATTAATAAAACTCCCCTTGTATTAGGGGAGCTTTTATATATCTAAGTTTATATTTAATTCTTCTTTTTTATTAATCATTTTTAGTACATTATTAATCTTTTTAACATCTTCTTTTGTGCAAATATCAGTTGAAATATAAATATTTGCATACTTTTTAGCTTTATTTAAAAATTCGATATTTCCAGAATTTTTATATTTATAAAAATAAATATAGACTAAATCTTCATATGCTTTATCAATATTGTGATTAGTACACTCATTAAGAAGTGATATGCTTCTATCTAAGTCTTTAGCTATTCCTATTTCTGGAGCACCATTTTCATAAAAATAATGTGCTAAATTATATTTAGACCAAAAGCAAACAGAATATATAGTTGCTTGTGTTGCTTGATTATAATATTCAAATGCTTTTTTTAAATTCTTCTTTGTACCTATTCCAAGTCTATACATTTGTCCTAATCTATTTGCTGCCCAACTCTCTCCTTGAGAAGCAGAAGACTTATATAACTCAAAAGCCTTTTTGGTATTTCCTTCTTCTTCATACATTGTTCCAAGATTATTAATTGCATAAACGTAGTTTTTATTTGCGGCAAATTCAAATAACTTTTTAGCCTTTTTTAAATCTTTATGTATAAAAGGTATATTTCCTTCTTTAAATACAGTTCCTAAGCTATTTATAGCAGAAATACAATTAACTTTTCTTGCTCTATTAAAATAGTGGAAAGCCTTTTTCATATCATCACGTGATTTTGTACCAATAAAGCCATTATAGTACAAATGACCTAATGCCCATATTGCATTTGGATGATTTTTCTTAGCAGCAGTCATATAAAAATCATAGCTTTCTTGATATCTAGGATATCCAGCTACTTGTCCATATAACTCTAAAGAGCCCATTTCAAAACAAGCATAAGGATTTCCTTTTTTAGCTAGTTCATGTATTCCTCTAATGGACCAAAGTCCACCTTTAAGTTGAACTGTAACAAAATCTATAGCATCATCTGAGGATACTTCTGATGAATATAAAAAGTCATCAAGTGTATCCATAAATTTATCTTCTACATATACAGGTTGTTTTTTATCTAAAATAGTGAAAAATAGCACTTCAACAAAAAATTTATACAAATTCTTTGAATCAAGTAGTCTTTTTAATAAAGAAGAAAATTCATTAGTTACTTCCAAGTCATTTTTAGAAATATTATATAATCTTAGACATACTTTATTAAACTTTTGATTACTATTAATAGTATCAAGTGATTGTTTAAAGTAATCTTTAGTTATAAAAACATTTTTACTATCGATAGTTGCTATTATATTTAAAATTATATCTTTAAATATTGTCTCATCTTTTTCATACTTATTTTTCCAATTTACATATATGCTTTTATATTTAGAATTAATAGCTCGTACACCAGTACAATAATTATTTACAGTTGTATCAGAAATATTATCTATATCAAATAAAATACAAAATATTTCAGATTGTATAGTAAAGTTTTTATTGTTTGCTTCTTCTTTTAAAATTCTAAAAAGATTACCTAAAGATAAGTGTCGATTGTTATTATTTAATCTAACATAATTTTTTTTATTCATTATTACTCCTTAAATGTGAATTTAGTGTGGATTTAATATTTTTAATGTAATTTAATATATGTTGCAAAAACGTATATTATTGCGTATAATATTATTATAACATTAACATTATAGCATAAAAACAAGTTAAAAGTCAAAAAAGTAACGGATATAACTGCTTAATGTAAATAATGTGGAAAATGTGAGGAATTTTACATGAAAACCAAACTATATATTAGTAGAGAAAATTTAAAATATAATGTAGAATATATAAAAAGAGCAATAAAAAATAAAAAAATAATTGCTATGGTAAAAGCCAATGCTTATGGTGCAGGAGATACATTAATATCACAAGAATTGGAAAGACTAGGAATAGAAGACTTTGGTGTAGCGAATATAGATGAAGCGATAAGAGTAAGAAAAGTTGTAAATGGCATGATACTTGTAACTTCTGTATGCACTTGTGATGAGATAGATTTAGCTATCGAAAATGATATATCTTTATCTGTTTCAGATATTGAAAATCTTATAGATATAAATAGCAAAGCAAAAAATCATAATAAAAAAGCGAAAGTACATATAAAAATAGATACAGGTATGACAAGACTTGGATTTACTTTTGATACTTTAAATGAAAATTTGAATAAACTACTTTGTCTTGAAAATATCATATTTGAAGGAATATATACACATTTATCATGTGCAGATATAGACGAAGAATATACTAAAGAGCAGTTTAGTGAATTTAAAAAAATATTAGATATGATGTCTAAATATTTTAACTTTAAATATATACATGTGTTAAATTCTGATGGAACAGAAAAATATGCAAATGAAGACATAGAGATAGAGTATACCCATGTAAGAGTTGGACTTATGCTATATGGATATACAAAGGATACTAAGCCAATTTTAAAACTAACAGCACCTATTCTTCATATTAACCACATAACTAAATATACAAAAGTTGGGTATGGTGGTACTTTTATAGCTAAGCCTAATATGAAAATTGCTGTTATTAAGATGGGATATGCAGATGGAATTAGTAGAGCATTATCTAACAAAATTAAGGTAAAAGTAAAAAATGTAGAGTGCCCAATAGTTGGAAATATCTGCATGGATATGGCTATGATAGATGTAACTAATGTGGATAATGTTAGTATTAATGAAGAAGCTGTTATATGGGATTATGATAATAATCTATATGAAATATCTAAAATTAGTAATAAAATTGTATATGAAACAATATCTACTTTAGGAACAAGAATAGAAAGGATTTTAGATTAGGAGGAAAATGTGGAAATAAATATAAATAATTTAAAAATAAATTATATAGAAGAAGGTCCAGATACCAAAACTAATATTATATTGCTACATGGTTGGGGAACAAGCATAGATTCTTTTAAACCAATAATAGAGAATATTTCAAAAAATTATAAAGTATATGCTATAGATTTCCCTGGATTTGGAAAAAGTCAAAAACCAGATGAAAGCTATACTGTTGAAGATTACTCTAAAATAGTCTTAGAGTTTATCAATAAATTAAATTTAGAAAATGTAGTTCTAGTTGGACATTCTTTTGGTGGAAGAGTTATAATAAAGTTAGTTGGAAAATTAGGATATAAACCAGCTAAAATAATACTTGTTGATAGTGCAGGTATAAGACCAAAGAGAAAATTAAAATATTATATTAAAATATCTGTCTTTAAAACTGTAAAATATATAGTTAGAATATTATTAGGAAAAAATAAGAGTGAAGAAATTATTAATAAATATAAAAATAAATTCGGATCACAAGACTATAAAAATGCAGATGAAACTATGAAAAAAGTATTTAAAAATGTTGTTAATGAAGATTTAACACCATATTTAAAAAATATAAATGCTCCAACACTTTTAATTTGGGGTGAACTAGATAATGACACTCCTTTAAAAGATGCACAGAAAATGGAACAGCTAATAAATAATTCAGGACTTGTAGTAATAAAGGGAGCAGGACATTTTAGTTATTTAAATGATATTAATTATTTTATGGTAGTTGTAAATAAATTTTTGGAAGGATGTGAGTAGATGAGCACGACAATAGTTTTAATTATATATTTTCTTATCGTTGTACTTATCTTAGTAAATGTAAATAAATTTATGCATATATTTCAGCAGTCTTTTTATGAGCTAGATGATTTTTTACCAGCTATAAAAACAACTAAAGTATATAAAATGCAAATTTACGAAATTTTACTTGTTATTTTTGCTGTACTTTCATTATTTAATAATTACTTCTTAATATTATATGGTATTATTAGTATATACACATCTTTTAATACTGTAAATAAAAGGGCAGTAGCTAAAAAGAAATTTGTATATACAAGTAGAGTTAGAATAACTTATGCAATAATTGCTTTTTTAGTAGCTTTAAGTGTTTTTGCTGTTGGAATAAATATAAATACTAAAGGAATAATTGCTGTATTTGTTATTTTATCATTATATAAATTATGGGCTATTGCTTTAGTACTTATAGGAAATGCTATAGCCAAACCTTTACTTAATGTTATAAACTCTAGATATATTAAAGAGGCAAAAAATATTATAAATTCGAATAAAAAATTAAAAATAATTGCAGTAACAGGTAGTTATGGAAAAACATCTACTAAAAATATTATTACTTCTCTTTTAGAAGAAAAATATATTACTGTTATGACTCCTAAAAGTTACAATACAACACTTGGTGTAGTTAAGACTATAAGGGAACAAATAAAGCCATACACCGAGGTATTTGTTTGTGAAATGGGTGCTGCACGTCTTGGAGAAATATCTGAAATTTGTGATATTGCAAAACCAGATATCTCTGTAATTACATCTATAGGTCCACAACATCTTACAACTTTTAAATCTATGGATAATATAGTTAAAGGAAAATTTGAAATAATAACTGATGCTAAGAAAGATGTAAAAGCAGTTTTAAATTTAGATAATGATTATATTAAAGAAGGAATAGAAAAATATGCTAAAAATACAGAAATAATAAGCTATGGCATGAATGAAAAAAATGCTGAATATACAGTTGAAAACATTACTATGTCAGATAAAGGTAGTATTTTTGATATAGTATATGAAGATTCAAAAATACAGATTAGGACAAAATTGCTTGGAAAGCATAACATATATAATATAACTTGTGCAGTTACTATTGCTAAAGAACTTGGTATGACAAATGAAGAAATAAAGAAAGCAATAAGTAAAATAAAACCAGTAGAACATAGACTAGAACTTAAAAAAATGGGTGGCATACTTAGCTTAGATGATTCATTTAATTCTAATCCAGAAGGCTCAAAGGCTGCTATAGAAACTTTAAATATGTTTAAAGATAAATATAAAGTTTTAGTTACACCTGGAATGATAGAGCTTGGGGAAAAGACAGATGAACTTAATAAAAAATTAGGAGAATATGCTACTACTTTAGATTACGTTATATTAGTAGGAAAAATTACAACAGATAAAATTAAAGAGGGAATGGACGAAAAAGGATATAAAGATTATATAGTTGTAGATGATTTATATGAGGCTTTTAGAAAACTAGAAGAATTACAAATAAGTCATGAAAATTTACTAGCATTATTTGAAAATGATTTACCAGATAGTTATATAAAATAGAAAGGAAGTATTAATATGAAAACAGTTATAGGAGTATTTTTTGGAGGAAAAAGTGTTGAACATGAAGTATCAATAATATCAGCTCTTCAAGTTATTGAAAATTTAGATAGGGAGAAATATGATATTGTACCAATATACATATCTAAGGACAATAGATTTTATACATCAGAATTATTAACAAGAGTAGAAGAATATAAAGATTTAGACGAAGTAAAAAGATTAAGTAATGAGGTATATTTTACACATGAAGGAACAAGTTTAATTGTTAATTTAAAAAGAGGAATATTTAAAAAAGTTTTAGCTAAAATAGATATTGCTTTTCCAGTAGTACATGGTTTAAATGTAGAAGATGGTACTTTAGAAGGATTTTTGGAAATGTATAATATTCCATATGTTGGATGTGATGTTTGTTCATCAGCAGTTGGAATGAATAAAATAATATTTAAAAAGGTACTTGAAGCTTCAAAATTACCAGTAGTAGAATATGAGACATTAAATGTAGCAGAGTTTGAAGAGGATGCTGAAAAAGCATATGAGAAAGTTACTAGAAAACTTAAATTACCAATAATAGTAAAACCTGCAAATTTAGGCTCTAGCGTTGGAATAGAAGTTGTAAAAGAAAAAGATGAATTTGTATCAAAACTGCAAAATGTATTTGAATTTTGTGATAGTGTTCTAATTGAAAGATGTGTTACTAATATTAGAGAAATTAATTGCTCTGTAGTTGGTAATTTCTCATCTCAAGAAGTATCTGTTTTAGAAGAACCAATAAAAAATGATGAAATTTTAAGTTACAAAGATAAATATATGGGCGAAGGAGCAAAAGGTGGAAAACTTTCAAAACTTGGAGCTAAAAGTGGTGCAAAATTTGGTGGTAAATCTTCTGGAATGGCATCTTTAACAAGAAAAATACCTGCTGACCTTACAAAATCACAAGAAGATGAAATATATAATCTAGCAAGAGAAACATTTAAAATATTAAACTGTGAAGGAATTTCAAGAATAGATTTTATTATAGATGGAGATAATAATAAAATCTATGTAAATGAAATAAATACAATACCTGGCTCTCTATCTTTTTATTTGTGGCAACCAAAAGGAGTAGAATTCTCAGAACTTTTAGATAAAGCTATTAGATATGCTATTAAAAGAAAAGATAAAAGAGATAAAATTACTTATTCAACAGATGTTAATATATTGAATATGACAGCTAAAAAATAATATTGGGCAGAGTTTTTTACTCTGCCTTTTAGTTATTATATAAAATATTAATTAATAATATCTGTGTAACTTATTCACAAAAATTTCGTTTTATAGTATAATGGACATATGTAATAGGGGTAATTTTATGAAAAATATAATGTTAAATGTAATAAAATGCATAATAATACTTGCAGTTGTTGCAGGGTTATTTTTCATTTTAAATAATAAAGAAGAAGAAAAGAATAATAATACTAGTTCAAAGCTAATAATATTTGGAGATAACATAGATAAAAAATATAATCCTTTTGTTGAAAATGATAATATATATATATCTTTAGATACAATATCTGGCTTTATAGATGAAAATATATTTTATGATGAAGCTACTAAAAAAATTATAATTACAAATGAAGATTATTTATATAAGTTTAAAGTTGGAGATAAAAAAGCAACTAAAAATCTTGAAGAATATGACCTTCTAAATGCTCCTAGAAGTGTAGGTGATGAAATATATCTTGAGCTTTCAACTATTAAAGATATATATAATATAAAGAGCGAATATGATAAAGAAACTAATACAATTTCTATTGATAAAAAAGATTTAAATGATATAAATTTAAATTATAATCAAGTAAATTTATATAGTGATATAAATACAAAATCTGAGATAATAGAAGTATTAAATAAAGAAAATACAGTAAACGTATATGTAGATAGTTTAAAACATAATAGATGGTATAAAGTAAAAACAGACTCTGGAAAAATTGGATATATAGAAAAAGCTGCTGTAACTTTAAATAAAGAAAATAATGAGGAAAATGAAAACAATAATAACAACGTAAATGAAAAAATGATTATGTTCTGGCAATATGGAAGCGACTTAGAAAAACTAGGAGATAAAATAGATGGAGTAAATGTAGTAATGCCAACTTGGTATTCTTTGGAAGGTGAAAGTGGTGCAATTACTATAAAATATGATAAAGACTATTATAAAAAGGCAAAGGAAAACGGATATCAGATTTGGCCTATAATAACTAATAGTTTTGATTCAGAAGATATTAATGGTAAAGAAATAACTTCTAAAATAGTAAATAGTGAAAGAGAAAGAGAAGAATTAATCAAGAACATAGTTGGAATTATACAAGATAATAAACTAGATGGTATCAATATTGATTTCGAAAATATGAAAGAGGAAGATAAATATCTATATACTCAATTTTTAAGAGAATTATATCCTGTTGTAAAGTCAGTAGGTGCTAAGTTGTCAGTTGATGTTTATTTTACAAGTTATATTGATAGAAAGGGTGTTGGAAAAGCCTGTGACTATTTAATGTTTATGGGATATGACCAAAGAGGTGAATGGTCTAAAGAGGCAGGATCAATTTCTGAGATTGCTTGGACAGAAGGTAGAATAGAGTCTTTAATAAATGATTCAGATGTAGATCCTTCTAAGATAATACTTGGTGTACCTTTTTATACTAGATTATGGAAGATTAATAGTGATGGAACTTTCTCAACAAATGTGTATAGTATGAATAATTCAAATGAATTTATAGAAAAATATGGACTAACACCAACTGTTGATGAAGTATCAGGACAAAATTATGTTGAAACAAAACAAGATGATATTACTTACAAATTATGGATTGAAGATGCATATTCAATGGGTAAGAGAGCAGAACTTGTAAATAAATATAATCTTGGAGGAATAACTGCTTGGCAAAAAGGATTTGAAACAGATGATATATGGCAGGTATTAAAAGAAAAATTAAAATAAAAGAATATCCTAAGTGTATAAACTTAGGATATTTTTTTGACATAAAACTTCACAAATGGGTCAAAATATAGTATAATATATTTTATTGGAAATGTTCTTATATGATAAGTTTAAATTAGGAGATGAAAAGATGTTAATAAATGCAGAAGAAATAAATAATATATTATTTGAAGCTGGAAATGAAGTAACAAATAGAGGAAAAAAATACTTTGAACAAAATAGAGTAAAAGTAGCAGATTTTAATTTTGTATCTGAGAACAATTATATTGCTAAAGCATATGTAGAAGGTACATATATTTATGAAGTAGAAATAAAGAAAATAAATGGAGTACTATCATATAAATGTGAATGCCCATCATCTATGAAGAAGGAAACTCCTTGTAAGCATGTTGTAGCAATGATTTTTGATATGTATATTAATGAGGCTTCATATATTAACTATGTAAAAAATAGTGAATCTGCAGATATTGACGATGATGTAGTTGAAAACAAATCATATAAAGATAAAATAAATGAACAAAGAGAGAATAATGGACTTATGGCCTATTATGAAAATCTCGAATTAAATAGAAATATAGATAAAGAAACTGTAAGAATAGAGGCAAATCTCCATCTTGTAGATGAAATGAAAAAGGATTTAGAAATATCATTTAAAGTTGGAAAAGATAGAATGTATATATTAAGAGATTTGTACAAATTTAGTGAAGATGTACAAAAAGGAAATATATGCAAATATGGTAAGGAGTTAGAATTTAAACATTCTATAGAATCATTTGAAAAAGATTCTAAGCCACTTGCTAAACTTATAGTTGCTAAAGCATTAGAATATAACGAATTTTCTAAATTAGGAACTTATCATTTTACTGTAAATAAGAGATATAGAACAAATTTTAAATTAAAATATTCATTATTAGATGAAATTTTTGATATATTAGACGGGCAAAAATTATCAATAGAAAACTATGATTATGAAAAAGCATATGGAGTAGTGACTTTGGAAAATAGCGACCCTTCTTTTGATATAGAAATAATTGACGCACAAGAAAAGGGACTATATGTAATTAGTAATAGCGATAAATACTATGTATTTGAAGGGCAAGATTATTCATATATACTATATAAGGATAAATTGCATAGATGTTCAAATGAATTTAAAACAAAGGTACTTCCATTACTTGAAAAGTTATCAGAAGACCCAGAAGGAAAAATAACTATTTCTAAAAATAGTGCAACTAGTTTTTGTGAGTATGTAATACCAGCTTTAAAAGATAGTACAAATTTAATAATTGAAAACGGAATATTAGAAAAATATAAAGCAGAAAAATTAGGAACAAAGCTATTTTTAGATATAGATAATAAGGGAAATATAATAGCAGAAGTAAAATTTTGCTATGGTAATGATGAATTTAATCCTTTTGATAAAGACTTAGAAGTTTCTTGTAATAGAAACATTATTGAAGAAGCTAGAGCAAAGGAATTATTTAAGATGTATAATTTTGTAATTAACTTTAAGAAGCATATTATATATCTTTCAAATGAAGATGATATTTATACTTTCTTAACAGAAGGTATAGATAAGTTTATGGAAAAGTTTGAAGTACTAGTTACAGATAAACTTAAAAATAGGCAAATAATAAGCCAAAAAACATTTAATATGGGTGTTAGAATAGAAAATAACTTCTTAGAAATAGACTTTAAAGAATTAGGACTGGATGAAAATGAACTTAAAGATATATTTAAAAGATATAAACTAAGAAAGAAATATTATAGATTAAAAAATGGAACATTTATTAATATTGATTCTAATGGAATAGGAACTTTAGTTAATTTAGCTAAGACTTTGAATATAACAGAAAAAGATATTGTATCTGGAAAAGTAGATATTCCTAAATATAGAGCATTATATTTAGATAATTTAGCTAAAATTAATAATTCAGATATAACTATAAATTTAGATAATAATTTTAAAGAGATAGTTAGAAATATAAAGAATATAGAAGATGTTAAATTTGAAGAGCCACAGGAATTAAAAGGTGTATTAAGAGAATATCAAAAGACAGGATTTAATTGGCTTAAAACATTAGAAAAATATGGATTTGGTGGTATACTTGCAGATGATATGGGACTTGGAAAAACTATTCAAATAATTGCTCTTTTATTAGATGAAAAAAAATCAACTGAAAAAACATCTATAGTTGTATGTCCAAGCTCTTTATATATAAACTGGGAAAAGGAAATAAAAAGATTTTCTAATGAGATAAGAACACTTATAATTTCAGGTAATGCTGATCAAAGAGAAAATTTAATAAGTCAAATAAATAATTATGATGTTGTAATTACTTCGTATGATTTATTAAAACGTGATATAGAAAAATACAAAAACTTTAAATTCAAATATGTTATTGCTGATGAAGCTCAATATATAAAAAATAATAATACTAAAAATGCAAAAGCATTAAAAGATTTAAAAAGTGAGGTAAGATTTGCTCTTACAGGAACACCTATTGAAAATTCTTTAGCAGAGCTTTGGTCAATTTTTGATTTTATTATGCCAGGCTATTTATACACATATAAGAAATTTAAAGATGAATTTGAAACAGCAATAATAAAAGAAAATGACAATTTGACTATGGAAAGACTACAAAAATTAGTTGCACCATTTGTATTAAGACGTATTAAAAAGGACGTATTAAAAGAATTACCAGATAAGACAGAGCAAATAATGTATAGTAAAATGGATGATGAACAACAAAAACTATATAATTCATATTTAGCACTTGCTAAAGTTAAGATGAGACAAGAAATTGAGTCTAATGGATTTGAAAAAAGTAAATTTAAAATATTGTCATTAATAACTAGACTTAGACAAATATGCTGTCATCCACAGTTATTTTTAGAAAATTATTCTGGCGAAAGCTCAAAGTTAAATCAATGTTTAGATATAATTGAAGGAGCTATTGCTTCAAAACATAAAATATTACTATTTTCAGGGTTTACATCTATGTTTGACATATTAGTACCTGAACTTGAAAAAAGAGGAATAGAATATTCAATTCTTACAGGTCAAACTAAAGTAGATACTAGAATTGAAATGGTAGATGAATTTAATAAAGATGATAATATAAAGGTATTTTTAATATCACTTAAAGCTGGTGGAACAGGACTTAACCTTACAGGGGCAGATATGGTAATACATTTTGATCCTTGGTGGAATTTATCTGCACAAAATCAAGCAACAGATAGAGCTTATAGAATAGGTCAAAGAAATAATGTTCAAGTATTTAAGTTAATTACTGAAAATAGTATTGAAGAAAAAATACAAAAACTACAAGATAAGAAAAGAGATTTAACAGAATCAGTGATAAAATCTGGTGAAACATTTATATCTCATATGACACAAGAAGAATTGTTAGATTTATTTGAATAAAAGTAAAAAATAAAGAAGATGAAATAGAAGCTACCTAAGAAGTAGCCTCTATAATAATCTTCTTTATTTTTTCCCAAATTCATAATTTTCCCATTCATTAGTATATGTATTTTTAGTTTTATTATTTTCTATATCATACTCATATATTAAATCATCTAGTACTTGATAGCAATCTAAATTTTTACTATAATTCATAAATACTAAATAGTATTTTCCAACTTCTGGCTCTAGTGTACTCATAGTGATAGAATTTATAATATTTACATATGTATTTTTCTTTTCTTCTTCTGTAAAATCTTTATAACGAGAAGGAAGAGTCTGACCATCTAATAATGCCTTTTCATAATCACTTATTGATATTACGCCACCATAAGAAGCAATGTTTATTGTACCACTTAAATCTCCTTTATATACTTTTTCAATTTCAACTTCAGATATTATAAAAGGTGTTCTACTATACATATCTTGTTCTTTTAAATAATTAGTATATCCTGATATTTTTTTGACTTTTACAATACCTACAAATTGTGAGTCTTCTTCAATTAAAGTCATTCCTAAAGGTGAACTTAAATGATTTATTATTGGCTGATAAGAATCTCCTGATTCATCTATAGTATATGAAGCTATTGGTAGTTCTGATTGTATTTCTTCTGTTGATCCATTAATATCAGGTGTATAGTTATCTTCTTTATTGTTAGTTTTAATACTTAATATTACTAAAAATATTGCTATTACTACAGCGGCAATTCCAATTGAAAATTTGAAAATTATTGTACTATTTTTCTTATTTTCTAAATTATTGTATGCTTCTTTGAAAATTTCTTCTGGTAGTTCGACTTTTTCTATACTATCTTTTATAATTTTGTCTATGTCATTATCATTAAAATTCATTTTTATCACCTCTTTCTAAATATTCTTTAATTTTTTCTCTAGACCTTCTTAATTTTGTTTTTATAGTGTTTTCATTAATGCTTAATATACTAGATATTTCAGCAGTAGTGTAATTATTTACATAGTATAAAGTAAATATTTCTTTTTCAGAGTTTCCTAATAATTTTAACAAGTTAAAAAAATCAATTTTATCTTCAATAATATTAAAATGATTTTCTATATCTGGCTCATTATCATCATATGGAATATTATTATAATTGTTTTGGTCTTTATAAAATTTATTGCATTTGTTAATAAGAATTGATGTAATCCAACTTTCAAATTTTTCTGGGTCTCTTACTTGTTGTATGTTTTTATAGCTTTCAACTATTGTTTCTTGAATAATATCTTTAATATCTTCATAGTTATTTAATTTTAGTTTAGCTATTATATACAACTTTTTTTCAACAGATTTCATAATTTCTATAAAAGCATCTTTATCCTTATTGATAGCCTTTTTTATTATATTGTTATCCAATATATACACCCCCTTATTATTGGTCTGTCAATTATATAGATAAAATAAATTGTAAAAAAGTTTCAAATTTTAATAAAAAATTTGACTTATAAAAAAGTATATCATAAAAAATAACAAATTAATATTTTTTACACAAAAAGTGAAACTAAATATCATATTTTTTTATCAATATATATAGTAGAAATTGAAAAGAATTTTTTTGTTTATTATATCTTTCTAAGAAAGTAATTGTAAAGTTGTAAAAATAGAAAAATTTTATTCAAAGATAATAACTATTGATGATTATGATTGGTGAATAAAACAATTCTAAAATTAGAAAATAATGATATTTTCTCTGATAAAAAATCAGAGCTTTTACTATACTCTAAAAAGACTACAACTGCTGAAATATCAGACAAAAATCAGAGAAAAGTTGACATATTGTAATTACCGATGATATAATATTTATGCGAAAAATCACATACATAAATGTTTAATAATATTTATGAAAGGAGGTTTCTAACTATGAAACAAATTCGTTCACCACCTTATTAATAATTTATTAAAAATAATAATTATTAAGGGGGAAAAATATTATGGATAATATGGTTTTGAAAACTCAAAAATGGCTTAATAAAAATTATGAGGGAAAGTTAGGATATAGTATAATACCTGAAACAGGTATTACTGGTTGGACAACTATATATGCATTATTGCATGCATTACAAATTGAATTAGGAATAACAGCTACAGCAAATAATTTTGGTGATGGAACTACCAGTAAATTTAATGAAAGATTTCCTAATGGTGTACAAGAACAAGAGTATCCGTCTGAATATGAAGATAATATATATGGAATAATTCAGGGAGCTTTATGGTGTAAAGGGTATTCTACAGAGGCAAGTGAGATTACAAAACACTTTTATGGAGGAACGGCTCAAGGAATTATTGAAATGAAGGCTGCAGCAGGATGCAAAGATACTTCTTCTACAGTGACACTTAATGTTATGAAGGCATTAATGTCTATGACTCAATTTGAATTAGTAACTAATGGAAATTCATCTATTAGAAAAGCTCAACAAGATATGAATTATGGGTATGAAGCTTATATTGGACTAAGTCCTTGTGATGGATTATATAGTAGAGATATGAATAAATCAATGATTAAAGTTCTTCAAGCTATTGAAGGTTTTTCTGTATCTGCAGCAACAGGAAACTTTGGAGATGGAACAAGATCAAAATTACCAATTATTCCGAGTAATGGTATATTACCTCAAAATACAGAAAAAGAAGCAATAAAATTAATAAAAACAGCATTACTATGCAATGGCTATACTGTAAATATTGATTCAACTGCATGGGATATTATTACTATATCTGCAATTCAAGCTTTTCAATATAATATGTGTATTGATCAAACAGGAATATGTAATGAAGATACATGGATGGCTCTACTAATAAGTACAGGTAATCCTGATAGATCATGCGTTGCATGTGATACAAGATTTGAAATGACACAAAAGAGAATTGAATACTTAAAAGATAATGGATATAAAATTGTTGGTAGATATCTAACAGGAGGAGATTATAAAGAATTAAGATATAATGAAGCAGAGTTAATAATAAAAAATGGTTTAGAATTATTTTTGATTTTTCAAGAATCAGGAGCTGATTTATCATATTTTACATCTACTCAAGGGGTTTTAGATGCTAAAAAAGCAGTAAAATCTGCTAGAGAAAAAAATATACCAGGAACTAATGTAATATATTTTGCTGTTGATACTGATCCTACTGATGATGAGATTAAGCAGTATATAATACCATACTTTAGTGCTATAGCAAACTCTATAGATATAAATTATTATGTTGGAATATATGGAACGAGAAATGTTTGTACACAAATTATGAATTTAGGTTATGCTTCTAGTTGCTTTGTCAGTGATTTGTCAACAGGATTTTCTGGTAATATGGGGTTTAAAATGCCAAGTAATTGGGCATTAGATCAATTTAGTGAGATTAAAAACATTTATGTTGATGGTGAATCTGAAAATATGGATTTGGATAAAGATGCATATTCAGGTAAATTGTTGAAAGTAACTGATTCAAAAGGAGAAGAGTATGATATAAAACCAGTAGATGAATTATATCCTAGAATGTTAGAATTTTTATCAAATATTGAGCTTTTAGAAAATTATTATAGAGAATATTGTATTGCCAGCGATAAATTAATTAATACTAAAAATATTGTATTAGGAGTTTTAGATTTTATTAGAAGCTTTAATTATAATGTAGATTACTTTAAAGTAGTATTAGGAGATTCTGATGACAATTTTGTAAATTATATAAAAAGCAACTATTATTCTTTATATGATAACATATACAAATATGCAAAAGAAAATAGAGCAATTGTAGATAACTATGGTGGATACATAGATTTAGGTCATTTAGCTTGTACTATGTCTGGATATTTAAAAAAAGATGAACTTATATTTGAACCATTTTGGCTTGGATGGGCAGGAGATATAGCAAAATTAATGAGTGAAGTAGATAATCGTTATGATAGAGTGACAAGTCACTATGATATAGCAAAACATCTTTTAGGAACAAAATCAGAATTTGGATATTTAGATATATGTTCTGATGCTGATGCGATAGCAATGTCTAATCTAATAAGTGATGAGTTAAAAAAAGAGAAAGACAATGAAGTTGTTCAAAATTTATTATCTTCAATTATGAAAGCATATTATAGTAGTAATAATAGTTTAAATAGAATGCAATATTATATTCAAGATTTAAAATGTTCATTAAATTCAACTGAAATATCTATATCGACTAATCAAATTATTTCAGATGGTTTATTAAATTATTTAATATTGATGTATATAGGAACTATTCCTAGTAATCAATCTAAAGACGCATGCTGTGATGTATTTGGTGAATATATTATAGAAAATTATAATATAAATTTATAGTAAAACTAACCTAGATTTTTTATCTAGGTTAGTTTTTTATATTATATATATATTAGTTTATCAAATTTTAATATTATAATAATGGACATAATCATAGTGAGTATACATATCATTGTGACTAAAAAGTTATTTTTTATCTTCTTTTTTAAATATTTTGTATATGGACTCCCAATAAAGAAGCCAAGCATTTGTTGTAATACATACATTATGGCATAGAAAGGTTGAAATTCATCATAAGAAAAATATATAAGTAAAAACCAAAATAACGTATTAAATATAAATAAAAAAAATATATTATTTTTATTTATTTCATTTTTTAATGAAAACAATGTACTTAATATTATTTCCCCTCCATATATGCTGATTAAAACATATAATATCATAAATATTGCTGAAATACCAACTTGAAATACGCTAGCATCTAATCTTGGATGATTAAAATATAATGAATATAATAATGTTTTGGCAACAAAAATTAGCAAAAACATAAATATACCATTCATTGTAATAAATATATTAGTTTTATTAATAAGCTTATTTATCAATTTATCACCTCGTTAAATTATATCTTCTTTAATATAGAGTATATTTTTTATAAAAAAGTTTCAAATTTCAATAAAAATATTTAATCTATAAAAAGTATATCATAAAAAATAACAAATTAATATTTTTTACACAAAAAGTGAAACTAAATATCATATTTTTTTATCAATATATATAGTAGAAATTGAAAAGAATTTTTTTGTTTATTATATCTTTCTAAGAAAGTAATTGTAAAGTTGTAAAAATAGAAAAATTTTATTCAAAGATAATAACTATTGATGATTATGATTGGTGAATAAAACAATTCTAAAATTAGAAAATAATGATATTTTCTCTGATAAAAAATCAGAGCTTTTACTATACTCTAAAAAGACTACAACTGCTGAAATATCAGACAAAAATCAGAGAAAAGTTGACATATTGTAATTACCGATGATATAATATTTATGCGAAAAATCACATACATAAATGTTTAATAATATTTATGAAAGGAGGTTTCTAATTATGAAACAAATTCGTTCACCCCCTATTAATAATTTATTAAAAATAATATTATTAAGGAGGAATTTATTATGAATAAATTAAATAAAAAATTATTTGCAATATTAATTATACTTATAGTAGTATTTTCTTTAAATATATCATCAGTATATGCAGCTGATGAAGTTTCACCAAGAATTGGTCCATATCGATTAGAATATCGGGATTAGTCATTTTAACTATTATATTACAGATAGTGTATTAAATGATTCTAATGCTTCTTTATGGGTGTCATTAATTACAGATGCTGTTAATAGTTGGGTAGATACAGGTTATGGGTGGAATCCTTTATATGCATATCGTTCATATGATTATTATAATTCTAATATGGATATATATGTAAGCTACGTTCATGTAGAAGGATATATTAAAGGCAATATATTTTATTATGTTGGAGATTCATCTAATGCTACAGAAATACATCCATGGGATCAAAATTGGGTTTATACAGAAGTTGAATTATTTATTGAAATGTATCCTAAGGATGATTATAATAGAATGCAAAGATATATAGCTCATTTTTTTGGTAGTACTTTTGGTTTAGGAACAAATGAGGACTCAAATAGTGTAATGTGCAGTTGGTATACACCATGTAATGTTTATAAGCCAAGTTTAGCTGATCATAATGGCTTGAATGCTATATATAATAATTAATTTAGTGGAGGTAAATTTATGAAAAATATTAAAAATATAATAATATTTATTATACTTATTTTATCTTTTACTTTCATTATATTTATAGTTGGTTTTGGAATATATTCAAAGTTTAAAACAAATAATATTTATAATATTCAAAATGCAAATGTTTTAAATAATTTTAATGATATTTACTCTTCAGATATTCCAAAAGATTCTATATATACCACAATATTTGTTGATCCTGCAAGTGAAATAGATTTGTCTAATATTAAAGATATATATAATAATGCTGATTTGGTAATTATTGGAACAATTATAGAAAAAAATGATGGGATAATGTTTGAAGATTATGGATATGCGTGTATACCAGGTAAAGTATGTGTTGATACTGTACTAAAAGGTAATTTGTCAACTAATGAAATAAATATTTTTTCTAATGGAGGGTATTGTACAGTAAAAGATTATATTAATACGATGTCTAATACTAAAAAAGAAAAAATAGAAAAAATGGGATTAAATAACCTTTCTGATAAAGATAAAAAAGAAAAATATATAGTATTTAATTATAAATATGGAAAAAATTTTTACAAAAATAAAAGATATATTATTATGCTAAAAAACAATAATGGAAGACTTATTAGTATGTCAAATTATGGATTTATAGAGGTGCAACCAGAGGAAAATATATCCTCATTATCCGATATAATTAATATTATTAATTAGAAATAATTAAGAGAGTTCAAAATGAACTCTCTTTTTATATGTGAATTTTTTTGCTAAAATTAGAATATTTTTTTATTAAAAAATAGTACATTTCTACAAATTATTCTTTTTTGTAGTAGTATAACTAGATATATCTAAGAGGTGATTATATGATAGATGAAATTTTAAAAGTATTGCCTAAATATATTTCTAATGAGATATTAAGGTTAAATTGCAGTCAAAATATTACCGAAATTAGATTACGTACAAAATGTAAAGTTATTTTAAGATGTATAAATAATGAAATAGTGCTTGATTGTATTGCTACAACAAATGCTATTTTAGATGTATTGTTGAATGTATCTAAAAATTCAATATATGCTATACAAAATGATATAAATAATGGGTTCGTTATAATTAGAGGCGGTCATAGAATAGGAGTAAGTGGAGAGGTTGTATATGTTGATGGAAAAATAAAGAATATTAAAAATATTTGTAGCTTAAATATACGTGTAGCAAAGCAAATATATGGATGTGCAGATAAGGTATTAAAAAGTATAATTCAAAATGGGAAGGTAAATAATACTTTAATTGTGTCACCACCAGGATGTGGCAAAACTACATTAATAAGGGACATTGTAAGGCAAATTAGTAATGGTGTACCAAGTCTTAATTTTAAAGGAAAAAATGTTTCTCTAATAGATGAAAGAGGAGAAATCGCATCTGTATATGAGGGGGTAGCAAGTTTAGATGTTGGAGTAAGAACGGATATAATGAGCAATGTAACTAAATCTACAGGAATGAAAATGATGATTAGGTCAATGGCACCAGATGTGATAGCAACTGATGAAATTGGAAAAAAGGAAGATATAGTAGCAATAAAAGAAGCAATGCTTTCTGGAGTAAGCGTTATAGTAACCATGCATGGAGATTCACTACAAGATATAAATAAAAACAAAGATATAAAAGAATTATTAGATATGAATACATTTTCAAAAATAATAATTTTATCTAATGGTAAAGTTCCGGGTATTGTTGAGAAAATATATGACTTAGAAACAGTAGCAGGAGGTGTAGCATGATATTTATTAAAATAGTAATTTCAATAGTTATATTGTGCATAACTTCATATATTGGGATAGAATTAGCAAGTTCTTTAAAAGAAAGAGAAGAAATTTTAATAGACATGATAACCTTTTTGAAAATGGTAGAAAATGAAATGATATATATGCTAAATTCATTACCAAATGCATACGAAATTTCAAGGCAAAAACTAAATTCCAAATTAAAAGATGTAATAGGAGCTATAGTTATAGATATGACAAATTATGGAGTAGATAAAATAGATAGCAGTATAACAAATAATATTAATAATTTAACTGCACTAGAAGAATACGATAAAGAAATTATAATATCTACACTAAAAAATTTAGGAAGGAGTGATTTAAGTTCACAAAATAATATTATAGAAAATGGTATAGCAATAATAAAAAATCAAATTAAAGAGGCTCGTAGTATAAAAGAAAAAAACTCTAAAGTATATAAGACAATAGGAATAATATCAGGACTAATAATTGTCGTTATATTCATATAAGGGGGTATGAATATGGATATAGATTTATTATTTAAAATAGCTGGAATAGGAATATTAGTAGCAGTATTAAATCAAGTATTAGCTAAAGCGGGAAGAGAAGATCAAGCAATGATGACTACACTTACAGGAGTAATAATAGTACTTATGATGGTAATATCTAAAATTAGTGAACTATTTAATAATGTTAGAAGTACTTTTGGACTATAAGGAGAAAAGATGATAATTTTTAAAGTAATAGGTTTTGCAATAATTTCTGTTGCATTAATTATAATTTTAAAAAATGAAAAACCAGAAATTGCTTTAATATGTGTACTTTCTTCTTCTATTATACTATTAGCTTTTATATTTGATGAGTTTAAAGAAGTAATAGCATTATTAAATGGACTTATTGAAAATTCTTCAATTAACAAAGAATTTTTGAAAATAATTTTAAAAATAGTGGGAATATCATATATAGTAGAGTTTGGAAAAAATATATGTATAGATGCTGGAGAAAATTCTATAGCCAGTAAAATAGAAATAGCAGGAAAAGTGATAGTTATCTCACTTTCTATACCAATTATTGCTTCTCTTGCAGAAATAGTAGCAACTATAATATGAGAAAAATAAAAAAAATTCTACTATATTTAATAATAATAATTTCTATTAGCAAGGTATATGCATATGATGAAGTGGTAGAAAATGTGGCAAATAGCTTTAATATAAAAGAGTATCTAAAGACATTTGAAGATTATATATCAGAAAATAATATTTCTAAAATTGATGTTAATAATTTATACGAGCAATTAATTTCTGGACAAGGAATTGAGTATTCTAATATAGCTGATGTAATATTTAAAATTTGTATTGAGCAGTTTAGATTATCCCTATCAAGTGTACTAAGTATATTTATTATATTAATAATATTAGCATTAATAAAAAATCTAGAACTGGATAAAAATAGTGATGTAGTAAAAATTACCAAATTAGTAATATTAATATCGATTAGTACAATTTTATTAAAGAATTACCTAGATGTAGTCTCAATGTTTAAAAATATAATTAATACGCTTAGTTATATTATGCAAATAGTATCTACTTTTTTATTAGGAATACTTGTAGCAAGTGGTAAAGCAGCATCTATGGGAGTTATTCAGCCTCTGCTATTATTTATATCTAATTTTATATGTGTTGTTACCGAATATTTAATAATTCCCTTTTTTACTATATCTGTTGCTTTAAATATAATATCTAGAATTTCTGAAAATATTAAAATAGATAATCTATCTAATATGTTTAGAAAAAGTTCAATTTATATATTTAGTGCAATTATTGCAATCTTTGTATTTATATTATCTTTTGAAACTTCAATTAGTAAATCTATAGATAATTTATATTTTAAAACAGCACAATCTGCTTTATCTAATTTTGTACCTGTAGTTGGAGATTTTTTATCAGATAGTTTAAATACAATATTAGGAACAACGCAACTAATTGGAAAAGTAGGTGGTGCAATAGCACTAATAGTTACAGCACTAGTTGTATCTATCCCTATAATTAAGTTAATAGCAATAATATTATTATATAATATGTTACTTGCTATTAGTGAACCTATAAATGAAGATAAAGATATAGAAAATTTTTTAAAAGGATTTATAGCCATATATAAAGATATGCTTGGAATATTAATTGGAATAATGGTGCTTTTTGTAATGTCAACAGGTATTATAATGGCAATAATAAATAATATTGGAGGCTAAAATGATAAATGTGTTTAAAGATTGGATAAATATGATATTAGGTGTGGGAATTATATTTACTATAATAAGAATAATTATTCCAAATACTAGTCTAAAAAAATATATAAATTCATTAATGGGAATAGTGACTATTATAGTAGTATTATCACCAATAATTAATTATATAAAAATAGGAAATTTCTCAGAAGATTTTAGTAAAATATTAGAAAATTTAAAAATAGAAAATGAAATCTATGTTGCAAAAGCAAATTATGAAGATATACAAAAAGATAATTTAAAATCAAATTTTAAAAGTAAAATGCAAACGGATATTAAAGAGAACTTAAATAAAAATATTAATAGTGAAGTTGAAGTAAATATTGATATATCAGATGAATATAATATAGAAAATGTAAAAATTACCATATATGAAAATACTCCTTTTGATATAAAATCATATCTAAGTAATCGATATAGTATTGAAAAAGAAAAAATACAAATTATTAAAGGAGGATAAAAAATGAACTATTTAGAAACACTTAAAAATATAACAAAAGATAATAAAAGAAAAAGAGAAAATTTAATATTACTTTTAGTATTATTAGTAATACTTTTGATAAGTATTAATTATATATTTAATAGTGATAAAAGTGCCAAAGAAACTAATATAGAAAATACAGTAAAAGAGGAAAAAGAAGAAGTAGAAAGTATAGATGGAAAAATTAGTGATGTATTATCACAAATTTCTGGAATAAGTGAAGTATCTGTAGTAATAAATTATGCTAATAAAGGAAATTCAAGTGTAGTATATGATACAAAAGAGACAATTAACGATAGCGGAAATGTTACTAGTATTGAAAAAAACGTTGCATATAATGAAAAAAGTGGAGAAAAGACAGCAATAATCCAAATGTATAATACTCCTAAAGTTGAAGGGGTAATAATAGTAGCAAAGGGAGTAGAAAGTAATGATTTAAAACAAAAAATTGCTACAGCAATAGGAAATTTATTTGGAATAGCATCATATAAAGTACAGGTATTTGAAAAATAGGAGGTAAATATGAAAAATAAAGAAAAAGTAAAAAGATTTTTAATGGCTGGAATATCATTTTGCTTTATGATTACAATAGCTGGATATATTAATTATAAATATAATCCGGAAAGAGAAAAAGACTTGGGTCAAACAGTATATGTAAATTCAAATAATGACGAAGTAAAAATATATGAAGAATCTAGTATAAAAAGTGCTGAAGATGAAAAAATGGCTAAATTTAGATATGATAGGGATAATATGTATTCAGAACTTTTAAATAATTATAATGAAATTATTAATAATAGCAATACCAATTCTGAAACTATGGCAGAATATCAAGAAAAGCAAAGTAGCTTAATTGAAGAAAAAAATCAAATTAATATGGTGGAAAATATGATAAAGTCTAAAAATATAGATGATGTTGTTATAATACCAACAAATAATGGCAAAGTAAATGTTATATTAAAAGCAGAAGAATTAGAAGAAAATATTGTGGCACAGGTAATGCAAATAATAATTGATCAATTAGATGTGAGTGCTAATAATATTAGTATTGAGAAAATTGATATGTGAGAAAATTGTGAAAAGATATCTTAATTAGATATCTTTTTTTGCGTGTTTATTGAATAATAAAAAAACTAATGTTAAAATTAAGTATATTATTGAAAAAATAAATAATTTATGATACTATAAATTTGATATTATGAAATTTTAAGGAGTGAAAATATAATGAAAAGTAAAACACAAACTTTGATAATAATAATTTTAGTGATATTATTAGCACTTTCTGGTGCGTACATATTATTGGGACCAAATGGAATAAAAAGCTCACAAAAAGGAGAAGATTTTTTTGATGATATGATTGAATTACAATCTACATTATCATATTATGTAGGTTCTTCTTATTCAGATTCTTTTGGTGTATATACTAAGGAAGAAATATTAAGTGGAAAAACAGCAGATGGTGAGCAAATAAAGGATAATCAAGATAACTTATTACCAACATTAATTGAAGAAGAAACTTTAGATTACAAAGATGATAAGAAAGCATATAAATTAAATATGGAAAATGTTGAAACAACTTTAGGTGTATCAATAGATGATTATGAAGGAGTAACTTTCTACGTAGTAGATGGAGATTTAGTTAAAGTAAAACTAGATTCTATGCCAGATTGGTGGAGCAACAATTTCAATAGTATCATATTAAAATAGGGAGTGAATATATGAAAAATATATTACTTGGAGTTTTAAAATTTTTAATTTTTGTAGTAATTATCTTTTTAGGAATTTTACTTATTTTAAAAATAAAAGATGATACAATAAAAGAAAAAAATAATGCTGAAAGACTACAAAATATAAAAATTGAATCAGAATATGTAATAAATAATTCAAATAAACTATTATCAGATATAAAGAAAAAAATAGAAGATGAACTAAATGTTAAAGTTGAATTAGCAGATGTCGGTAGCATTTCAGACATAGATATATATTTTGTTACATTGGTAAATAATGAATATAAAAATATTATATTAAAACAAGTTGATGGAAAAGAAAAATTTGAAATTGCAGAAGATAACTATGCTGATGGAAAATATATAGTTGGTTTAAATGCTATTGAACTAGAAGAACTAGTGTATACAAATATAGAAAACTATAATGTGGATAAAGAGGGAAAAATAACATATATAAATAATTAGCAATATTTTGGGGGAATGATATATATGGATAATGAAGAAAAATTACCAATAGGTGAAGAATTTATAAAAAGAGGTATACTTACAAAGAAAGATGTAAGAATTGTTTTAAATTATCAAGAAGAACATCCAGAATTAAAATTTGGTGAAATTGTTGATGTATTAGATATGTGTGAAAAAGAAGATTTACTTTCTGTTTTGTCATCAAACCTTAATGTAAAATCTGCTATAATTGACAGAAAGCTATCTATTAATCCATTAAACTTCTTACCATCAGATATAATTATAACATATAGAGCATTACCTTTTGAAAAAGTAAATAATGTTATACATATTGCATTTGCTAATCCACAAGATAAAGAAACAGTTGAATATGTTAGCAAATTAATAGAAAATGAGGGGTATGAAGTGGAAATATATATTTCACTATATACTACTATAATGGCACATATAGAAAAAATAAAAAATTCTAAACAGGTTAGAATGTGTTTTAGTGATACTAATGATTCACCAGAAGTAAAAGAAGAAGACATAGGTAATACAATATTAGAAGATATAAAGAAAAAGTTTAAAAGAAAATAATAAAATAGCTTAAGAGAAATCTTAAGCTATTTATTTTTCTTCTACATATGTATTTGCAGGAGCTATAATTTTATTAATTCTATCTACTTTTATTACTGGTACTTCACCATTATAATCTCCTTTTATTATACTTCCATATATTTCTACCCATTCATTTTCATTAAGCTCTAAATCACCAACGTAGTTACAAAGATAACCTGCTACCTGTGTTGTTTCATCACTTGACATATATCTTCCACATACAAAAAAGTCTTTATTAAAATCGGCAAGTGTATATACAAATCCAGATACTTTTATTGTTCTTCCTATGTTTTCGTCAATATTTTCATGTATCATTTTTAAAGTTGAAATAAAATTATCATCACTAATATTATAATAAAAATCTTCTGCATTTGCATTAGCAAATATTGTTGTATCATTAAAGCAAAATTCTACAATTGAAGCTATTAGTGCTGCACAAATAATGCATATAAGTATCATCTTTTTAAAATTGATTTTGAAATTTATAACAAACATTTTTTTCCTCCGTATAATAATCTAATATATATATATTAATTTAAATTCATTTTATGAATAAAATATATATTAACTGTTTAACTTTACAGCATTTTATGATATAATGAAGTCTAAATGGAGGCAAGAAGTATGAAACTTATAGAAAAAATATTTGGATCATATAGTGGCAGAGAAATAAAGAAAATAATGCCATTAGTAGATAAAATTGAATTAATAGAAGAAGATTTAAAAAAATTAAGTGATGAAGAACTAAGAAATAGAACTGATATGCTTAAAGAAAGACTAGCAAATGGTCAAACTTTAGATGATATATTACCTGATGCTTATGCAACCGTTGCTGAAGCTGCAAGTAGGGTACTTGGAATGAGGCATTTTAGAGTACAGCTAATTGGTGGTATTATAATACACCAAGGAAGAATAGCTGAAATGAAAACTGGTGAAGGAAAAACTTTAGTTGCAACACTACCAGTATATTTAAATGCTTTAAGTGGAAAAGGTGTACATGTAGTAACAGTTAACGATTATCTTGCAAAAAGAGATAGTATTTGGATGGGAAAACTATATAATTTCTTAGGCCTATCTGTTGGACTTGTTGTACCTAATATGACACCTGATGAAAAGAGAAAAGCATATAATGCAGATATAACATATGGTACAAATAATGAATTTGGATTTGATTATTTAAGAGATAATATGACTATGGATAAAGAATCTATGGTTCAAAGAGAACTTAATTTTGCAATCGTAGACGAAATTGATAGTATTTTAATTGATGAGGCTCGTACTCCTCTTATAATATCTGGTAATGTTAATAAACAAAGCGACTTATATAAACAAGCAAATGCATTTGCTAGAAGTTTAAAATCTAGAAAAATAGTAGAAAATAATGATAAAGAATTTGATGAAAAAGATGAAGAATATGATTACATAGTAGACTTAAAAGCTCATACAGTAGCTTTAACTAATACTGGTACTAAAAAAGCAGAGAAGTATTTTGGAATTGAATCTTTATCTGATGTTTCAAATCTTACTATTTCACATCATATAAATCAAGCATTAAGAGCTTATGGACTAATGCAAAAAGATAAAGATTATATAGTAAAAGATGGAAAAGTTTTAATTGTTGATGAATTTACAGGACGTATAATGGATGGAAGAAGATATAGTGATGGACTTCATCAAGCAATAGAAGCAAAAGAAGGAGTTACAATAGCTAATGAATCTCAAACTCTTGCAACTATAACTTTCCAAAACTATTTTAGATTATATCAAAAACTTGCAGGTATGACTGGTACTGCTAAAACAGAAGAAGATGAATTTAAAGGTATATATAAGTTAGATATAGTTGAAATACCAACAAATAAACCTGTTATTAGAAAAGATAATAATGATGTAGTATATAAAAATCAAAACGCTAAATTTAATGCTATTGCTAAAGAAGTAGCTGAATGTTACGAAAAAGGACAACCTGTATTAGTTGGTACTGTTTCTATAGATAAATCTGAAATTATAAGTAATATATTAAGAAAAATGAATATACCTCATCAAGTTTTAAATGCTAAATTCCATGAAAAAGAAGCTGAAATAATAGCTCAAGCTGGTAAGTTTAAAGCTGTAACAATAGCAACTAATATGGCAGGACGTGGTACAGATATTATGCTTGGTGGTAACTTAGAATTTATTGTAAGAAGCGAACTTGCTAAAAAAGGATATACACCTGAGGAAATAGAACTTGCAATAACTCCTATACCAAATGATGACGAAAGAATTATTGAAGCTAAAGAGGCTATGGCAAAAATAGAGGAAAAATATAGACCTGAAATACAAAAAGAAAAAGAGAAAGTTATTGCAGCAGGTGGTCTTAGAATAATAGGTAGTGAAAGACATGAATCACGTCGTATAGATAATCAGTTAAGAGGACGTTCTGGACGTCAAGGTGACCCTGGTTCTTCTCGTTTTTATATTGCTATGGATGATGATTTAATGAAGCTATTTGGCTCAGATAAAATGGCAGGAATAGTTAATGCATTAGGATTACCAGATGATGTTCCAATAGAGCAAAAGATGTTAACTAGTACAATAGAAAGTGCTCAAAAGAAAGTTGAAGGAAGAAACTATTCTATTAGAAAAAATGTACTTGAGTATGATGATGTAATGAATCAACAAAGAGAAATTATATATTCTCAAAGAAGAGAAGTTATAGCTAGTGACAATATTTTTGATATTGTTAAGAAATTATATACAGGTATATTAGTAAATATTGCAAATGAATATTTTACAGATGCAGATAATATCGAAAGTATAGATTATAATGCTGTAAATGCTGTTTTAAAGAACTTATTTGGCGAAGATGAAATAGTAGTAAAAGATGAAATTAAGAGCTTAAATGAAGAAGATGTTGTTGAATATTTAACTGCTAAAATTGATAGTATATATGATAAGAGAGTAGAAGAAGCTAAGAAATTAAATATTGAAAATGAATTTAATAAAATAGCTAAATATCTTGTACTTAATACAGTTAATCAAAAGTGGATGGATCACATTGATGCAATTACTGCATTAAAAGAAGGAATTGGACTTAGAGCATATGCACAAACTAATCCATTAGAAGCATATAAAATAGAATCATTTAATATGTTTGAAGAATTAGTAAAGGCTATAAGAGAAGAATCTGTAAAAGCTGTATTTTCATTAAGACCTAAGAAAAAAGAAGAAGTTGTAAATGTAAAAATGAACAACAATATAACTAATTTAATGACTAATGCAGCAGGAGAGGATACACCAAAAAGAAAACCTGCAAAATCTGAAAAGAAAGTAGGAAGAAATGATCCTTGTCCATGTGGAAGTGGAAAAAAATATAAACAATGCTGTGGTAAAAATGTATAAAAACTAAGTTTTAAGTAGCAAAAAAAGGAATGTAGAAATAAACATTCCTTTTTGTAGTAATTAAAGATTTTATAAAAAATAAATTTCTTTAGAAAAGGGAAGAGAAAGGGAAAAATATGAGAGAGTTAAAAATTAAGGGAATATATAAACACTTTAAAGGTGATTATTATTTAGTTGAAGATGTTGCAACTCATTCTGAGACAAAGGAAAAATATGTAGTATATAGAAGACTATATGGAGATGGAGATCTTTGGATTAGACCATTAGATATGTTTTTAAGTGAAGTAGATCATAATAAATATCCTAATGTAGAGCAAAAATATAGATTTGAATTACAAAATATTGAAAGTGTTGCAAAATAAAAG
>CANQVI010000007.1 GCA_947627255.1 uncultured Clostridia bacterium | reverse complement strand
CATCAGCTACAAATACTAAAGAGGTAGATGTACTAAGAACTGTAAAACCATCAATTAGTGATATTGTAGTTAATGATGATAATCCAGATGCTCCTGTACTTTCATTTACTATTACAGATGAAGAAGATACATTTGTAAGTGGTAAAGTAATAATAACAGGAAATGGACAAAAACAAGAACTACCAATTGAATCAAGAGACAACACTACATTTGTACTTGAAAATATAGAAGAATTTAAAGAATACAATGTAGAAATTGAATTAACATACGATCTTGACTCAAATAAAGATGATAATGAACATCAAGATACTATTACTGAAAATAGTAAATTTGAGGTTATTGGAGAATATGAGTTTACTCTACAAAACTTTAGCTTTGTTAAAGTAGATACACAAAGAAAAGTAGTTGTACTTTCATTTGAAAGCTCTAATACTTCAAATTACGATATTAAGAAAGTATTTGTAAATGGCAGTGAATATGAGATTAAGTCTAAAGATAACAATATTTATACAATAGAAATACCATATGAAACTGACGCAAGACTTGAATTAACTTTAGATAAGGTAATTCTTGCAAACTTAAAAGAATTTACAAATCTAGAACAAGGTACTATAGTAGTATTTAAAAATAAACCAACAGCAACTATTACTAGTACAACAGTATCAGATGATATGAGTAGTATTAAAGCTACATATGATATTATGGATACAGATGATGTATTAAGTGCATTATGTGTAAGATTAGTAGATGCTAAAGGTAATGTTATAGAGACTAAAGACGTAGAAGAACATATTAAAGAAGTTGAATTTAAAGCAGAAGATGGTGTGTTTGAGTCTCAAGAATATAAAGTAGAGATACTAGCAGACTATGATAGAGCAGATGGAGAAAAACATGAAGAAGAAGTAATTGCTAGTAAGGAAGCTAATGTTAAAATACGTGCAAATGTTATAAGTGGAGTAGCACAAGAATACTATGTAGCTAAAGATAGCGTAATAGTATTAACATACGAAATTGAAGCTAATACAGATAAAGAATTACAATCTGTTGTAATAAATGGTCAAGTAGTAACTCCAAGAAGAGTAGCAAATGGCAAATATGAGGCTAGAGTTAACACTCCAGAAGTTGCAGGAGAATATAAATATAATCTAACTGAGCTTAGATACTCAGAAGACGAAGTAATAAATGTAGAAAATAGTATTGATGTTGATGTATTGAAAGATACAGAGCCAGTAGTAACAGCAATATCAGTAGATACTACATTAGATAAACCATTACTTTCATTTACTGTTACAGATGAAGAAAATACATTTGTAAGTGGTAGAATTGTTATCACTAACACAGAAGATGGAGAAGAATTCGAAATTCCATTTGATTCATTAGATAGTCTATCATTTGAGTTAGATAACATAGAAGAATTTACAAAATATGATGTAGATGTATTTATTACATATGATTTAGATTCAGATAAAGAAAATACAGTTAATCAACAAACAAAATTACTAGCAGAAAAACAATTTGAAGCAATTGGAGATTACGAATTTACATTTAGTAATTTTAGAGTTAAAAAAGTAGATACACAAAATGAAGTAATTGTACTAGAATTTGAAAGTACAAATGCATCAGAAGATAATGACCAATATGATGATTACTATGTAGATACAGTAGTTATAAATGGAAATACATATGAAAATGTAGAAAAGAATGGAACTACATATACTGTAGAAGTACCATATACTCAAATGAATAGAACAGAACTAGTATTAGAGAAAGCTATACTAAATAATTTACAAGACTTTACAATTACTGAAGATAACAAAGTTGTAGTATTTAAGTCTTTAAAAGCAATAGTTATTGGTACTGTAGCAGACGACTTAAAGAGTATAAAAGCAGATGTTAGCCTAACAGATCAAGATAACATAGCAAAAGACGTATACGTAAGAATATTAAATTCACAAAACGTAGAGTTAGCAAAACAAAAAGTTGAATCTGAAAATGAGATTATAACATTTGGTAATGAAGATAAATACTATGATGCTGGAGAATACACTATAGAAGTTATAGCAAGCTATGACGCTGTAGATGGTCAGACACACGAACAAGAGACAATTGTTTCAACTAAAGTCGAAGTAATGACAGGTGCAAAAATAGTAAGCAGCAACTCTGGAAAATATGCAAAGAAAGGTCAAGAACTAGAAGTTGAGTATACTTTACTTACAAATACAAACGAAGAAGTAGATACAATAATTGTAAACCAAGTTGCATATGAAGCACAAAAAGTAAAAGATGGTGTATATAAAGTAAATGTCAAAATGCCAGAACGAGCTGGAGAAACAGATTTACAAGTTACTAGAATTAACTTTAAAAATGATAAGAGTGCAAACGTAGATTATACATCAAAGGTTGAAGTACTAAAATCTGAAATACCAACTGTAAGTAACTTAGCAGTTGGAGGTTCTAGTGATAACCCAGTTCTTTCATTTACTATTACAGATCCAGAAGAAACATTTGTATCTGGTAAATATGTAATAATAGATAAAGAAAGCAATGAAAGAAAAGAGTATGAATTTACTACTAAAGATAGTACATCTTTCTTACTACCAGATATTAAAGAGTTCAATAAATATGGAGTAGAAGTATATATTACTTATGACTTAGATTCAGATAAAGCAGTAGGATCTCAAAACCAAGAGACTACTCTTGCACAAGAAGGTCAATTTGAGATAATAGGTGAATATAACTTTACTTTAGAAAACTTTAGAATTCTAGAAGTTAATAGAGATGCTAAAACTGTTAAATTAGCATTTGAAAGCTCAAATGCATCAGAAGACAATGATGAATATACAGATTACTATGTAAATCAAGTAGAGATAAATGGTGTAACTTATGGTAACATTACAAAAGATGGTAAGACTTATACACTAGAAATACCATATAAAGATGAAGAAAGAACAGAACTTAAGCTTACAAAAGCAATTTTAGACAATCTAAAAGACTTTACAAATTTACAAAATAGTGTAGTAATATTTAAAGATAAACCATCTGTTGAACTAAATGCTCATACAGATGAAAATCAAGAAACAATTACTGCAGATATTACATTAACAGATAATGATAAGACATTAACTCATCTAAACATAAAATTAGTAAATCCAAAAGGTGATGTAATAGAAACTAGAGATATAGATAATGATGAGGTATCTGTAGACTTTAAATCACCAGAAAATGGAATCTTTAAAGCTGGAGAATATAAAATTGAAGTTGGAGCAGATTATGAGTTAGATGATGGTCTTGTACATGAAAGCAAAGATAAGATTGGAGAGACAACTGTAAAAATCTCAACAGTAGCATCTATCCAAGAGAATAAAGTTGAAAACTATTATGTACAAAAAGGTGAAAAGGTAAAAGTTAATTATACATTTAATTCAAATAATGATAGTGATCCTACAGGAATTATGGTAGAAAATGCATTATATAGTGCAACAAGAAATGATGATGGCACTTATACTGTAGCTGTACCTGCTGATTCAACTGAATATGGCTTAAAGAAATATACAGTTTCTGCTGTAATGTATAATGGTGAGACTGTAATAGTAGACTCACCAGTAGAGACAGAGTACTATGTATTAAAAGATAAACCAAGTATTAAAGAGTATAAGTTTAACAGCCTTGTAAAAGATCAGACAATAACATTTGAATTAGTAAATGATGAAGAGGCCATATTAGATAATGCACAAGTAGTTATAGTAGATAGCGAAGGCAAGAATGTATTAACACAACCACTTCAAGTAGGTTTAAATACAGTAAATCTAAATACTCTAGCTAATGGAAAATATACAGTAAAACTTGAAGGTACTTATGATTTAGATGACAATAAAGATAATAACTTAAATACATACGGACTACATGACATATTTACTGAGCAAGAAATTGGAGTAATTTCAGATTACAAAGCAAAACTTGAAATAAAAGACGTAAAAGTTGACAGAGAAAATAATGAAATTGTAGTAACATTTACTAGTGAAAATGAAGCAAAGTATAAAGTTAAATCTGTAGTAATAGATGGTAACGAATACGAAGCTCAATTTAAAGATGGTCAGTATATTGTAAAAGTTTCATATGATAACGAAGATAATACAGAACATCATATAACAGGTGTAAAACTAGAAAATGATATAGAACTTGAACTAAAAGATACTCAAAGCTTTGAAGTATTTAAAACTGCACCTAGTGCACAAGTTACAACTCAAGTAGCAGACGAATTAAATAAAATAACAGCTACATTTACATTAACAGATGTAGATAATACAGTTAAGGCATTATATGCTAAGTTACTAGATAAAGAAGGAAATGTTGTTGGTAATGAAGTATCATTAGATAAGACAGCAACAAGTGTATCTTTTGATTCTACACAAGTATATAAAGCTGGAGAATACACTGTTGAAATTTATGCAGACTATGAGTTAGTAGATGGAAAAGAACATAATAAAGAGAAGATAGGTTCAAATACTGCAACAGTAGCTATTAAAGCGAATATTGTATCTTCTAGTGTAACTAATAAATATGCTAAAAAGAATTCAGAAATAAAAGTTACATATGAAATTACATCTAATACAGATGAAGAATTAACAAGTATTGTTGTAAATGGAAAAACACTTCCAGCTAGCATACTTGAAGAAAATAAATACGAAGTAACATATAAAGTAAAAGGTATTTATGGAAAAGATGAACTAGTTGCACAACAACTTGTTTATACTCAAAATGTTGAAGTAGATGATAATACAGTAGAAGTATATGTTTTAAAAGATGCGCCAAGCATAACAGAATATTCATTTAGTGATGCATATCAACATGCAAGCGTTTCATTTAAATTTACAGATACAGATAAAGCTTTAACAGATAAAGCAAAAGTTGTATTAACAAAAATAGATACAAATGAGCAAGTATTAGAAAAAGAAATAAACGAAGGAACAAATACTATAGATCTTAAAGAACTAGAAAATAGTAAATACGAGCTAAAAATTGTAGGTAACTACGATTTAGATGAAGAACATGAAAACTCAGAAAATGAGTATAAGATAGAAGATATATTTGAAGCTAAAGAAATTGAGTTTATAAACGATTACGAGCTAACATTTAAGATTACTAAAACTGAAGTGCTAAAAGAAAAGTCTAAAGCTAAAGTAACTTTTGAAAGTACAAATGCAGGAAAATATCAAGTATCATATGTTATTATTGATGGAATAAGATATCCTGTAGTAAACGAAGATGGAGTAAGCTATGCTTTAGTAGACTACTTAAAAGAAGAAAATCAGGAAATGAATATTTCAGACGTAGTATTATCTAATGGTGTAGAATTATTAGTTAAAGATGGAGCAAAATTTGAGATATTTAAAAAAGCACCAACAATAAGTAATTTAGATGTAAGATTAAAAAATGGAGTAGCAGTAGTTAACTTCCAAGTAATAGATGAAGCTAATATTATGGAAAATGCTAAAGTATTACTTGTAAATTCAACTGGTGAAACAGTTCAAGAAGTAGGTATAGAGAAAAATTCTTCAACAGTAACATTTGAAAAAGTGGCAACAGCAGGAACTTATACCGTTAAAATAGTAGCAGATTATGATAGTATAGATGGTGAAGTTCATGAGCAAGAAGAACTAGCTCAAACTAATATAAAAACACCAATAACAGCCAAAATTACAAATGATTTAACACCTACTTATGCTGAAAAGCAAAAAGAAATAGATGTTACATACGAAATCGAATCAAATACAGTAGATAAAATCTTAAAGATAGAAATAAATGGTGAAAGTTATCCTGTAGAAGAAACAGAGAATGGTAAGTATAAGATTACATATACAACTGGTACAAATGCTGGAGAAGAAGAACTAAAGGTAACAGCTGTAGAATATGAAGGCGAAAAAGTATCAGTAGAATACAGTTCTTCTGTTGAAATACTAAAAGATGAACTTACTATTGAAAACTTTAATGTAGATACATCTACATCACAAGTTGTAGTAACTTATAACATAGACGATAGCGATAATAGTTTCGTAAGTGGAAAGATAAGAGCTAAAAACACTAAAAATGATGATGTAGTTGAAGTTGATGTCTTAAGTGGTGTTACAGAATATACATTAGATCTTAAAGACTTAGAGGTATATGATGTTGAACTTGAGATAACTTACGACAGAGATAATGATTATCAAAATAATGAACATCAAGAAACAAAAGTATATGCAACACAAGAAAACGTTCAATTTGTTTCAGATTATAACCTACAAGTAAGCGACTTTAGACTAGATAGTGTAGAAAAAGAAGTATTATTTAATGCTAACATTAAATTTAAGACTACAAACAACTCAATTTATCCAATTTATGGTGTTGTAATTGGTGATGAAGAATATCAAGTAACACCAGTTGAGGATGAAGAGGGCACTTACTTAATTGAATATCCATATGGACAAGAAAAAGTAGATGTAAGACAAGAAATTACTGTAAGTAAAATTATTCTAGAAAATGGAGCGAAAGTTGAACTTGAAGAAGCACAATCAGTTGTAATATTCAAGCACAACCCAAAAGCACAAGTATTGGAGTTAAATAGTGAAGATAATTCTAATATTAAAGTTCATTTTGATTTAACAGATAATGATAATACAGTAACTAATATATATGTAGTATTACAAAATGAGCAAGGTGAAATTGTTTCAGAACAGAGTCTATCTCCAGAAGTATTTGAAGCAACATTTACAGTTTCTAAAGCTGGTACATACAAAGCAGTAATAAAAGCAGATTATGATAGAGCAGACGGATCAACACATAGTGAGGAAATTATTTCAAGTGACGAAAACACAGTAGAAATAAAACCTGCAGCTATGGCAACAACAGAAAAAATTACAAATAGATATCCAAAGAAATCAGAAACAATAGAGCTTACATATAAGATTGAATCTAATATTGATGCTAAACCTACTAAGGTAGTTATAAATGAAAGAGATGAATATACTTTAGTACCAGTTGATGAAGGTGCCAATGAGTATAAGATTTCATACAACGTATCAGATACTTCACAAGTACAAAGCTTAAAAGTAACTAAAATATACTTTGGAGATAATCTATCAGTTGATACACCAAGTTCAATTGCAGATACAATTGAAATCTTAAGAGATGTACCTACAATTACTATTACTTCAAAAGACTTGTTAGAACAAAATTCTGTAATATTTACTGTTAATGTAACTGATCCAGATGATGCAATGACTTCAGGTGTAGCTAAAGTTCATGGTCAAGAAGAAAATCTAAATAAAGGTCAAACTACATTTATTGTTAGTAATCTTGAACCAGATGAAGAACATGTATTAAATGTAGAAGTAAAATATGACCTAGACTATAACACAATAGATAAAGACCAAAATGAAGGTACTGTTACTAAAGACCAAAACTTTAAATTAGTATCAGATTACGGTTTAACTATAAGCAATGTTAAGACATTTAATAAATCAAATGAAGAGAAGAAATACTTTGCTAAGAATGAAGCAATTGAATTAAGATTTAAATGTGAAAACAAGACTTCACTTGTACCAGAAAAAGTTACAGTTCAAGACTTAAACGATGAAGAATCACAAGGTATAGAATATACAGTAAATGCTATTGAAGAAGATGGAGAATTTAATTACTATGTAGATATAGTTACTAACGGTGAAGCTGGAGAGCAAGAATTCAAGATAATCTCAGTAACATTAAGTGGTTCTAGAGTTATATCATCAGATAAATTTGAAGGTGAAAACCCAACTGCAAGTATAGAAGTACTAAAAGATAAACCTACAATTTCAAACTTCAGTGCAAGTAACCAAGAAAATAGTGTAACTGTAGAATTTGAGATAAAAGATGATGACAATGCTTTACAAGAAAGCTACATCTTACTAATAAGTGATGACGGTAAAGTAGAACAAAAGGGATCAAAAGTACAATCTGGAAAGAACAAATATACATTTAATGATTTAACACCTGGAAAGAAATATACTATCAAGGTAGAAAATAAATATTCATTAAGTAAAAATGGTGACGTAATTGAAGATGTATTTAGAGAGCAAGAAATTGAGATTACTAAGAAAGAAGAGTCTAACTTTAGAGTTAAAAATCTTACAATATCAAAGAGAGTTCCAATTGGCTCAAAAGTAAGCATTTCATTTGAAAATAGCTTAATGTCATACGAAGATGTAGATACAATAATAATTGACGGTAAAGATTACCCTGTTACTAAAGGTGAAAATGGAGTATATAAATTAACATTAGAACCAGTTCAAAAGGGTGTAAATAAGATAAGCGTCGATGGTGTAAAAATAAAAGATAAAGAATTTGCAATAGATAGAAATCTATCTTACATATATGAGTATGCTGATCCTGTAGCAGAAAATGTATCTGAGATTAATGAAGATACAACAACTAGTGAAGCAGTTGTTACATATCAATTAAAAGACGAAGATGACTCTGTAATAGGTTTAACAGCCTACATGAAAAATAGTGCTGGTTCAATTATAGCAACTAAAGCTATTGATCTTGATACAGAAGTTACAAAAACTGTAAAAATGGATTTAAGAAAAGTTAGTACATATTCTGTAGAACTTAGAGCATATTGTGATGTTGGTGATCACGCTACTTATGAAGAAAAGACATTATTTGAAGTTAAGAAAGAAACTAAACCAAGAGTAACAATCGTATCTCAAAGTATAGATAAAGAATATGTAGAAAAGGGTGAAAATGTCGTATTGACATTTAAGATAAATACAAATGTTGACCAAGAAGTTAAGAAGATTTCTATAGATGATGAGAGTTATAAAGTTACTAACGTAACTGAAAATGGTAAAGTAGTAGAAGACACATATTCAATAACTGTTCAAGCACCTGACACAACAGGAGTATTCCCTCAAAATATAGAGAGTGTTCAAATTGGTTCAAGCTTAATAGACCAAATAATATATCCAGAAGGTATGGATCCTATAAACATTAAAGTATATAAGCAAAAACCAACAGTAACACACTTTATAATAGATGAAAGTAACAAGAGAGTTTCATTTAAAGTTAATGACCCAGATAATTCACTTACACAGTCATATCCTAAACTTATTATTAAGCAAGGAGAAGATGAAATACATAGTGAAGAGTTAACAAAAGGTGAATCAGAATATGAATTTAATTTAGAGCAAATTGGAATGACTACAACTCAAGATGAGTATAATGCATTAGTTGATGCAACTTACGATTTAAGACCAGATGTTCAAGCAGAAAAGCAAAATATAATGCAAAAAATATTTAGCCTATTTGCAAGTGAAGAACCAAGTACTGAAGGAGAAGAAGAGGAAGAGGAAGAAGATCCTAACGCAAAATATATAATTACAGAAAGTATATTTGATGAGAACTATAAATTATCAGGTGAGATGACTTATAATTTGAAATTCACTAATTTTGGCGGACTATTTACATTATGGAATTATCAACTATTAAATTTTGATTGCTCAACAGGAACAAATCTTAAAGTAGTAAAAGCTATCATTGATGGAAGAGAGTATGAAGTTAAACCAATTACTAAAAATAATAGAGATGACGAATACTTTGTACAATATAAAGCCTTTGATGTTAATCAAAATAGTATAAACTTTGAAAAAGTAATACTAGAAAATGGAACAGCTTTAGATATACCAGCTGAAGTTGGTTCTGCATGGTGTATGGTGCTTCAAACAGATCCAACACTTGTAATAAAAGATTTCATAGAGGATGTTAATGAAGAGACTGTAACAGTTAAATACAAATTAGTAGATAATGATGGAAAATTAGCATATGACAAATTAACATTTACTTTAATGAATTCTCAAGGTGGAAAAATTGAATCTAAAGAAATAGAAAATGCAGCAGCAACTGATACAGTTGTATTTAAGGTACCATATCCACCAACAGCAGTATATAAATTACAAGTTAATGGTCAATTATTTGCGGCCCCTGAGTGGTATGAATATTTGACTCCATGGACTCCAATTAATGATTCATTCAACTCAAGTGTTAATACATCAATTTTGGGTAGTAGGTTAGATACTAAATATCCTAAGAGAGGTGAAACATTTGCAATAGATTACACTATTAGTAGTACAAAAGTAATAATTATAGATAAAGAAGACCATACAAATCAAGATAAGGCAGTAGGTATAACATCACTTGTAATAAATGGTAAAGACTATGATGTTCAAGCATTAGAGGATAAACCAGAGACTTATAGAATATACTATACAGCTCAAGATGAGATTGGTCTTGAAGACATAGCTGTTAAATACATTAAGTTTAGTAACGGAGACGTAGAAGAATTTAATCATAGCGATAAGATAGAAGTAATAAAAGATGCACCACATGTTACAGACTTTAGGTCAGAAAATGACTTGGCTGGTGGAAAGGTTAAATTATCATTTAACGTAATTGACCCAGATGGTGTAATAAGTACAAGTAACATTGTCGCAGCAATAGGTAATGTTGAAAAACAAATAACTGTTGGCTCAAATAGTAATGTTGAGTTTGAAGTTACAAAAGATCAACTAGTAAACTTCGAAATAAAAGCAACATATGACCTAGATGATAACAAGCTACAAGGTGAAACAAGTGCAAATGATAATGTATATACAAATCATCCAATATTTGAAAGAAAGTTAATGCTAACAGGAGATTATGGTGTTACTTTAGATAATGTAAAGATGTATAACAATAAGCAAGAAGAAACAAACTACTTTGAGAAGAATGAAGATATTACTCTTACATTTGACTGTGTTACTAAAAATGAAGCTTTATATCCTGAAATAATATATATAGATGATGTAGAGTATACACTTAATAAAGTACTTGAAACAGATAATACTTATACTATTACATTACCTGGTAAAGATGTAGCTCAGAAATATAGTGCTAAAATAAATTCAATAGTTCTAAATAGTGGTAATGTAGTACCATTAGAAGATAGAACACTAGATTATGAAGTACTAAAAGACCATGTTAAAGTTACAGACTTCACTTATGACATTTCAGATGATAATGCAGATATTATTAAATTAAGTATAACAGTATCTGATGAAGATGCAGCAAATAAGACTACAAAAGTTGCAGTAATAGATGAGTATGGTACTAAAGTAGAAACTTCAAAAGAAGTATTAAGCGTTGGCGAAAATAATGATATTACATTTAAGAAAACAGGAGCTGAAAAATATACAGTATCAGTTTACTCAACTTACGATAGAGACGCAGATAGTACTGATGAGAAGAACTACTTAAGCGACATTAGAATTCATAATCAAATAGTATCTTTAACAACTAGATACATTGAGATGAAAGATATAGTAGACATCAAACTATATACATTTAACGATCTTGGTAATGCAGTAAGAGTTGACAGCTTAACAGAAGATAACCTTAGCGTTGTAGATAATAGCTTAGTTGAAGTATCAATGAAGAATATACCAACATTCTATAGTAAGGTTACAAGCTATAGAAAAGAAGATGGAAAGCTAAAACTAGTACTAGATTATAAAGATGCAATGGTATATACAGGTGAAGATGAGTTAAAACCTCTTGAAGTTACACTTGATATATTAGAGAATACTGAAGAATACGAATATAAAGGTTCATTTAAAGCTTTAATTGCAAAAATGAAAGCTCATAATAATGTTGGAGATGTAATAAATCTAGATAAAGATTATGACTTGTTAGATTATCCAATAACAGATAAGCAAACAGCATATATAGACTTTGATTATAAAGGAACTATAAATGGTAATGGCCATACAATTAGTAATCTAACTATTCCACTATTTAATAAATTAGATAATGCAAAAGTTGAAAATCTAAAAATAAAGAATATTGTATATACAAGTGGAAATAGAGGAGTAATAGCAAATTATGCTACAAATTCTACAGTAGTATCAAATGTACATGTAGACAATTTAGTATCAGCAAGTAATGCTGTTTCTGCATTGATATACGAAGTATCTAATAAGTCAGTAGTTGAAAAATGTAGTGCAACTAACATAACATACAATACTACTTACTTAAGTCAAAGTATATCAGCTGGTGTTATATACTTAAAGAATGAGTCTAAGATAGAAAACTGCTATGTACAAGGTACAATGTCATCAGGTTGGTGGAATAATGCAGGTCTTGTAGTATCAGCTGAAAATACATGTGAAATAAATAATAATATAGTTAACATGAAGATGGCAGCATACTATGGCTTTAATGAATCTTACGGAAATGGAAATGGTGGTATTGTAGGAACTGATGCGAATAATGCTAACTCAGCAGGTCTAAAACTTAAAAATAACCTAAGCTTAGTAGAAGGTAATAAAGGTGTTGGTGCAATATATAACTATAAGAGAAGTAAACTTCATTCTGAATCAAGTAATAACTACCAACTAGATACTGCAGTTGTTAAACATGAAGAAGATGAAAGTGTTAAGACTATATCTAAAGAAGAGCTTGATGCAAACTTCTTTAGAAATACACTTGAATTAAGTGATGAAATTTGGACTATTAGTGATGATGCATCAATAGATAACTTACCAGTATTAAAAGGTGTATCTGCATCATATAGCGATGGTGGAAAACAACCTAAGAATACTGAAATATATATTCCAGACTACAATAGAGTATCAGAATTAACTACATACGAGGAATCTAGAGAGATAGCATATCACAACATGTATAAGTTAATGCCATTCTATGATGCAAAAGAAATAATTAGAGATGGTAATAAGATACCTGTTGATAACCCACTATATGAAAAGGTAATTAAATATGTAGTTCCATTTAATAAAGATGGCGTAATGGTATCACATCTAACTACAGAAGACTACAATAGTCTAGATAAGATATATATTGTATTTGAAGATGGAACAAAACTTGAATATAGTATAGCTTTTGATGATTATTATGGAAATGTAGCATCTTATATGATAACTGAACTAAATGTTGGATATAACTATAACAACTATGTAGTAGATCCAAATCAAGACAGTATCAAAAAGCTTATTGAAGAAGCTTCAAAATATGAATTTAAGAAGGATTTAGATCCTGTAACAGAAAAGGTAGAAAATGACAGTAGATTATATAGAGAGCACTTTGAAAATTATACTAAATACCATATAGAAGATTTTGTTATAAATCTATTAGTAAATATGGGATATTCACCAAACTTTGAAAGTGATGTTCTTGATGATCTTATCGAACGTGAGCTTATAAATACTGGTGAATTGAAGAAATTACTATTTGCATATAACTACTTTACATATTGGTATAACCTAGATATGGATGGTATAAACTTAGCAGATGCTACTATGTTCCATTCAAATGAGATGTTTGATAAAGATATGACAATGGAATATCTTACTGACCAACTTGTACAAGGTTCAAACTCAGCAACAAATGGAACAGCAGGTTTCTACAATAGTTACTTTGTAAAATATACTAAACTATCTAACCTAGGATATTACTTAGACTACTATGTAAAGACATTAACACATTACGAAAAAGGAATTGACTGGTTTAAAGATCACTTCAAAGGTGGATATTACTATGATATAAACGTTGAAGGCTCTGAAGGCTTATATTACACATTATGGGATCACTTGTTAAAAGATGGTAAAGTACAAACTGACTTCTTACCACTTATGACAGTACCTGAGAACTCAATGTATGTAATGTCATCTCCATCACAAGCATACTTTGGTTCATTAAGAGTTTATATGACTGACCCTAATGATCCAAAACAAATTGAAGCTTTCAAAGCTAAAGTTGAAAAGTGGTTAAGTGAAGTACAATCATTCTATACATTTGCATACAATTATTGGGGACCAGACAACATAAATAAATATTGTGATACAAACTATGATATGAGATATACATATACAGGTGTTGGTAATATAACAGTATATAATAATCCATTAACAACAGAAGAGCCATATCACAAATACTTTGCTGAAGCAATAGGAAGATGGCCAGCAACGCATGGTGGTGCTTATGCAAATGGTAATGAAGTATTCTGGGCAGTAATTAAAATGCTAGATAACTTCAGAGTAGGAACACACGAAACTCTACACAACCAAGACTCTAAGATATTCTTAAACGGCTATGGACGTAGAGGTGGCGCAGAAGATTACGCTGCAGGATTCGTACAACAATACTATAGAGATGGTTGGGTAAGTCCAAATATATTCGATGAAGAAGCAGATTTAGCAAACCCAGTATTTAAAGATAATGTATCTCAAAACTTGAGAAAATCAAGTGTTGAAAATGATGATAAGCTACATGCATATTATGATAAATACTTTAGAGTAAATGACTTCTTAGATTGGATAGAGGCTAAAGCATACTTTACATTAACATCAGATCAAAAAGCAAATATTTCAGTACAAGTATCATATCCAGAAGTTGGTCCAGATCAGCAAGACGCTGGTGATGATGTAGTAGCATATACACCATTAACTCCAGATATGGTTAAGAATATGAAACTTGATTCTATGGAAGACCTATGGAAAAACAAGATAATGTTAAGACCAGGAGTAAAAGACTATGAAAGAAGGTCACCTGGTGCTGATACAGACTCAATCTTCAATATACACTGGTATCAGCCACATGCAGATAACGATAGACCAGATGGTGCAAACTTTAAATATATAGCATGGCAAATGGCTGGTGAAGGTGGTTACTATGAAGGATTAGTACCATATTATACATTATCATACATAGGAATACAGAAAGGTACTGGCGAAAAGACAACAGACTTAACAGCATTACGTTATATAATGAAAGATGAAGATATAACATTTGAAAGTTATAAACTAGATAGATACAAAGAATTATCTGAACATTATAATGATCAAGGTACATACATAAATGCAGAAGAAATATACAATGAGTACTGTAAAGCATTAAAAGAAGATGCAGATAATAAAGATAGAAATCTATCAAGAAGTACAGCAGTTAAGAAAAAATACTTCCAGCAAATAAGATTAGAAACAAATGACTTTAACATTGAGCCATTTGATCAAAAAGCTGAAGCAGCAACAATTAGCTTAGATGAAGAACAAATTGAAATAGGAAAAGAAGTAGTAACAACTTCAGAAGAATTAATAAGTAAAATAGAAGAAGATCCAAATGCAATTATTACACTTGGAAATGATATAGATTTAACTGAATATGTAGAGGGAGAAGCTGTTATAGATACAGTATTCTCAGGAACATTAGATGGTAATAACTATACAATTTCTGGAAACAGACTACCAATATTTAATACATTGGATGGTGCAACTGTAGAAAATATTAGAATTAAAAATGCAATGATTAGTGCAGATTTAGATGATATGGGAGTTTTAAGTAAAACAATCAAAAATTCTACAATAACTAATGTTATTGTAGAGGACTCTACAGTCTATGCAACAGATAATGTTGGAGGTATTGCAGGTCTAGTAGATAACTCTACTTTTGAAGATGTACACGCAAAAAATGTTGAGATTACAGCAAATAATAATAGTGGCGGACTTGTAGGATACGTTAAAAATAACAGCGTAATTCAAGAGTCAAGCTCAAATGCAAAAGTAAATTCAAATGATGATGCAGTTAGTACATTTGTAGGTAGAATAGAAAGCTCAGAAATCAATAATAGTTATGCAGTCGGAAGTTTAGTTAATAAATCTACTACTGATAATTTAAATGTAGGAGGTTTTGTTGGATACGCAGATAATGCAGTTTTACAAAATAATTTTGTAAAAGCAGAAATGGAAACTCCTGAAAATGTAGGGGGCTTCATAGGAGAAGCAGTAAATACTGTAAATGTTAATAACAACCTATCATTATCTAATTTAACAAACCAAGGATATAAATTTGATGGTAGAACAGATGATAAAAAACTATTCTCAACTGATGAGCATGACATATATATGAATAACTATGAGCTTGCTGATACACAAGGTAGAGCAACTGCACAAAGAAATGAAAACATAAACAATGTAATAGTTACAGTTGATTCTGATATGTTAACTGAAGAATTCTTTGAAAATGAACTAAACTTTTCTACAGAAATTTGGGATTTATCCGAAGTTAATAATGGCGGATTACCAAAATTAAAAAATAGTGATCCAAATGAAGAGCTAAAGCTCATTGAAGAAAATGAGAGCAATGTAGAAGAAGATTTGTCTAAGGAAGAAGAAAAAATTCAAACAGACTCAGAAGAAAATGTAAATGAAGAAATATTACTTCAAGAGCAAGAAGAAATTCAAACTGAAAATGATGAGATAATTGAGGATAATAGTATTACTGTACAAGACGAAATAGAAGAAGTACCACAAGTACAAGATTCTGAAGAAGATATAGTAGTGCAAGAAGACTTACAAGAAAATATGCCTGAAGATGAAGTTATAGTTGTAATTCCTGAAAGTATGGGAATAAGCTAAATTAAAAGACACATTCTTAAATGAATGTGTCTTTTTAATATTAATTTGCTAATTATAATATATTGTGATAAAATTATACTAGTAAATAAAAAGGTGATAAAAATGGATAAAAATAAAAAAATAATCATTTGGACCGTAGTTATTGTAGTAATTGTAATTGTTTTAGCAGTTGCTATATATAAATTTACAGATATGAAAAAAGAAAATTCTACTAGTGAGGCAAATAATACTAACTCTAGTATTACTGAGCCAAAAGCTGAAGAAGTTGCTAGTAAAAAATACTCTAATGTAATTGAAGGCATAAAGATAGATTTAGATATACCAAGTAATTGGTATTATGAAGAAGTGCAACAAAATAACGAAAATTTTGTATATAGCTTAAAATTATATAAAAATGATGAAAATAAATATGCAATGCTAAATGTATATAAAATACAATTTGCTGTTTGTGGCACAGATAGAACTACAGAGAAAATGACTTTAAATAATGGTGAAGAAGCAGGTGTAGGATATTATAATAATAGTGATGACTGGTGGGATATTTCATTTTATAGCATGAATAACAAAGTAGCTGTTATAAATGAAGGATTAACAGGCGAGGAAGCTAAAGAATTAAAAGAGATAATTAAGAGTATAAACATTGAATAAGGAGTTAGAATGAAAGAACTAAATGTATATGATTTTGATGGCACAATATATGACGGAGATAGCTCTGTAGATTTTTACTTATATTCCTTAAAAAGTAATATATTATTAATTAGATATTTGCCTATTCAAGTTTATGGAATGGTACTATATATACTAAAAATTAAAAGCAAAGAATATTTTAAAGAAAAGTATTTCTCATTCTTAAAAGGCATAAAAAATGTAGATGAATATGTAAAAAATTTTTGGGATAAAAATAATAAAAAGATAAAATATAATTTGCTAGAAGGAAAAGAAAATATAGTAGTAATTTCTGCATCTCCAGACTTTTTGTTAGCCCCTATATGTAGCAAGATAAAGGTTGAAAAGCTAATAGCGACAAAGGTTAATAAAAAGACAGGAAAATTTGAAGGTAAAAATTGTCATGGAGAAGAAAAAGTAAAAAGATTAAATAAAGAATATGATGAGTATGTAATAAAAGAATTTTACTCAGATTCTAAATCAGATGAGTATTTAGCTAAATTAGCAAAAAATAGTTATTTAGTAAAAAAATATCAAGTTATAGATTGGAAATAAATATAGAAAAATTAGTGTAAAACAAGGCTTAAAAAAAGCCTTGCTTTTTTGTCTAAAAAGAGGTAATAAAAAAGCATTAAAAATTGACTATAACAGCTTTTTATGATAAAATATCAACGCAGTAAGTAACAATTTAGGTAATATTTAATAAAATGTTACATATTTGTTACAAAATTGCACGCTAACCTATATTTTGACCGTATAGATTAGCTTAAATTTTATGAAAGGGGAAAGACTTATGGGCAAAACACAAAAACTTATAGTTGTTTTGAGTTTAGTATTTTGTATGATATTACAAAATGTATCAGTACTTTATGCGTCTGTAATAAATGATGAAAAAACTAAACCTATTACTTCTCAACAAATAGAAGTAAATTCTAAAGAAATTGTAGAAAGTAATAATGATAATGTAGAAAACGACGAAAATGATGTTGCTGATGAGCCAAATGATGCTACTGTAGAAAATATTGAGCAAGACGAAGTTGTTGAAGATGACGAAGTGTCTCCAATAAATAATGAGCCTAGTGCAATAGCAATGAATACATCAGGAAGTGGAAAACTATTTATCAATTTAGATTTAAGACTTCCACAAGTAGAAACTAAATTAAATGTTTCACTAAAAAAAGATGGTCAAGATGTATCAAAAGCACCTGTATTTTCTAAGGGCGAAGGAAATGAAACAAAATTATATTATACATTTACAGATTTAGAAGCTGGAACATATACTTTAAATGTTTCTGGCGTTGGTTATGTAAAGTATAGTCAAAATGTTGAAATTAAAGAAAATACAACATCTGAATTAAGCTATACAAATGGTTATGATATGCTAAAATTAAATGATAGCGATGTTACAACTAAATTTGGTATAGTACAAGTTGGTGATGTTAACAATGACCAATCTGTTAAAGATGATGATGTTGAGGCTTTAATTTCTAAAATAGAAAATAGAAGCAGTGAAGCTTCATACAACTATGATTTAAATGGTGATGGAGAGATAGATATAGTTGATCTATCTTATGCCGCAATAAATAAGGGTCAAAATTTTGTTGGGGCTGTACCTTCATTCATAGCAAACATAGTTCCTGAAAATACTGAAATCGGTGTAACAGCAGATACAGTATTAGTAGGAGAAACTAATGTAGAAGATATATTAAAAAATAATGAAAACTATGTTAGTTTACAACCAGCAGATGGTCAAGATATAAGTGAAGAAAATCCTGTTGAGATTTCTTTAGATATGGAAGAACAAGAAGTTCCAACAGAAGTAATTACTATATCACCATCTATTAATCCAGAAAACAATATAGAACAAGGTACAATAATTGTTACTGGTATTGTTGATGGAGAAGAAAGAGAATTTGTTTGTAATATAGTAAAGCAAGAATCAAATCCAGAAGTTATAGGAAGAACATTATATTCTAAATATGATGTTGCTTCAACAACAAATATTTTAACTTCAATAGCAGCACTTGCTGATCTTACTTCATCAGAAGGAATAGTTAAAGTAAATGCTGATGGAACAATTGTTGTAGAGCTAGGTACTAAAGTTGCTGTAAAGAAAGTTACTATTAAAGTAACAGGTACAAAAAGCAACAAATTAGCTGATATAGCTAAAGTAGAATTCTTAAATGGAATGAGTGATAAAATTCCAGAACCACAATTAGATATTCCACAACAATTAAAAGCAGAAGTAACAGAAGAACAAATTACTATGTCTTGGAATTATGTTCCAAATGTAACAGGATATGAGGTTTTGATTACTTCAAATGGTGTATCTGAAAACCATTTAGTAGATGGACATATGTTAACAATTGAAAACTTTAATAACAAAGCAATAAAAGATCAATTAAAAACAGATGGAAAACCAACTGAATATGAAATAAGAGTTCGTTCAGTAAATGGTGAATGGTTTAGTGGATATAGTGAGCCACCAATTGTTGCAATTCCAACTGCAACTAGTGCACCTAATAAACCAACAGGTCTTAGTGTAGTAGGAGCATACAAAGAAATAATAGTATCTTGGGATAAAGATCCAAGAGCAGATTCTTATGATGTATATTATAGAGAAAAAGATACTGGCGATTTTATACTTGCAGCAAAGAGTATAACAGATAGCACTTATAGAATAAGTAACTTAAAAGAGAAAACAAAATATCAAGCATATGTAATTGCTAAAAATACTCATGGTGAAAGTCAACAATCTGCAATAGGTACTGCTGAAACAACTGCAGTTCAACCTGTTTCAATGCCAAAACGTAATTTAATAAATACTTCAAATGGAGAAGGACAATTAACAAATCACATTGTAAGTGTTAGATTAAATAAAGATGGCGAAAAGAGATTTATGGTAGATAGTACCTTAGATACAACAAAAGACACTGCATTAGGTATTGTCGATGATAGTTATTTCTCATTCTTCCAAGTTAATGACTGGGATTTAGGTGGATGGTATGTTGGAGAAAAAGGTCCAACAGTAGAATTTGATAACGAATATACTATGGACTATATTACTGTAGCACAAGCTGAATGGACAGGCTCTATTAATTATGCTAGTATCACATATTATGAAAATAATCGTGCTATTACAATTAGAGCATCTCAAGTATATACAAGACAAGATAAAGATGGAAAAAATTACACAGTAATAAAATTACCACAACCAATAAAAACTAAAAAAATTGCTGTTAACGTAGGTAGAGGAGATACTGGTAATAGAAAAATAACAATAGCAGAAATTAATTTCTATTACTATGATGACTTAGAAGATAGAATAAATGCATTATATGAAGATCAAATGCATGTAAAATTAAAAGATACAGTTCTATTAGAAGATATAGAAAAATTAGAAGCTGAATTAAATGAAATTGATGAAGCAACTGGTGAATATCATCCAGAAAGAGATAAATTATTAATTGAAATAAATGAAGCTAAAGATTTATATATCAATGGCGAAAAAATGTGTAATACTGTAAAAATAGATGATAATGTTACAGCATTTTATGATAATCATATTGAATTTAAAAATAGCGGTATGAATGCATGGCAACCATTAGGAGTTGTTGCACACGCTGGTGATACAATTACAATATATGTAGGAAATGAATATAAAGATATAGGACAATCAACTAACTTACAACTTATAGCAACACAATATCATGGATATGCATCAAATTGGTCTACAACTCTTGTTAAAAACTTAAAAGTTGGAAAAAATGTTGTTACTATTCCAGAACTATTTAAGTTTGATGTAGAAAAAGGTGGTTCTTTATACATTAATTATACAGGACTTAAAGATGATGAACCATTCAAATCTTTTGAAAAATATTATGGAGTAAGAGTTGAAGGTGGACAAGAAATACCTGTATTAGATTTAACAAAAGTAGAAGACAATAAAGATGCTAAAATGACAGCAATTACTGAATATGTAGGAAAATTAGAAAACCTAATGAATACTATTGAAGGCAGTCATAATGAAATTTGTGTACCTGCTGGAGAAAGTTATGGCGAAACAGAATATGGAACAACAGTATCTGAAAATAATGAAGTTAACTGTATTCTTGGAGCTACAGAAATCGTTATGGATCATATAATGTATTCAGTATCAGCTAAACAAATACTAGATGGATTGGGTGATGGTTCTACAACACAAAAAGCAGAGCAATTATATAATTCAATTGAAACAATGGATGATATGATTGATTTATTCTATGCAAATAAAGGATTAAGCGAAGATAAATCTGCAGGTGAGAAGAACTTATATCCAAGAAGTAGATTAAATATTCGTTATATGAGAATGACAGGTAGAGCATTTATGTATGCAGGTGGTTCTCATATAGGAATTGAATGGCCAGAGATAAAATTACTATCTCAAGGACATCAAATTGAAACAGATGAAAATGGTAAATATGTAAGTGGTAATAACTTCGGTTGGGGTATTGCTCATGAAATTGGACACGTAATAAACCAACAAGCATATGTACATGGTGAAGTAACTAATAACTACTTCTCTGTATTATCACAAGCAGAAGATACAAATGATTCTGTAAGATTTAGTTATGATGAAGTATACAAGAAAGTAACTTCAGGAAAAGTTGGTAAATCACAAAATGTATTTACACAACTTGGATTATATTGGCAATTACACTTGGCATATGATATGAATGGATATAACTTCAAAAAATATGATTCATATCAACAAGTATTAAATAGTTATATATTTGCTAGAATGGATAGATATGCAAGAGATCCTTCAAAAGCACCAAAAGCTAAAGTAAATGGTGTAGATTTAACTTTAACTAGCAACGATAAAGATAATAACTTAATGAGACTTGCTTGTGCCGCTACTGAAAAGAACATATTAACATTCTTTGAAAAATGGGGAATGGTTCCAAACGAGGAAACAATTAAATATGCAAGTCAATGGGATGAAGAAACTAGAGCTATCTATTATGTAAATGATGAGTCAAGAGCATATATTTTAGCTGGTGGAGACAGAATGGTAGAAGGCACACAAGTTAGAGCTGAAAGAAAACTTGGAGAAAAAGCAAATCAAGTAGAAATCACTCTAGGAAATGACCATCAAGCTCAAAATAAAGATGCAATTTTAGGATATGAAATTATAAGAACATATATGAGCAACGATGAAGAAAAATCTGATGTAGTAGCTTTTGTAACTGCTAATGGCAGTGAAGAAGATATAACTTATGTTGATACAATAGATACTTTAAACAATAGAGTATTTACATACAAAGTTGTTGCATATGATAAATATCTAGAAAAAACAGACGAATATGTACTAGAACCAATTAAAGTTTCACATGATGGTACATTAGGTGGAAAAGAAGATTGGGAAATAGATACAACTTTAACTTCTGATTCAGATAAATATGTTGAAGAAGATTCAAAATATAAAGCTGATGAAAATGAAGTATTACAAAAAGGCATTGATGATTTAATTGATGGAAATTATGAAAATGACTATGTAGGTAAACTTTCAGAGAATGCAGAATCTAGTGAAATTGTAATTTCTCTTGAAAATGTTAAGAGATTAGTAGGATTTAAATATACATCAAATAAAGAAAAAGCTCTTGAAAATTATGAAGTTCAAGTAAGTGTTGATGGCAATGAGTGGACTACTATTAAAAAAGTAGAAAATGGTATAATGAAAAAGATTGCTTCAATATTTAATAATGGATTTGATGATAATCATACACAAGTAGTTTACTTTAATAAAGAAGGCGACGAAAAATTATATATGTATGATGCTGCATATGTTAAATTCATTATAAATGATAAAGAAATCTCAATTTCTGAACTTGATTTAATAGGTCAATCAGGAGATAATGTAGAACTACTAGAAGAAGCTATAGGTGTATTAGACGAAGAATATGTTCTAGGAAAGAGTGACGATACACAAGAAAATGTAGTAATACCTGCAGGATCAATAGTATTCACTGGAAAATATAAAGGAAATCCAGCATATAACGTAGTTAAATTATGGGATAATCAAAATAATATAGTTGAGGGTAGTCAAACATTCTTTGCTGAACCTGTTAAAGAAGGTGGAGAGCTTGGAGAAGTAAATGAAGGTATCTGGATTTATTGGATAGAACCTAATATAACTGATGAGTCTGGTGAAGTCGTTGAAAATCCACAATACACTGAATTTAAACAAAGAACAGGTAAAACAGTAAGAGCCGAGCTATATCGTGTAGATGATGCACATACATTAGAAAATGAAAGACTTACAAGTGATACATATCGTATAAAGGTACAAGATAATTTACCAAGTATACATTTAGATTCTAATGCGAATATTGAGTAGTGAAAATAAAATTGTAAAGTAATCTAAAATTATTAGATTACTTTACAAGATATATAATTCTATAATTTTATATAGAATTTTAAGGAGGAAAAAATGAAATTCGATAATAAAAAAGTAAATATTATTGTTGTTGTTCTTTTTGCTATAGTTTTATTATCTACTACAGGTCTTGTATTAGCTATAAATGGAGTATTTGATAATAGTAAAACTCAAGTATCTAGAGATAAAACTAATGTAATATTACAACAAGATGAAAATAATGAAAAATTAGTACATGTATATTTAGGAATGGCAGATGAAGCAAGTATTGCATCATTCCAAGTTGGCCTTGATATAGATGTAGTTGCTTCAGCTGTTGTAGATTTTAATTGGAGCAATGATTTAAAAGAAAATATTTTAAAAAGAAATGAACTTAGTGGAGAAGACTCAGATAAAAGATTAAACCTATACTATGTAGGAACAAAAGAATTAAATACAAATACAGTAGATGAAATTGAAATAGGAACTATAGAGATTTCTATACCTAACGATGAAGAATCTCAATTAGTTATAGCTCCAAACGAGGAGTTTACAAAAACTGTTTCAATAGGACATAATAAATCAAATGTTACTACTGAATCAACAGATATTTTAGTGGCTAATTTAAATAAAAAAGAAATACCACTAGAAAAGATAGAATTAGATATAACAGATAAAGTTATAGATGTAAATGATGTATTTAATTTATCATTAACATATACACCGGATGAAACTACAGAAGATAAGACTATAAAATGGTATTCATCCGATGATACTATAGCAATGGTAGATTACAGAGGTGCAGTTACTGGACTAAGTGAAGGAATTGCATATATCTATGCTGAAGTTGGAGATTTAAAAGTTTCATGTAAAGTAACAGTTAAAGCTCCAAGAATTGAGCTTCAAAAAATAGAACTTAATAAAGCAGAAGTAGCATTAACAGAAGGTCAAAAAGAAGAATTAAGTGTAAGATATATTCCAGATGGAGTAATTTATGAAGGAACTTTAACATGGGAATCTTCAAATGAAAATGTTGCTACTGTAAATAATGGTGAAGTTATAGCTGTAGGTCCTGGTGAAACAACTATTACTGTAACAGCTACAGAAAATGGAAATACATATACAGCTACATGTAAAGTAGTGGTTGAAAAATTACAAGATGATACTATTTTAATAGATGAAAATGATTTTGATTTAAGTATTGGACATACAAGAAAATTAAATGTAATTGGTGATGGTGTAGAAGGTGCAAATGTAACTTGGGAAAGTTCAGATTCAAATACTATCTCAGTTGACGAGAATGGTGTAGTTACAGCCTTAAAAGAAGGAAAAGCTACAATAACAGCCAAAGTAAATGGAAAAGAAGTAAGTATTGAAGTTACAAGTGTATTTAAAGAAGTTAAAGCAGTACAACTTAAAGTAGAAAAAGATACATTAAAACTTGGAGAAACTACTAATTTTGAAATTAGTGTATTACCAGAAGATGCATCTTTACCTGTAGAATATACAATAACATCTTCAGATTCAAATATAGTTGACATAGATGAAAATGGACAACTTGTTGCAAAAGGTGTAGGTAAAGCTATAATAACTGTTAAGACAGCAAATGGTGCTATTTCTCAAATTGAAATAACAGTAACAGAAAAATCTAATGGACCAGATACAGGAGATATTGCAGTTTATGCATTATTAGTTATACTTGCTATATCAATTATAGGAATTGTTTTTGTATTAACAAAAAAGGCTAAAGCATCTAGAAACTAGTAAATAAAAAAGAGATGAACTTATTATATGTTCACCTCTTTTTTTAGCCCTTGCTTTATTTTTATACTTATGCTATTATATGAGTATAGGGGGTATTATTATGAAAAAGAATAATATTGCAATTTTAGTAGTAACTATAGTGCTAGTTTGTGCTGTTATAGCTGTAGCTTGTGTTACTTTTGTATGTAGAACTAAATTTGTAAATAAACTTACAGAAGAAGAAGCACAAATTGAACTAGTTACAAAAATATATAAAGAATTTATGAATAATAAAGTAGATGTAGAAAATGATAGTGTAACACTTGATGAGTCTGCATTAAAAAATTTAGTTACTGGAGAAAATTTAAGTGAATCAGGAGCAAATAGCTTAAAAGAAAATATAGAGATAAAAAATAATGATACTGGATATAAATATGTTCTTTCTGTTAAGTATTCTAATAAAACGGATAAGATAATAGTAACAATAACAAGAGATACAGATGCAAATTTAGGACAATATACCGCTACACAAAAGTATAAAGTAAGTTTAAAAGATGGAAAACTTGAATATGTTGCAGATGGGGAAGAAACAACAGCGATGTCTTAAATTTTAAAAGAGGTGAATTTATATATTCATCTCTTTTTTATATGTTTAAAGCAGGAGAGAGGTAGGTTTAAAACTTATCTCTTTTTAATATGAAAGTAACTTATTTTTACTCATAAAATTTATTTTTATATCTTTATTTAGTACGTATGAATGATTAAAAAAATATTTATCTACTTTTTTCTTTAAAAAGTTGAATAATGTTACCATAAAGATTATAAAAAATAAATATTTCATAGTGTATTTAGAAAACTATAAAGGATATTGATTTTTATTGCTAATATCATTTTTTATCAGAAAATATAGTAAAGTTTTGCAATGTTACAAAAAAATAAAAAAGAAAAAACGTTTTTGTGACATAAAACGATAATATATAGAATTATCACGAGTTTAATGTATAAATGTAATGCAGATATGATAAAATATTAATGAGATTGGAGGAAATGAAAAGTGTTAAAAATATGCGAAAAGAACAAGTCATGGTTTTCAAAAAGAGCATATAAACTATGTATAGCTATAATTTTATGTGTTTTAACTAGTACAACTGTAATATTTCCATCTGTTTGTGCAGTAAATATAGATAGTAGTAAAATAATAAAAATAGCTGATACAAGCACTATGGATACATATCAGGATAAATTAATAAGTGAAACTAATGGAAGTAGATATGCAGGAAGAGTTTGGACAGACAAAAGTGTATTTACTGGAGATATTAATTTAGATTATGATACTGATGGATATACAGGAACTATCAAAAATGATGGCGAATTTTTGCATGCCTTTTCAACACTAGGGGCAAGTCAATCATGGGTTGGACTTCCTCCTGCAAAAACTGTAATTATAATAGATAACTCGGGTTCTATGTATTCAAATAACAATACTTTTGTAAATACAAGAGTATATAAAACTATTACATCTGTAAATAAAGCAATAGATGAGTTAATGAGAGCAGGATCATATAATGAGGTCTCAGTTGTATTATTTGGTAATGGAAGAAAGAATGGAGTTGAACAAGAAAATCATGATACTGCTGAGGTAATCATGCCAATGGGACATTACCCAATCAGTAATGATGAGAGTAATCCATATAAATATTTAGATTGTGGTTGGGCATCAAAAAATAGTGATGATGTACCAGCAACTCCTGTACAAGAGTATTCTATAGCTAATACTGGTTCAGGATATGTATATGTAGATAAAAAGTATGTAAATGATAGATTTGAAGTAGATTCTTCGTTAAATAATGATAATAGATATGACACATATAAAAATGGAACAACTAATATTCATGCTGGATTTTATGTTGGATTTCAGGAATTATTAAAAACTAAAAAAGAAGTAGTTATTGATGGCTATAAATTTAGATATATTCCTAATATGGTTTGCTTAACAGATGGTGCAGCAACAGATATGGTGCAAGGAATATGGTCAAATCTTAGAATAGATAAAAATATTCTTGCTTATGGATTTACAAATGACAGAGGAAATAAAAATGCAAAATATACAGAAGAATGGCGTGAATCTGATACAAAATGGACATATGATTGGAATATGTATATGCATCTTACAAATAAAAATGGTATACAAACACTTGAACAAATAGGATATGGTGATGGTGGCTTAACGCAATCTACTCCAAGTGGAAGCGGTAAAGCTAATGTAAACCCAGATTCTACAGGTAGGACAAATATGGAAGAATTTGCAAAACAAGTTCGCTCAACACAAGGAGCTATACTATTTAGTACTCTTATGACAAATGGTTATGCTAAAGCTGCTGTAAAGAAGGAATACGGTTCAGATTGTAAAGTGTATACAATATCTGTTGATATGACAGATCCTAATGATATTGATTTGACTTCGCCTACCAAAAACGTAGCAAGTGGTAAAGAAAAAATAACTTCAAACCCACCTACAGTAAATCCAAACGAATATTTTAACAAGGAATGGTTAAAAGATAAGGGATATATTAAGCAGGAAGCAGATTTGAATAATTTAACCGAAGATGATTTTATATATGAGCCATATACAGTAGGTTCGGAGACAATTTTAGGAATATGTGATGCTATTGATGCTTATAATGAGTTTAAAAATAACCCAAGCTCAAATACTGCAAGAGATAAGTTAAAATATTATGTTGCATATTCGGAATTCAAGGGATTATATACTGATATGACAGATGGAAAAGCAACATACAAGAATACAGAGTATACAGCAACTCCACCAATTGGACCTAATCATGGTAATGCGTATATGTTAACAGACAGTTGGGATAATTTGACTTATCCAAATTTAGTAACTGGCGATAATGCAAATAATCCATATAATTTATCTAATAAAGATATTGATGTTAATTATGTTACTAAATCATATTATGCGCAAAGTGTTTCAGATGTAACAGGATCTATAGGCACAGCATTTAATGAAATTGTTGAAAGTATTAAAGAACCGGCTTTTGTTCCAGTAGAAGGAATCAATGATTTTGGTGTAAATTCTTCTTTAACATATGTTGATCCTGTTGGTCAGTATATGGAAGTTAATAATGTTAGTAGTATGCTTTTATATGGAAATCTATATAATATAGTAAAAGCTGCTGTATATGATTATAAATTTAATATTGAACATTTAGGTCCAAATCACAATAGCACATCAGGAAGTTTTGAACCGGGTTGGTATAAAGTGACTACACAGCCAGACGGTAGTGAGAAAGTAGAGTATGATGCAAGTAACGGCTCGTTTGCTACAGGATGGACATATTATTTAAATGCAGATTTGGCAAAACAATATGTTCCGACACTGGATGTTAATGATGATAATATATCGCAAAAGCAACAAAATACTAAATATATTTTCTATAGATTGGATATGGATACTGAAGATAGAAACAAGATTATTATAAATCCCGCTTATGGAGATTCAGTACCTGCAACAGCAAATGAACTTAATTATACAACTTTTCCTGGAGTATTTAAACTAAATGATATTCGTATATGGGTTGAAGATACTGGAAATTATAAAGATGATAATTTTGATAGTGGGGGAATAGAGACTGATAGTGAATTCTTTGATGCATTATATGTTAACCTACCTGCCTCATCAATACCACTTCAAGTAGCAAATATAACATTGGATGCACATGCAAATATTACAGAATATAAAACTAACTTAAATGATAAAAAAGCAACAACACCACTTAGAGTATTCTATTCTGTTGGAATTAGTAAAGATATACTAATTGATAATAACAAAGAAATTGATTTATCTAAAATCGATGAAAAATATAGAAAAGAACATATAAAAGATGGTGAATTATATTTGTATTCAAACTATTATACAAATTCTGTTTATGATAAATATATTTCTGATACTCAAGAGGCAGAATCTAGAGGAGATCCACTTATAACATTATCTCCCGGATTAACTAATAGGTATTATATATTCCAAAAGAATTTGACTCTATACAGAGAAGCTTATTTGGTTGAAGAAGGCGGAAACTTAAAAAGTATAACTAATGAGGATGCTTTATATTTTGAAGGAAAAAGATATGATGGTGAATATCCTGGTATGACAGTTAATGGGCAACCTAATCAGGAAGCTTTGAATTCTATAAAAGACGCACTTAGCAAAAATGAAGTTACAGTTGGAGAGGTTATAACTCTAAAAAATGATGTAATTAAATATGGTCAAAATCCAAGTTCAGATGAGTTCTATTTTATAGCAGGAGATTATTATATACCTAAACCAGATAATAAAGGAGAAAAAGTTCAAATCTTAGTTTCAAGAAAAGGTTCTGAATTTGGTTCAGGTTTTTCAGGAGAATCTGTTAAAAGAGGAGAATATGTTTGCTGGATAGATTCAAGTGGGAAATATGAAGAAACATATGATTTTGATTCAACGATTCCAGCAGATAGAAATGATGGTAATTGGATACTTGCAACTAAAATAGGTGGACTTAGAGTTGGTGACCTACATCAAAATATTGGTAGAAAGACATTAAATGAAACAGGAACTTCTAAAAATTACTATCTACCAACTATTGGTGGTACAACTAATGATACAAACGATATAAGTTTGAATACTTATTTAGGTAATAATGGAATTATAAAATATAAAGTAGATACATGGGAAATACCCGAAGCTGGTGGAAGCGGAGTAGCAATCTACATTATATCAGGAATGTTATTAATGATCATACCAAGATTATTAAATAAAAGAGAGCAACTTAAATTTCAAAGGAAGGGGAAAAGAAGATGGTAAGTATTAAGAATAACAAATTTATAGCTACATTATTAGTAGTTCTATTGTTAATTGTTTGTTCAGTGACATGTATAGTTAATGCTGAATCTAAATTGACAATAACACTTGAAGGTTCTGGCCAAGGTCATGAATATCAAGCATATCAAGTATTTGAAGGACTTTTAGATGAAGGGAAAACAGGTGTACTAAGTAATGTTAAATGGGGAAGTGGAGTAGAATCAACTGAACTATTAAATGCTTTAAAATCATCAGGAATTACAGTTAGTGAAAGAAGATTAAAAGCAGATGGTACAGGTAGTGAGCCTACTGGAAGTACAAAAGCTTTAAGCGAGATTTTTGCAGATTGTACATATGCTAGAGATGTTGCAGAAGTATTAGAATTATATGAATATGATTCAGATATGGCACAAGCTTTTGCTGAAATTGTAAGTGAACATTTAACTAGTGAATATGTAACTTCAACATATAGTGATAATGTATACAAAATGGAAGTTGATAATGCAGGTTATTATTTCATAAAAGATTCTAAAGATTTAGCTGGTACAAGTGAAGCTTATACAAGATATATTTTACAAGTTATTAAAGATCAAAAAATAAAGGTAAAAGGAAGTGTACCAACTTTAGAAAAAACAGAAAGTATTGATGGAGAAGAGGTACTTAAAGCATTAAGTGCTGAAATTGGAGATGTAATTAATTATAAATTGGAAGGTACATTACCTACAACATATGATGATTATACAACATATAAATATGTATTTAGTGATACACTTTCTGCTGGTCTAGATTATGTAACTGATAGTTTAAAAGTATTTTTAGTAAATGATGATGGAATTGAACAAGATATTACATCTAAGTTTACTGTTTCAGCAGAAGTAAAAAATATAAGTGTATCAATTGAGGATTTAAAGACTATTGCAGAAGTAAATAAAGACAGTAAAATAGTAGTTAAATATCAAGCAAAACTAACAAAAGATGCAGTTGTTGGTGATGAAGGAAATACAAATAAAGCACATTTGGAATTCTCAAATAATCCAAATGTTGAAGGTCAAGAATCTACAACAACTACACCTGAAGAAAAAGTTAAGGTATTTACATATGAATTTAGTATAAAAAAATTAAATGGAAAAACTCAACAAGCACTAGAAGGTGTTGGATTTAAACTATATAAACAAGAAGATGGAAAAACTTTATATGCTCAAGTAGATGGGGCAACAAATACTCTTATGGGATGGACAGAAGATATTGACCAAGCAACAGAATTATCTACTGATGCACAAGGACACACTTCAGTAAATGGATTAAAGGCAGGAACATATTATCTTAAAGAAACAACTGTTCTTGATGGATATAATAAAATGAATGATGTTACAATAGAGATAGATGAAGAATTGACAGGAAATTTAGAAAATGAATTTACTCAATCTTTAGATAACCTTTCATTAAAGGCAACTGTTGTTGAAAATGGAAAAGAAAAAAGTATAACAAGTGAAGGAAATGTAGATACAGGTACTGTTGAAGCTACAGTATTGAACTATCCTGGTTCATTACTACCTGGAACAGGTGGAATAGGTACAGTAATATTCTATGTAATTGGAGGTATATTAGTATTTGGATCTGCTTTATTCCTAATTAAAACAAAAAGCTTAAATAGATAAATAAAAATAAAACTTACATGAGGGAGATTCTTATGAAAAAAATATCTAATATTATCGTAGTATTATGTTTTCTTGTGGGAATAGCCTTAATGTTGTATCCAACTATTAGTAACTATTATAATTCTTTGATTCAATCTAAAATTGTTGCAGGGTATATTGAAAAAGTTAATAACTTGGATTCCGAAGAATATGATAGAATAATGAATAAGATAAAAGAATATAATAAGTATTTATTCGAATTAACAGAAAATAGTGTTTTAACTTTTGATAAGAAAACAGATATTTTGGATGAACTTGAAATATTAGATGGTAATATAGGTTATATTGAAATTCCTAAAATAGACATTATCGAACCTATATATTATGGAGCTAGTGAGGAAGTTCTTCAAATATCTGTTGGATTATTAGAAGGTAGCTCTTTTCCAACAGGTGAGGACTCAACACATACAGTATTGCTTGGACATAGAGGGTTACCTTCTTCAAAGTTGTTCACTGACTTAGATAAACTAGCTGTAGGTGATGTATTCTATGTAAATGTTTTATCACAAAAAGTAGCATATGAAGTTGATCAAATAGAGGTAGTAACACCAGATAAAGTAGATTATTTAAAAATTGAAGAAGGAAAGTCGTATGCAACTTTAGTTACATGTACTCCATATGGAATAAACTCTCATAGATTACTTGTTAGAGGACATAAAACAGATATAATAGATGTTAGAGAACAAAATATAGAGAATAATGAAGAAAATGGTAATAATGGCATATGGAAAATAGTATTGATAGTTGGTATTATATTAGTGGTTTGTATAGTGGCATTTGTTTTATATAAAAATAAATTTAAAAATAGTTTGCCTAAGATACATAAGACTAAGCGAAGAACTCAAAAAATAAATAATATACAAAAAGATAATAGCAAGATAAAATTAGAAATTAATAGTAGACCAGAAATAAATACTATACAGCATGGAAGAAAAGGTAAATTTAATAAAGCAAATAATCATGTTCAAAAAAATAAAATATCTGTTGTAGTAAATAATATTTATAATTATATAAACCAACATCTAAAATTATGCGTAGGAAAAATAAAGGGATTTTTCTCTAAAATAAAAGAAAATAAAAAACAGTCTACACATAATGTTAAAAGTAGAAGAACAGTACGTGTACGTAATAAAACTTCTGATATGAAAATTAAAAATAAAGAACCAATTTATAATGTAAGGACCGCTAGTACTAATGTAAGTACTTCAAATAAAAAGAAGAAAAAAAATAATGGTAGAAATGGTAAACCAAAACATTTTTTAAATATAGTAATAAAAGAATAAAGTGAGGTGATATAAGATTATGCGTAAAAATATCAATATAATAAAATGCATTGTTATGATGGTAATTTTATTTCAGTTACATACTGTTTTAGCTGTACCAATTATAACGAACAATGTACCTAAAATAGATAAAAATCAAACTGCAAATCTTACAATCACTTTTCTTGATACTAATCAAAATGCATTATCAAATGCAAAATTTAAAATTTATAAAATTGCGGATATATCTGAGATTGGTGTATATACAACAGTTGATAGATTTAAAGAATATAATTTTACATATGATTATCAAGATCAACAAGGTTGGAACGAGCTATTAGATAGTGTATCAGAATGTGTAAAAGCAAATGAAATATCTTTTGATAATGAAATATATACAAATGAGTATGGTATTGCCAAACTTGAGAATATGGATTTAGGTTTATATTTTGTTTCTACAGAAAATTTAGTGGTAGGAGCTAAAACTTATATTCCACAAGACTTTTTCGTAAGTCTTCCAGATATGCAAGTACAGGATGTTTGGGAATATAATGTTAATATATATCCAAAATACACATTAGATGTAGATATGTCAAAAATAACAGACAAACGTGTAATAAAAAGATGGGTAGATGAAGGATATGTTGAGAATAGACCTAAAGAAGTAAAGATTTCTTTATTAAAAAATGGCATTTTATATGATGAAATTATTTTGAATGAAGAAAACAACTGGACATATATATGGAAAGATTTGGATGATACATATGATTGGTCTGTAGTTGAAGAATTAAATGAACAAGAAAGAAGTAAATATAAAAGTGAAGTAACATATCAAGGAGATGTATTTTATGTTACTAACACATATTTAATTGAGTTACCAAATACAGGTCAATTATGGTGGCCAGTACCTGTCTTAGTTGGTAGTGGATTAGTTTTAATAGCTATTTCAATAGTATGTAGAAGAAGAAAGTTACATGAGTAAAAAAATAAATACATCTAAATCTTTTTTGATAGTGGGAATATTATTAATAATATCCGCGTGTACTCTTGTAATGTATAATTTAATATCAGATTATATTGCAGGAAGCAAATCTAAAAATGTAGTGGATAATATTAGCATTAATATTAATACCATGAAAAATACATCAGATAATAAAGATTTAAATAGAGAAATGCCAACTATAGAATATAATGGAATAAGTTATATAGGAGTAATTACAATAGAAAATATAGGTGTAAAATTACCTGTAATTAGTAGCTATAATCAAGATTATTTAAAAATAGCACCTACATTATATAATGGAAGTATATATAAAAATAATGCTGTAATAATTGCTCATAATTATAAATCTCATTTTGGAAATTTAGATAAATTATCTTTAGGTGATAAGGTAGAATTTATGGATATAGAGGGAACTATATTTAATTATGAGGTGATAAATAAAGAAAATATATATCAAGAAAGCAGTTCACAGTTGTATGTTGGAGAGTGGGATTTAACATTGTTTACATGTAGGAATATAGATATGAAATATAGAACTGTTATTAGATTAAAAAGAGTATAAAAGAGATATTAGAAAAACGAGGTTTCTTAAAAAGCCTTGTTTTTTCAGTATAAAAATGATATAAGTAGTATATGGTGGAAATATGAAATATTTAGAAATTAATAATTGGAAAGAATATGAAAAGAAAAAAGAATGGTTGAAAGCAATTGAGCTTTTGCAAGATGAAATGGCATATAATTTGCTTTTAGTTCATAACAAGTATTCTGATGTTAAATACGATGAGAATAGTGATAGAGAAATTGTATTTATACATAGACTTTATATGCATGATTCAAACGAAAAATTAATAAAAAAATGGAAAAAATATATGAATTTTCATTAGAGTTTTCACTTTGGAAAATAGAATATGAACGTTGTTTAGAAAATGAGGATAACTTATATGATGAAGAAGATCAGATTTTTTGCTTGAAAAATACAATTAAACTAAAAAAGAATTTAATTGGAATTTTGAGGAGAATGAGGTAGCAAATGATTTTAAATAATAATAAAACTATCTTTTATAGAGGAGGAAAAAAATGAGCGATGAAATAAAATTAACCCCAAAAGTTATCAATGAAGTAGCACAACTGATTGATGCACTTCCGAAAGTTGTAAAAGATAGAATACCCGATGCAATAAGGGTAATGTTTACAAATTCTGCAAACGAAAAATATAAATATCCTGTAGATTTTAATTTACCATTTAATGAACAAGGATTAGACCAGTTATCTATACAAATAACAGAAAGAATATTGAAAGATTTACCTCATTTGGTTGAGTATGTAGAAAAAGAGCCAAAGTGGAATGAAGTGCAAGATAAAAAAGAAGCAATAAAAATAATGGAAAAAGAAATTTGCACTAACTTATATAATGTACATAATGTTTTAGCTGCTAGAAAACTTGCAAAGGAAGAATATGTTACTGATGTAGAATGGTATGGAAGGATATGTTCAGAAGATAACTACAAAGTTCTAGAACCTTTTATTGTTTTGTGTCAGATATTTAATACGTGTAGAGAAATATATATGGTCAAAAACAATGTTGATGAAACATATGAAAAATATTCGTTTATATGTAATGAAATCAAAAAGAATATTGAAAGAATATAGTTAAATACTAGATATATTAAAAAGAGGTGAAACTATGCAATATAAAACAGATTATTGGGATATTGTAGATAATATAAAAATACCTAAAGTTATAGACGATGAATTCGTAAAGAAAATAAACGAGCATTATGAAAATATGCAATTTTCGGATATAAGATCATATGGTATTTGTGGAAAGGATGTATCAGAGGTAGATATGTCAAATCTTTCATATGAGAAATTTTTACAGCTTTCTTTTGATTCAAATACTATATTTTCAAAAGAGCAAAATGAAAAATTTCATCCAGATAAAATATTAAAAGAATGTGAAAATTATTATAGATGTATGCAATATTTGCACAAAGCTGGAATTACAGGAATTGGCATTAATGTTCTAATTGTAGATACACCTTTTGATCATACTAGTGAACAATTTAAAGATATTAAGTATAATGATAGTTTTGAAGAGGATAAAAGTATGAGTCATATGCATGGTATGTCTGTTACAAGTATTTTCAAACATATAGCTCCGGAAGCTAATATTAGCTTTGATGCATCTCAAGCAGATTGTGATGATTTTGAAAAGTTTTATCAGTATAGGTATAATCTCTTAAAAAATATATGTAAAGATGAAAATGTTCCAGATATAATTTCTATGTCATCATCAATTGGTTGTATTAATATATTAAAGGGAAAAAATGAAAAAGAAATAAGTAATGAATTGGTGGAAGAATTAAAAAATAAAGGTTGTGAATTTGTAGATAGTATAAGATTTGGAAAGACTTTTGACCAATGCAATTGTTATAATGAAAATTATAATAAAATAGATTCATTTAGTATAACTGATGAAGAATATGAAGCTTTAAAAATTAAAATTAAAGAAGATTTAAATAATGTGGGTAAATTTAAGGACTTCTATAGCGAAAAAGAACTTAATGAAAGAATTGAAATATTAAAAAATTCATTAAAAAGTAAGGAAGAATATGAGAACTCTTTAAGAAAGGTTAACTTAAGCCATAAAAAGGGTGAAATTAACATTGTATCTGGTGGTATTACTTATACTCAAAATGATTGTAATGGTGGAAAAATGTATAGTGCATACGCAAGTAGAAGTTGGGCGATTCCGCAAGCTAGTGCAATGTATGCAATAGCAAAACAAATGGATAAAAACATTACATACGATGAATTTTGTGAAGTTTGTAAAAATACAGCAATAGAAAGTCCTTCAAATTTAAAAGTCATAAATCCTGAAGGAATTGTAAGACAAATAAATGAACAGAATAGGGTAAAATCACAGATTGACTCAAGATATGTTAATATATATAATAATTCTTCAAAACTTATTGATAATCTAGATAGAGTTAAAGAAGAAAAAAATAGAAAAAATATACAAAGATAGAGGTAGGCTTAAAACTTACCTCTTTTTAGTATGAAAGTAACTTATATTAAAGTAAAATATATAATTTAGTAGAACAATGGTTATCTAAATTTACTTATAATTCTACAATTATTATAATGTAGTATAATAAAGAATTTGTTCTATTAAAAATTTTCTAAATTCTGATTCTAGTGCTTTTAAATTATCTAATAATTCTTTGGAATTTGTTATATAATCTATTATTTTTTCTTTTTTATACTTATTTTTTAAGAACTTCATAAAGAAAAATGCATAGTAATATCCATTATTATCTGCAAATTCTTTATTTCCGTTTGAATTTAATAATGAGCTTATAGTTCGTAAGTTATTAGTATTATAGTCTTCAACAATTTTGCTAAATTTTCCAGTAGTCATTTGTGAACATATATAAGTAGATATAGCTTCTTCTAAAAATAGGTATCTGACATTATTTGGACATTCTTTTAATTGTTTAGATAAATAATGTATTGACTCATGTAGTGCTAAAATTATATCTTCATTAATTGTATTTTGAGTTGGTGTAACCATATATATGCCAGTGTCAGTTGTTATGCCAGTAACCCATTTAGGTACTATATTGTTAAAAGATTTATCAATAGAAATAATATGATTATCTAACTCTTTTTTACTCATAAAATTTATTTTTATATCTTTATTTAGTACGTATGAATGATTAAAAAAATATTCATCTACTTTTTTTTCTTTAAAAAGTTGAATAATTTTGTCTTTGAATTCCGAAATATTAATTTCATTTTTTTCTGCGTCTTTGTGTACTATTATATTTATATTCATGTTATCACCATAAATATTGTATCATAAAAATTATAAAAAAGATAAATATGCAATAAAATTTAAAAATTCTATAATTTTAATTTGACAATTTATAAATACTGTGCTAATATAGAAATATGTTGAACATAAAAAATGTTCTATTGAAAGGAAGAAAAGATTATGAAGTTAGTATTTTTAAACAATAGTATACATCATCATCGTAGGAGCTTGTAACTACTAAAATTTTGTATTAGTAGGTACAGGCTTAGTTTGCTGTACCTACGATAGTTTAAAAATATATACTTTAAAGACATATATAAGACTATTTGTAGGAAATAAAAATTCTATAAATAGTCTTTTTTATATGTCTTTTTTTGTTTTAAATAATATACTTCATAATCTGTATTTTAATTCAAGGAACAAATAAAATTCGAATTTTAAAAAAAGAAAGTAAATAAGAAAGGTAGAAAAAATAGGTGAAAAATGTTATGAATAAGAAAATTTTTATTGTGTTATTAATATCAATTATTGTATTTTGTGTGGGGGTTATAACTCTAACAACTATAAAACAAGAGGATACTAGAAAAAATCAATTAATTATAGGGTTAGATGATAGTTTTCCTCCTTATGGATATAGAGATGAAAATAATGAAATAGTAGGTTTAGATATTGATCTTGCCAAAGCGGTTGGAGAAAAACTTGGAATGGAAGTTAAATTTCAACCAATTTCATGGGCATCTAAAGAACAAGAATTAAATAGTGGAAATATTGACTGTATTTGGAATGGATTTGCATATAATGCAGAAAGAGAAAAGATAATGACTTTATCTAGAAAATACTTAAAAGGAGAAATGTATTTTATGCTAAAAGGAGATAATAAAATTAGCTCTCAAGAAGAATTAGTAGGGAAAAAAATAGGGGTACAATCAGGCTCTGTGCAAGAGGCAGATTTAGAAAATTCTCAACTTGGTAAACAAGTAGAAATTATACCATATTCAGATTTTTTAACTGCATGTATGGACTTAGAAATAGGAGGTATTGATGCTGTTTATTCATCAAGCATTTATGGAAATTATATTATTGAGTCAAAAAATAAAGATTATAAAACAATACCTTCATATAATATTTCAACAGCAAGTGGTAGTGTAATTGCTTTTAAGCTAGGAAATGAAGAACTTAAAGAAAAAATAGAAAATGCAATGTTAGAATTAGAAAAAGAAGGAAAAATAGATGAGATTTCTATTAAATGGTTAGGAGAACCAATGGTTAAATTACAGGAGGAATAGTGTATGTTTAATTTATGTAAGATTTTGTTTTCTGGACTTGGAACAACTCTTGTCATTTTTGCAATAACATTAGTACTTTCTATTCCTCTTGGAATAATAGTAGCCATTCTTAGAAATTCAAAAAATATAATAATTTCTAAAATAACTGCATTATATATTTTAATCATTCGAGGAACTCCTATGGTACTTCAAATAATATTTGTGTATTTTGCTCCATATTATATGTTTAAATTATCTATGGATAGATTTATTGCAATTATAATTGCATTTGTAGTAAATTACACAGCATATTTTAGTGAAATATTTAGAAGTGGTATAAATAGTATACCTAAGGGACAAACTGAAGCAGCTTATACTTTAGGACTAAATAAATTTCAAATATACATGTATATAATACTTCCACAAGTAGTAAAAAAGATTTTACCTGCAACTTCTAATGAGGTTATATCTTTAGTAAAAACTACTTCTTTAGCACAGATAATAGGTATTTCGGAAATGTTTAGCTTAGCACAAAAACAAGCAAATTATTTATTTTCAATTACTCCATTACTTTTGGCAGGAGCATATTATTTAGTACTTGTTGGAATAATCTCTATTATTTTTAATTTAACTGAAAAGAAGCTAGATTATTATAACTAAGGAGGAGAGAAAAAATGAAAGAAATTTTAAAAGTAGAAAACGTGTGCAAATATTACGGTAAAGAAAAAGTTTTAAATGACATATCTTTCTCATTAAACGAGGGTGAAACACTATGTATAATAGGTCCAAGTGGTTCTGGTAAATCTACACTTTTAAGATGTATTAATAACTTAGAAAAAATAGATAATGGAACAGTTAAAATAGATGAAAACTATTTAATTAAAGATGGAAAATATTCAGATAAAGAAGTAATTAAAAAAATAAATATGAATACAAGAATGGTATTTCAAGATTTTAATTTATTTCCACATATTAGTGTTTTAGAAAATATTACATTTGCTCAAGAAAAGGTGTTAAAAAGAAGCAAAGAAGAAGCTAAAGAAATAGCAATAAAGATGTTGAAAAAGATAGGACTAGAAGAAAAAAAAGAAATGTATCCATGTAATTTATCTGGTGGACAAAAGCAAAGAGTAGCTATTGCTAGATGTCTTGCTATGGACTCTAAACTTTTATGTATGGATGAGCCTACTAGTGCACTTGACCCAGAACTTGTTGGAGAGGTACTGAAAGTAATAAAAGAATTATCAAACGAAAATAAAACAATGATTATAGTTACTCACGAAATTGCATTTGCAAGAGAAGTGGCAGATAAAATTATTTTTATGGATAATGGTCAAATAATAGAAAGTGGCAAAGAGGTAATAGATAATCCTAAGAATGAAAGGACAAAAGAATTTCTAAAAAGATTCAATTATAATAAAGGAGAAAAGAAAATGAATATAGAAAATATTGAGCCAAAAGAAGTGTTTAAGTATTTTAAACAAATAAGCGATATTCCTAGAAATTCAGCAAATGAGAAAAATATTAGAGATTACATTGTAGAATTTGCTAAAAAACGAGGTTTAAGTTATTATACAGATGAGTATTATAACGTTATAGTTACAAAACCTGCAGATGAGGAATATAAAGAATATGATACACTAGCTTTTCAAGCACACTTAGATATGGTATGTGAAAAAACAACTACTTCCACTCATGATTTTACTAAAGATCCAATTTCTCTTATTGTAGAAGAAGATTATATACGAGCAGACAACACTACACTTGGAGCAGATAATGGAGCAGGTGTAAGTTTAATGCTTGCTTTACTTGATAGCAATATTAAAATGCCAAAACTTGAATGTATATTTACAGTTCAAGAAGAAACTACAATGATAGGTGTAAAAGAGATAGATATAAATAAAATATCTGCTAAAAGAATAATATCTTTAGACTGTGGAAAAGAGGGAAAAATGATAATAAGTAGTGCTAATTGTATGGAGTGGTATGGAAAAATAAATATTGAATATGATAAAAAAGTACAATTAGAAGATTATTATATATATAATTTAGAATATTCAAATTTTAGAGGAGGACACTCCGGTGGAAATATAGCAGATGTCACTAGAGGTAACCCAATAAAACTAGGAGCACAAGTATTAAACGAAATAGATAAAGTAAAAATAATAGATATTTCAAGCTCTGGAAAAGTAAATGTAATTCCTAGAGAATTTAAAGTACAATTTGCAGTAGAAAAGAATAGTTTTGATGTATCAAAAATTGAAGATATATTATTAAAACAAAGAGAAAATTTTAACAATGAAAATATAGTATTTGAAAAGGTCAAGAATATAGATAAAAACCTAAAAGTAATGGATAGTGATGTATCAGAAAGAGTAATAAAATTTATGTATGATTTTAATAATGGAGCACTTAATTTTGACTCAGAAAAAAATCAAATTCTGTCTGCAAATCTTGGTGCAGTAAATATTGTGGATAATTATATTAGAATAGACTATTCACTTAGAAGTAATAATACAAAACTTAAACAAGATTATTTAGAAAAACTTAAGGAACAAGTAAAGGAAAATAAATTAGAAATAATTTGGTCTCAAGAATTATATGGCTTTGAACCAGACTATAATTCTAATCTTGTAAAGTATGTAAGCGATTTATATAAAAAAAATAACAATAAGAAAATAGAGAAAATAATAACGCAAGGGGTACTTGAGGGAGGCTTTTTTAAAAAACGAATGGAAAATGTAGACTATATAGCAATAGGACCAAATACTTTTGATGTACATTCACCACGCGAGAGATTATCTATATCTTCAATGGAGAGAATGTGGAATTTAGTAAAGGAAATAGTACAGATAGATTTTAACAAATAATGTAAATATAATACTTTTCTTTATCTATATATTGTGGTATAAAATATATGATAGAAATCCTTAATAAAACAAAGGTTTCTTAAAAGCCTTGTTTATTCAAGCAAAAAATGATATTATTATATAGTAAAAAATGAACGTAGAAATATAACCTTTTAAGGGATAAAGAAAGGAAAAAAATGGAAAGAAAACCAGAGGAAAAATTGTTTAAATTACATTCGAAATTTAAACCTACAGGAGATCAACCTGAGGCTATAAAAGCACTTGTAGATGGCATAAAAAGTGGAAATAAAGGCGAAACTCTACTTGGTGTTACAGGTAGTGGAAAAACATTTACAATAGCAAATGTTATTGAACAAGTACAAAAGCCAACTATCATTATGACGCATAATAAAACACTTGCAGGACAACTTTATAGCGAATTCAAGGAGTTCTTCCCTGAAAACGCAGTTGAATATTTTATTTCATATTATGATTATTACCAACCTGAAGCATATATTGCCTCTACTGATACATATATTGAAAAAGAGAGCCAAATAAATGATGAAATAGATAAATTAAGACATAGTGCAACAGCAGCCCTTTTTGAAAGAAAAGATGTAATAATTGTTGCATCAGTATCTTCAATTTATTCACTTGGTTCTCCAGAAGATTATACCAATTTAGTTCTTTCAGTAAGACCTGGTATGAAAATTGAAAGAGATGAAATATTAGAACGTCTTGTTGAAATGCAATATACAAGAGCAGATATAGATTTTAAAAGAGGAGAGTTTAGAGTAAAAGGAGATGTATTAGACATATTTCCTGCTGGAAATAATGAAGAAATAATACGTTTAGAATTCTTTGGTGATGAAATAGACAGAGTATGCCTTGTAGAGGCAATTACAGGCAAAGTAAAAGCTACATCTAAGCATGAATTTATATATCCTAAATCTCACTATGTAATACAAAGAGAAAAAATAGATTCTGCAATAGATAAAATTAAAAAAGAAATGGAAGAAAGAGTTAAATATTTTAAAGATAGAGATAAAATAGTTGAAGCATATAGAATAGAGCAAAGAACTAATTTTGATATGGAAATGCTTAAAGAAACTGGATTTTGTCAAGGAATAGAAAACTATTCTGCTATATTATCTGGTAGAGGTAAAGGCTCTACACCATATACACTTTTTGACTATTTTGGAGATGATTTCTTAGTTGTAATTGATGAATCACATGTTACAATACCACAAATTAGAGGTATGTATAATGGAGATAGAGCAAGAAAAGAATCTCTTGTTGAAAATGGCTTTAGACTTCCATCAGCTTATGATAACAGACCACTTCGTTTTGATGAATGGGAGAAGAAAGTAAAACAAGTTGTATTTTGTAGTGCGACTCCAGCAGATTATGAAAAAGAACATTCAAGTCTTGTTGCAGAACAAATAATACGTCCTACAGGGCTATTAGATCCACAAATAATAGTAAAACCTACAGATGGACAAATAGAAGACTTAACACAAAATATAAGAGAAACTGTAGCAAATGGAGAAAGAGTACTTGTTACAACATTAACTAAAAAAATGGCAGAAGAACTAACAGCATATTTATCTGAAAAAGATATAAAAGTAAGATATATGCATTCAGATATTGAAGCACTTGATAGACTTGAAATAATAAGAGATTTAAGACTTGGTAAGTTTGATGTACTTGTTGGAATTAACTTATTAAGAGAAGGACTAGATATTCCAGAAGTATCGCTTGTTACAATACTTGATGCAGATAAAGAAGGCTTTTTAAGAAGTGAAAGATCACTAATACAAACAATAGGAAGAGCTGCTAGAAATTCTAATGGTAGAGTAATAATGTATGCAGATGAGTTAACCGAATCAATGGAAAATGCTATACATGAAACAAATAGAAGAAGAAATATACAAATGAAGTATAACGAAGAACATAATATAGTACCACACACAATAATTAAAGAGGTAAGAGATAGTGTTAAAGCTACATACCAAGAAGAGGAAAATAAAGAGATAAACTTAAAACGTGGTGAGACTATAGAAGAATCTATTGAAAGATTAACAGAAGAAATGATGAACTATGCTAGAAAATACGAATTTGAAAAAGCAGCTACAATAAGAGATTTTATTGAAGAACTAAAAAATATGAAATAGGTGATATGTTATGGGGTTTATAATAATAGATAAAATAAAAAACAATAATAAAAAAATTATGATATTTTCTGAAGGAACAATTTTAAAACCAAAACATAATAATATATTTTCAAGAATTAATATGAATAGTTATGTACCTATAGGAGATGCAATTAACATTATAAAAAAATGGCAAGAAGTAGGGTATGAAATTATATATTTAACTTCTCAAAAAGGAAGAAATGCAATGAAGTTTGCACAGCATTTAGATGATTTAGGCTTTGTAGGTTCAATGGTAGGTTATAGAGAAAAAAATCAAGATTATGGTACATTAATTAAAGAGGAACAGCCAGACATACTAATTGAAGATGATTGCAAAAGTGTTGGCGGTGAAAAGAATATGTGTATAAATCAAGTAGATGAGAACTTAAAAAAATACATTAAACATATAAAGGTAAAAGAGTTCGAAGGAATTGATAATGTTAGATTATATTAGATAGGTAAATTTACCTATCTTTTTTGTTATAATAAATAGTGTATTTGCATATATAATATTAGGTGATTGAACATGGAAGATAAAAATAAAACATTTAAAGAGCAAAATATTGTAATTCAAAATAGAGAAAAAACAGTAGTTACTGGTGTTGAAGATATCCATAGCTTTGATGATGAATTGGTAATTGTTCAAACAGATTTAGGGCTATTAACAATTAAAGGAGAAAATTTGAAAATGAATAAACTGAATTTAGAAAACAACGAGCTAATAATAGAGGGAAGGGCTAGTGCTATTGCGTATTCTGATGCAGTTCAAAATAAAAAGCAAGGTTTAATGAATAAACTATTTAAGTAAGTGTATGTCGATAATAAAACAAGTAACAAATTTTTCATTTTTTATTATATTAGGAATTATAATATCTTGTATTTTTGATATATTTAGAACGTTAAGGGTAATAAAACAAAAAAATTCTATATATGTTGTTATGATACAAGATATTATATTTTTTATTATAATAACTATTGTATCAGTATTCTACATAATAGCTATATTAGATGAAGATATTAGATTCTATATGTTAATTGCTTTATTAATAGGAATTGGTATAAGTAGAAAATTTATTAGTAAATTTTTAATTAAAATATATAAATTTATATTTTCCGGTATAAAAAATTTTATAATATTTTTATGTGTTCCATTACAATTAATATATAGTATAGTAAATAAATTAATTAAAAAAATAGTAAAAAAATGTTGCAAATTGTTTTCGCTTGTGATAAATTTAAAATGTAAACTACTATCTGTTTTTGACAATAAAAATAATTTTAAAAAAAGAGGGTTGAAAAATAATGAAAAAACAAGAGATAAAGGGAAGAGGAAACATAAGAAAGAGAAAAAAATCTCTTAACATAATACATGTTATTTCTATTATATTTTTAGTATACTTTGGTTATACTTTTTTTAATCAACAACTAAAAATAAATAAATACAACTCTCAAATAGAAATGTATGAAAATGAAATTAAGTCAAAACAGAATTTAGTTGAATATTATAATAACAAAAATGAAAACATATCAACAGATGAATATATAGAATCTGTTGCAAGAGAAAAATTAGGTTTAGTAAAACCATATGAAACTGTATATATAGATGCAAATAAATAGAACAGTCAGTTTAATTTGACTGTTCTATTTTATATAATTTTATTGTTACATTATAATTATCTGTATATGCTTTTATTTTTATATCATTTGGTGTATTATTAATAAATTTTAAGTCTAAATCAGGATAAAATATAGTAGCATCTTTATCTAATGGAACGTAGGACACCCTTCTACTGTGAGGGTGTCTTTCTGTTATTTCTAAATTAGCAAGTAAAGCTACATTGTATAATGTACTACTTACTTGGCACATACCACCAGCCGGTATATCTATTAGTTTACCATTTGCATCAAAGCCTGTAGCTAGTTTAAATCCATTTTCCACTCCCATTGGACCAATAGTTGTGTTAAAAGAAAATTCTTCTCCTTTTTTTATAGTTGTATCATTTAATATTTCACATGCTTTATTAATATTGAACATTCTATTTTCTTTATTATCATATAGTGTAGTAGTATAGGAAGACAATTCTGTTTCTTTATATTCTATTTCTTTTTCTATTTTAGCAGATTGATTGGATATATCTGTATTATTTGAAATACTATCTGCCAGTTTATTCAAATTTAACTCTTTATTAGAATTAAATATAGCATAAACTATATATAAAGCAATTAAAAGAATTACTATAATTGCTACAATACTTATAATATTATCATTTTTCATAAAAAACACCTTCACATATATTATTTGAATTAATTAATAAATAATACATAGTATTAAAAATTTTAAATAATATTAAAATAGTAACATACTGCTTAAGAGAAATCTTAAGCTATTTGTATTGAAATGGCAGATAATATATGTTATAATATAAGTGATATATAGGGAATTGGTTTTTATAGACTTATATATCATTGTATCGTATCGTAAAAGGAGACATTTAATGTCTCCTTTTACATTTTTTTAAATAAATATAAAAATTATATGTTGTATAAACTATGATTGCTAAAAATGATATTTTAGTAATTATAAGAGACTATCAAATATACATAAAATTGAAAAATAATGAAAATAATGATATAATATAAGTAATTATATGTATTCGATATACAAAAGATTTTTTATATGTTTTAGGATAATAACTATTTATCCAGTCATATAATTGCGTTAGAACCATTAAGG
>CANQVI010000006.1 GCA_947627255.1 uncultured Clostridia bacterium | reverse complement strand
AAAACGGTGCTATAATAAATCGGTAAAAGTAAAATTTTAAAATAAAAAAGCTTAATAATTTTTTAGACACATAGATTTAATAAAAATATGGAAAGGAGAGATATGTATGCAATTATTTGGCATGATGTCTGATACAAAATATCGTGTATACTTTAATGAAATTGAATCAAATAACATAAGAAAAGCATTAGGAAATGACGTAAGTATAAGAAATATAAAGTTATGTTATTTTATTGAGAGAATTTTACCTAAGATGTTTGATGAGTGTATTGGAAAAAGAATAATGGTTGCTAATATTTATTCGGAAGATGAATATATTAACGCTGTTGTTATCTTACAGAATATACAAATCAAATTTAATAAACCAAAAGAAAAAAATTATTTATTTAAAGCAACAGAAATTTCATTTGAAGATATAGACTCCTTTAACTATTGGATTTCAAATAAAAAATATATTTATAAAATAATTAAACAAAATTCAAAGCAAGTTAAAGTTGTGGTATTTAATGTTACTACTCAAGATGAGTTATTACTATCATTAAGTGGAGGACAAATTAATAAAGTTTGCAACATATTGGAATATGTACTTTTAGTAGCTGCTAATAAATTTAGAGAACAAATAAGTGCTTTTACATAAAAATAAACCTTACAAGATTAATTGTAAGGTTTTTATATTATTATTTTTACGTTATAAGTTGTTAACCAATAATCTATTTGTATAAGAAATGCAAGAGTTTGTGGATATGTCATTAATTGACCAAATAAATTTTCTTTTAGCTCATTTCCATGTGTTTCTATTAAATTTTTAACATAGTCTACATTTATAATTTCATTTAATCTTGAACTTGGATTATTTAATATATTATTTAATTTTTCCTCTAGAAGTAAAAGATATGTTTTACTATATGTTTTAGGAAAAGGAGATTTTTTCCTATTTGTTATATCGGTTGGTATATCATTTTTAAAAGCTTGTTTTAATATATATTTTTCAACAACTTCATTGCTATTTCTTAGTCCTAGTTTTAATTTTGCATCAACATTATATACATATTCAAATATTCTATGATCTGCATATGGTACACGAACTTCTAAAGAATTTCTCATAGACATTCTATCAGTTCTTTCAATTAGTGTGTTCATAAAATACTTAATAGTTAAATAATTAATTTCTTTAAACTCATTTTCAAATGAATCTAATGAGATATGTCGAATATCTTTTAGTGTATGATTTTTACTAGATAATATGTAATTTAATATATCATCTTTATTTAATAAATTTTCTTTTAATAAATTTTGTCTTAAATTTTCAGATAATGCCCACGGAAATCCTTTTGCTTTTTTTAGATGTTCTTTGTAAAACCAAGGGTAACCACCAAATATTTCATCTGAACACTCACCAGATAAAATTACTTTTTCATCATTTTTTGCTATCTCCTTGCAAAATACATACATAGAACTATCAATATCTGCCATGCCAGGCATATCTCTTGCTATTACAGATTCATATAGGCTATTAAATAGCGAGTTATCATCAACTATAATTGTCTTATGATTAGTATCTAAGTATTTTACCATTATTTTTACAAAGTCACTATCTTTTGTTAATTGGTAGCTATTTGCTACGAAGTCTTTATCATTATTTTCATAGTTTATTGAATAGGTATTAAGCTCTTTTATATTATCACTAGCAATTTTAGTTACAATGCTAGAATCTAAGCCACCAGATAACATAGAGGACATTCCTACATCAGAAACTAATTGCTTTTTTGTAGAATCACTAACAAGAAATTTAACATTATCTATTATTTCACTATCATCATCAAACATCTTTTTTTCTTCAAGGTCCCAATATTTATTAATAGTTAATGTGTTATTTTTATATAATGCATAATGACCAGCTTTTAGTTCAAATATATTTTTAAAATATGTTTTACCGGGACTATGAGCAGGTCCTAGAGAGAATAACTCTAGTAGTTCTTCTTTTCCCATAGTAGGCGAAATAAACTTACTAGCAAGAATTCCTTTTATTTCAGAAGAAAAAATAAATTTATCATTTGAAACAGTATAAAATAGTGGCTTAATGCCTAGTCTATCTTTGGCTACAAATATGCTATTTTCATTTTCATCATATATTGCAAATGCAAATATTCCGTTTATAAATCTTAGCATTTTTTCCTTAAATTCTACATAGAGAAGAAGTAGCACCTCAGTATCACATTCAGTAGTAAAATCATATCCACGTGTAATAAGTATATTTCGTAAAAGATTAGTATTATATAATTCACCATTATACACTATAGTATAACTATTGTTGTTGATAGTTTTTTTCATGGGCTGAGTACCATTTTTAATATCAATTATACTAAGTCGCACGTGACCTAATGCTACATTGTTATTAATGTATATATTATTGTCTGAATTTCCCCTTTGTATAATACTTTCCTTCATAGCTAAAATTGTATCCTTTTCTGTTATGTCATCATTTTGCATATAGCCACAAAATCCACACATAAAATCACCTCAATTTATAATATTAATGAGTTATAATATTTATGAGTATTTTATCTTTAAATTTTTATTACATTTGTTGAAAAATGTGTTGTTTTAGTATATTATCAAAATATAAGAGTATATAAGGGGTGTGATAGAATGTTAAATAATAAAAGAGGAGCAAGTATTATAATGCTTGTAATTGTTATAGCTGTTGTATGCTTAATATTATTTTTTGTTTGCAGAGTGTATAATAACACTAGTATAGATGCCTCAGAAGAAGAAGCGTTTAAATTAAATGTGTATCAATATTATTTGCAAGTGGAAAATTATAAAAAAGATATGGCACAAAATAATAGTGAATTTAACTCAGATGATTTAAATGCATACGGAGCAAAAATTAAGGCAATAATACCAGATATAATAGAAACAGATTTATCCAAATTTAAAATTGAACATGGTAAACTTATATACATAGGAATTAGTGATAAAGAGAAACAGTGGACAGAGGAATTAAGAATATAATAAAGTGAGGTAGAAACAAATATGAGAATGTATGAGATAATAGAGAAAAAAAGAGATAAATATGAATTGTCCAAAGAAGAAATAGAATTTTTTGTAAACGGATATAGTAAGGGTGAGATACCAGACTATCAAATGTCTGCATTACTTATGGCGATATTTTTAAATGGTATGAGTGATGAAGAACTTAAAAATCTAACTTTTGCTATGGCAAATTCTGCTAAGACTTTAGATTTATCTAGTATAAAAATACCAGGTAAGTATATAGTAGATAAACATTCAACAGGAGGAGTTGGAGATAAAATTACACTTATTGTACTTCCAATAGTTGCAGCTTTAGGAGTAGGAATATGTAAAATGAGTGGAAGAGGACTAGGATTTACAGGAGGTACAGCAGATAAACTAGAATCAATTGTTGGATATAATGTAAATATCCCAATTAATGACGCAATAAGACAAGTACAAGATATAGGTGTATGCTTAATATCTCAAAGCCCTGAGATAGCTATTGCGGATAAAAAGATATATGCATTAAGAGATACTACTGCTACAGTTGAGTCTATTGACCTTATAGCTTCTTCTATAATGTCTAAAAAATTAGCTTCAGGAGTAGATAAAATTCTGCTAGATGTTACAGTTGGAACTGGTGCTTTTATGAAGACACTAGAAGATGCTAGAAAACTTTCTAAGACAATGGTAAAAATTGGTAAACTTGCTGGTGTAGAAACTAAGGCAGTAATAACTTCAATGAGTGAACCACTTGGAAGAAATGTTGGAAATGCACTAGAAATTAAAGAAGTAATTTCATTTTTACTTTCAGATGAAACTACACTTGAAAGCGAAGAAATCAGAGATTTAAAAGAAATAGTATATGAAATAGCAGCTCAGATGATAAGAATGTCTGGAGTATGCGAAGATATGGAAGAAAACAGAAAAAATATAACAAAAGCTATAGTATCACGTGCAGCATACGATAAATTTATTGAACTTATTAAGGCACAAGGAGGTCATATATACAATGTATATATGGATTGGATAGGAATGAATTTAGATATGCCTGTTTTAAATGATAAAGTTCGTTATTTAAAAGAAATACATGCACAATCAGACGGATATATAGTATCAATAGATAGCAAAAAAATAGGAGAAGCACTAGTAGCACTTGGTGGTGGAAGAAATAGAAAAGAAGATAGTATAGATTATTCAGTTGGATTTGAATTTGCTAAAAAAGTAGGAGATAAAGTTAAAGAGGGAGATACTATATTAACGGTATTATACAATGATAAAGAAAAATTTGAAAATGCTTTTGAATATATAGAAAATGCAATTTATATTGATAATATTGAACCAGACGTTGTAAATGCACTAAGAACAAAGCCTCATGTACTAGATATTATTGATGAAAGTAATTTATAATATTAAAAAAATAAGAAATAATTTTTTATTTCTTATTTTTTATTCTTCTCAAAGTTGAAAAATAGGCTATTTTGTAGTATCATATATATATGAAAAAGGAGATATTAAATTGGAAGAAGTAATAAATGTATTTAATAAGCTAGGTATAGATTATACATTAGTAAGACATATTGCAATTTTTTCAAGAGCAGATGAAGAAAAAGTAAAAGATATAGATTTTAAAGGAGAAATTTGTAAAAATTTATTCTTAAAAGATAAAAAGAGTAATAGATTTTATCTTGTTTCTTTACCAGTATTTAAAAGAGCTGATTTAAAGAAAATATCAGATGAAATCAATTCACATAGATTATCATTTGGAAATGAAGAAGAATTATGGGAAAAACTTCATATAAAGCCTGGTTCTGTATCTATTTTAAATGTTATTGGAGCACCAAATACAGATGTTACATTTGTTATAGATAAGGAAATTATGGGTTATGACAATGTTTCATTTCATCCTAATGATAATACAGCAAGTATTGCTTTTTCTCCTAAAAATATAGAAAAAATAATGAAAGAGTATAATAAAACATATATGTTTTTAGAAGTGGAGGAATAAAGTGAGAATAATAGCAGGAAATGCTAAGGCCAAAAGATTAATAAGTCCTAAAACAGAAAAAACTAGGCCAACATTAGATAGAGTAAAAGAAGCACTTTTTTCAATAATAAATGGATATATAAAAAATGCAGATGTATTAGATTTATTTGGAGGAACAGGAAATCTTGCATTTGAAGCTATAAGTAGAGGAGCAAAATTTGCATGGATTAACGACAAAGAAAACCTTAGTATTTCAACAATATTGTCTAATGCTAAGTTGACTAATAGTCTTGAATGTGTTAAAATAACTAAGAAAGATTATGCAAAATGTTTAACTCAAATATTAAATGAAAATATGTTATTTGATGTTATATTTTTAGATCCACCTTATGATAGTAATTTAGGAATAGATACACTACAAATTATATCTGAATCTAAAGAACATTTTTTAAAAGAGGATGGAATAATTATATATGAAACAGATAAAAACTTTCTTTTGAAACTAGAAAAGAATAATAAATTAGATATTCTAGATAGTTTTAAAAATCTGCAATGTATTGATGAACGTAATTATGGAAATGTAGTTTTAAAAATGTATAAATGGAGGTAGAAAAAATGGAAGTATTCACATTGTTAGAGAATTTAGAAGAAGTAATAGAATCAGGAAATAAAGTACCATTTTCAACTAAGGTTATGGTAGATGCAGAGGAATTAAGAGAAATAATAGAAGATATAAGACTTAAATTACCAGATGAATTAAAACAAGCAAAATGGGTTAAAGAAGAAAGACAAAGAATTATATCTGATGCTGAATTTGAAGCACAAAAAGCGTTAAAAGAAACAGAGAGCAAAATAATTAATTTAATAGATGAACATGAAATAACAAAACAAGCATTAGCTCAAAAAGAAGAAATAATAGAAAATGCTAATAAAGTTTCAAAAGAAATATCAGAAGGTACTAGAGAATATGCTGATGGCATATTAGAAAAAGTAGAAAACGTTTTAAGAGAAACTATGGACTTAGTTCATAATAATAGAAGAGAATTAAAATAAATATTTTATTTAAGTAGAGGTTGTGATTAGATGGGAAGAGGAAAAAGAGGAAGACCAAGTAAAAAAGAGCAAAAGACTATAACAAATGATATGTTAGGTGGAGTTCTTATTGTTCTTGGTCTAATTTTAGTAGTATTTATTGGTTTTAAAAATATAGGAAGTTTTGCACAGATATGCAAGGTATTCTTTTTAGGACTGCTAGGAAAATCTGCGTATTCTTTTCCTATACTTTTAATGATAGTTGGAACTTACTGTATTATGTCTGAAAAGAAAGTAAAGCCGTTATCTGAGATAAGAAAAGGATTACTTGCTATTGCTCTTATTGCAGCTACACTTACAGTATTTACACAAAGTAATGTAACTATATATTCTAACCCTATCAAAACTATTGCAGATAGTGTAAATTTAGGAATACTATCTCAAAATTATGGCGGTGCTGTGGGAACACTTGTAGGTGGTGCTGTTGCTGGATTAATAGGAATTGTTACTGCAAGAATAATATTTCCTGTTGTAACATTTATTGCTATTTTAGTATTATGCAATATATCATTTAAACAGTTCTTCGGTGCTGTATCATATTCTGTAAGTTATGCCGCAGACCATATAAATAAAATAATAAATACATTATTTAGAGATGATGAAGTAAAACGTTATGAATATACAGATAGTTACGGAAACAAGGTAGTAAAGCTATCTCGTAGAGAAAAAGCTAAACTAGAAAAAGAACAAGAAAGACAAAATAAATTAAAAGAGCCAGGAAGCAATAATGTAGATGAAAATCTAAATATAGATAAAACAGAGCAAGTTGAGTTTGATTTTAACAAACTTGGAGGAAAACCAAGTGAAGCTGAAATTAAAGGAAAACAAAAAAGAGATGAATTTTTTAAATTACAAAAAGAGGAAAAAGAAGATAAAAGTGTAAAAGAAGTTCTTACACTTGACCATACAGCACATGTTGAAGAAGATAATTATATTTTTCCATCTATTGAACTGCTAGCAGAGCCAACAGAGGGAAAAGTTTTTGATGCTAAAGCTATAAAATCTGTTGCTGTAAGATTACAAAAAACACTTGCTAGTTTTGGAGTTGATGCTAAAGTAACAAATATTACAAAAGGACCAACTGTAACTAGATATGAACTTACACCAAGCACTGGTGTTAAAGTAAGTAAAATAGTTAATTTGTCTGACGATATTGCTTTAAATTTAGCTGCTAAATCAATAAGAATAGAAGCTCCTATTCCAGGTAAAGCAGCAGTTGGAATTGAAGTACCAAATGAAGTTACAGAATCTGTAATGCTAAGAGAAGTAATAGAATCAGATACATTTAAAAATCATAAATCTAAACTTGCATTTGCACTTGGAAAAAATGCAGCTGGTGAGGTATGTGTTGGAGATATAGCTAAAATGCCACATATGCTTATTGCTGGTGCAACAGGTTCAGGTAAGAGTGTATGCATAAATTCTATTATAGTTTCAATATTATATAAATCTAAACCAAGTGAAGTAAAAATGATACTTGTAGATCCTAAAATGGTTGAACTTTCAGGATATAATGGAATACCACATCTTTTAATACCAGTTGTAACTGATCCTAAAAAAGCTGCTGGAGCTTTAAATTGGGCTGTACAAGAAATGGTAAATAGATATAATTTATTTGCTTCAAAAGGTGTTAAAGACTTAAAGGGATATAATGCTGTAATGGAAAAAGAAGAAGATGGAGCAAAATTACCTCAAATAGTAATAATAATAGATGAGCTTGCAGATTTAATGATGGTAGCACCAAATGATGTAGAAGATGCAATATGTAGACTTGCACAAATGGCTAGAGCTGCTGGTATGCATTTAATTATTGCTACACAAAGACCATCAGTTGATGTTATTACAGGTATAATCAAGGCAAACATACCATCACGTATAGCATTTACTGTTTCTTCTCAAGTAGATTCAAGAACAATATTAGATATGGCTGGTGCAGAAAAACTTCTTGGTAAAGGTGATATGTTATACTTCCCAGTTGGAGAAACAAAACCTCTAAGAATGCAAGGAACATTTATATCTGAATCAGAAATAGAAAATATAGTTGAAGAAATTAAAGCTAATACAAATGTAAAATATAATAATGAAATAATAGAGAGCATTGAAAAAGCAAATGGAAAAAATGCTAAGCAAGAAGAAGAACAGGATGACGCAGACGAGCTTTTAAATGATGCAATAGATTTAGTTATGGATATGGGACAGGCATCTGCTTCAATGCTTCAAAGAAAATTTAAAATAGGATATTCAAGAGCTGGAAGAATAGTTGACCAAATGGAAGCAAGAGGTTTAATTTCTGGATATGATGGAAGTAAACCTAGACAAGTTTTAATATCTAAGGAAGAATGGCAAGAATTAAAAATGGGAAATGGTGCTTCTGCTCAAGAAGATAGTGATGAAGAGGATAATGAAGGTATTATACAAAATAGTGCATCAGATATAGAAGACGAGGATAAAAAGTCAAAGATAGATATTGAATTATAATGGAGGGAAAGCATTTAATGGCTATTAGAGAAATAAGAAAAGACGGAGATGAAATTTTAGGAAAAAAATCGAAAGAAGTAGAAGTTATAGACGATAAAATTAAACAATTAGGGCAAGATATGTTAGATACTATGTATAAAAATGATGGTATAGGTCTTGCTGCATGTCAAGTTGGTATGCTAAAAAGAATGATTGTTTATGATATAAAATATATAGAAGAAGATGCTCAAAAAGAAGGACATATATTAATTAATCCTAAAATAACTTCTAGATCTAAAACTATGATAGAAGTTGAGGAAGGATGTCTATCTTTTCCTGATGTGTATAAAAATGTAAAAAGACATGAAAAAGTTACAGTTGAATACTTAGACATAAATGGAAAAAAGAAGAAAATAAATGCAAAAGAAATTGAAGCAGTTGTATTACAGCATGAAATTGATCACTTAGATGGAATAGTATTTTTAGATAGATTTGATGAACAAAATTAATACCAAACATAAAGGTGGGAAAAATGAAAAAGATTTCTGAATATATTAAAAGTTTAGGGTTTACATTTTCATTTAGAAGGCTTAGAAGAGCTTTTGTTTTAATTATATTATTTGCAATAATAGGAGTTAGTGTATTTTTATTTTATGAATTTGAAAATTCTGAATCTGGTTTAAAGAAAATCTACTCAAAAGAAATAATGAAGAATGTAGATTTACAAGGAAAAAGTATAATAAAAGTATATAAAAGAGATGTAAATGAAGATAAAAAGTTAGACTATATATTTATATGTGCAGAAGAAGTAAGAAGTAATGATAATGCTTTAAATTCTATAGTAGAGTTATATAAGTCATTAGATTTTGTAATTCTTGATGGCAAAAATCAAGAAGTATATACATATAATACTAACAAAGATTTTGATGCAAATGTAAATCTTAGTATAGTAGAAGATGAAAAAAATAGATATTTCTTAATATCGGATTATAGTGGTAATGTATGTTGCTGTAAAATATCACAAAAAGATATGCAAAATATAGATGAAAAGATAATAGATATAGTTAAAAATACTACAGAAAAAGAATTTCTAGGTTATACTATATATACCAAAAAAGATGAAGAAAATCCTAACGTCATAAATATTACACTAGACAATTATTCAAAAGAATATATTGGAGCTGTAAATGAAGAAAAAAAATTAGACTTTTCTGAACTTGGAGTAGATATTTCAAGATATAGAGAAACATATTTAAGAGATAAATTTTCTGAATTTAAATTTGCAGATGTAAATAATGATGGAATTTTAGAATTTGTTGCTTATCAATATGTTTTATATAATTTAGATGAAACACAACGTTCTAACAAAACTATTGGAAAGGTAGAAATATTCTTTAATATAGAAGACGATAAATTAAAATTTAATAAAGTAAATGTAGAAATATAAGATTAAGGTATTTATATCTTAATCTTTTCTTTCAAGAAAGGAAGATGTTTGTGAGAAAAGATATACGAATAGTTTTTATGGGGACTCCTGAATTTGCAAGAGAATCACTAGTAAAATTGTATGAAGCTGGTTTTAATATTGTAGGCTGCTTTACAAATCCAGATAAGCCGTCTGGAAGGGGGATGAAACTAAAAGCATCTGCTGTAAAAGAATATGCATTAGAAAAAAATATAGAAGTGTATCAACCTAAAAAATTAAGAAATAATGAAGAAGTAATAAATACATTAAAAGAATTAAAACCAGATATTATAGCAGTTGTAGCTTATGGTAAAATTCTTCCAAAAGAAGTATTAGAAATTCCTAAATATGGGTGTATAAATGTACATGGCTCTTTACTTCCAAAATATAGAGGGGCAGCTCCTATGCAATGGGCAATAATAAATGGCGAAGAAAAAACAGGTATTACTACTATGTTTATGGATGTAGGAATGGATACAGGAGATATGCTACTTAAAGAAGAACTTGAAATTAAAGAGGAATATAATTTAGAAGATGTTCATGATAAACTAATGGTAATAGGTGCAAATCTTTTAGTAAAGACTATAGATAAAGTTGTAGATGGAAGTATTGTTAGAATTCCACAACCAGAAGAAGGAACTATTGCTCCTATGATTGATAGAGAAATGACTAAAATAGATTTTAATAAAAATGCTAGAGAAATATTTAATTTTGTAAGAGGGCTTTCACCATTTCCTGGAACATATATGGAGATGGAAAATGGTAAGAAATATAAAGTTTTTGATGTAGGCTATGTTGTAGATGAAAAAATAGATAAAACAGTTATGCCAGGTGATATATTATTAATGGCAAAGGACTCATTATATATAAGATGTAAAGATGGGTATGTTATTATTAAAAAAATACAACCTGAAAATTCTAAAAGAATGGATATAAAAGCATTTATGGCTGGAAATAGATTAAATATGATGGATAAGTTTATATAGGGGTGTTAGTATGGATTTAAGTGAAATGCAAAAAAGAGTATATCAAAATAAAGTAAATAAAGGATTTAATATAACAAATGTACCAATGGAGTTTTGTTATTTATATGGTGAAGTCGCAGAAGCATATGATGCATATTTAAAAGAAAAAGAAGACTTAGGAGAAGAACTTGCAGATATAGCTATATACTTATTAGGTCTTTCTGAGATTTTAGGTTTTGACTTAAAAGAACAGATAGAAAACAAAATGGTAAAAAACGAAAAAAGAGTATATAAGAAAGTTAATGGCGTTAATATAAAAATTGAAGGTGAAAATTAGATGTACTTTTTGTACATCTTTTGTTTTTTCTTGAAATAAAGCGTATTTTGTAGTATTATATATGTGTTAATAATAAGGAGATAAAATGGATAAAATAAATATAAATGAACTTACTTTTGAAGAACTTGAAAAATTTATTGAAGAACTAGGCGAAAAGAAGTTTCATGCACGTCAGATATATAAATGGATACATAGAGAAAAAGTAACAACTTTTGATGAAATGACAGATATTTCTAAAGCTCTAAGGGAAAAATTAAATGAAAAGGCATATATTTTAGTATTAAAAGTATTAGAATGTCAAATATCTAAAAAAGATGGAACAATGAAATTTTTAATTGAGCTTCCAGACAATAATGCAATAGAGTCTGTACTTATGAAATATCATCATGGAAATACAATTTGTGTTTCTTCTGAGGTCGGATGTAAAATGGGATGCAAGTTTTGTGCATCTACTAAAGATGGATTTGTAAGACCACTTCTTGCCTCAGAAATAGAGGGACAACTACATACTGTTGAAAGATATACTGGTGAAAAAATATCTAATATAGTATATATGGGAATAGGTGAGCCTTTAGATAATTATGATAATGTAGTAAAATCAATTAGACAAATAAATTATCCTTTAGGATTAAATATAGGGGCAAGACATATAAGTTTATCTACATGCGGATTAGTACCTAATATTTATAGACTCGCCCAAGAAAATATCCAATGTACACTTTCAATATCTCTACACGCAACAACTGATGAAAAAAGAAGAGAAACAATGCCGATTGCAAATAAATATACAATTAAAGAAATATTGGATGCTTGTAAAGAATATATTAAAATAACAGGTAGAAGAATATCATTTGAATATGCTTTAATATATGGTCAAAATGATTCTAAAGAAGATGCATTAAATCTTGCAAAACTTCTTAGAGGAATGATAGCTCATGTAAATTTAATACCAGTAAATGAAATAAAAAATGGAATATATAAAAAAGCACCAGAAAATCATATAGAAGAATTTATGAATACATTAAATTCATGTGGAGTAGTTACAACTGTAAGAAGGGAGTTAGGCTCAGATATTGATGCAGCTTGCGGACAGTTAAGAAAAAAATATATAGATAAAACTGATGAATTTAAAGATAAAAAATACACAAATAAATGCGATTAATTTAAAATGCTTGAAAAAAGTTTTATTTGTTTGATATAATAAAAAAATAAGAGGTGAAAAGATGAGATATACAGCTAGAACAGATATAGGACAAAAAAGAGATAATAATGAAGATAACTTATTTGCAAAAATTTATGATGAAAATGATGCACTATTTATTGTTGCTGATGGATTAGGTGGATATTCTAGTGGAGAAGTAGCAAGTCAAATTGCAGTAAATAGCATTAAAGACAATTTCGAACTTAATTTAAAGGCAGTAAAAAATGCAGATAATGATAAAGTAAAGCATTTTTTAAAACAATTAATAACTGTAGCAAATGATAAAGTATATCAAATTCAGCAATCTAATAAAAAATATAATGGAATGGGAACAACAGTAGTAGTTGTTGCTAAAATTAATGGAAAAATATATTATGAGTCTGTTGGAGACAGTAGACTATATTATATAAATTCAAGTAAAACTAATATTGAACAAATAACAGTAGACGATACCTTTGTTAACGAATTATTAAAACAAGATGTAATAAAGAAAAGTGAAGTTGAAAATCATCCTCAAAAGCATGTACTTACTAAGGCAATAGGTATTTTTAATAGACTTGATACACAAGTTAATCAGTTAGATAAAAAAGACGGATATCTTATCTTGTGTTCAGATGGATTAACTAATATGTTAAAAAATGAGGATATATTAAAAATGGTTAATTTAAATGAATTTTCTACACTATCAGATAAATTTGTAGATCAAGCAAATAGAAATGGTGGTACAGATAATATAACTGTAATAGTTGTGGAAATATAAAGGGGAGTCATTTATGGAATTGATTGGTAAAATACTTGCTGGTAGATATGAAATAATTGAAAAAATTGGTGAAGGTGGTATGGCATATGTATTTAAAGCCAGAGATAGCCTTTTAAATAGATATGTAGCAGTAAAAGTATTAAAAGAGGAATATTCAAAAGATGAAGTTTTTGTTAAGAGATTTAGAACAGAAGCACAAAGTGCAGCTTCTCTTATTCATCCAAATATAGTATCAGTTTTCGATGTTGGAGAAGATAAAGGAATTAGCTTTATTGTAATGGAATTGCTTGAAAGCAAGACACTAAAAGATTATATACAATCTAAAGGCGCACTTTCTAGTGAGATTACTTTAAAAATCGCTGCTCAAATTGCTTCAGCACTTGAAGCAGCACATAAAGCACATATTGTCCATAGAGATATTAAACCACAAAATATAATATTAAATCAAAACTTAGTAGCAAAAGTTACAGATTTTGGTATAGCAAAAGTTGCAAATGCAACATCTGCTACAATAACAAGTTTTGGAAAAACTATGGGCTCAGTACATTATTTTTCACCTGAACATGCAAAAGGTGGATATACAGATGCAAAATCTGACTTATATTCTTTAGGTGTAGTAATGTATGAAATGGCTACAGGAAAACTACCTTTTGATGCAGAATCTGCTGTTTCTGTGGCATTAAAACATATTCAAGAGGAGCCTGTACCTCCAAAGGAGATTAATCCAGAAGTAAGTACAGCGTTAAATCAAATAATATTAAAGGCTATGGAAAAATCTACTGCAACTAGATATCAAACAGCAACAGAAATGCTTACAGATATATCTATTGCTCTTTCAAAACCTACTACAAGTTTAGTTGCAAGACCACAAAGCTCAATAGAAGCTGGAGATACACAAGTTATACCAATACTTAATGATGTAGATGATGAAAATTTAGTGCCAAATGTCAGAACAAGACAAACTAATTCAAGATCTGCATATATACCATCTCCCAAAGAAGCAAAGGCAATAGAAGAAGAAAAAAATAATGAAAATACAGATAAAAAGAAAAAGCCAATGAGCAAAAAGACTAAGATTATAATAGCTGTTTTTGCAGTATTAATAATAGTAGTTGGTGCTTTATCTGGTTACTTTATAAGCAAAATAGTAAATAATGGAAAAGAAGAAGAAGTTGAAATACCAAATTTAGTTGGTAAAGATTATGATACAATAAAAGAAGAATTAGAAGCAAAAGGATTTACAATATATCAAAATTCAGAAGATTGGAATTCTGAATATGAAGAAGGAAAGATATTTAACCAAAATCCAGTAGCTGGTACTAAAACCAAAAATAAAATTATACAAGTAGATGTTAGTAAGGGTACTAGATTAGTTAAAGTAACAAATATTGAAGGAAAGAATATAAAAGTTGCTAGATATGAATTAGAAAACACACTTGGATTTATCGTTGAAGAAGAACAAGAAAAATCTGATACAGTAGCAGCTGGATTAGTAATATCACAAGACTATAAAGATGTTGAAAGACCATATGGAAGTGTAATTAAATTAAAAGTAAGTTCTGGCGATGGCAAAAAAGAAGTTGTTATGCCAAATGTAGTTGGTAAAAACATAAATGATGCTAAAAAGCAGTTAGAAGATTCTAAATTAGTTGTCGAAATAGAATATGATGAAGATGAAGGAAAAACTAATGGAACAGTATTATCTCAGTCATATCCACAAAATTCTGTACTTAAAGAAGGAGATTTAGTAAAATTAACTGTAAATAGGAGAGTTATAAGTAAGCCAATAACTGTAGAAGGAATACCAGAAGGAACATCAAGAAATGATATTGTAGTAAGTGTAAGTGTAGATGGTGGTGTATCAAATACATATAGTTTCTCTTATGATAATGAAAAAGGACAAATATCATTTACAGTAAGTGGATATGAAAAATATTCATATACAGTAACAATATCTGGCTCATTATTTAATAGTGGTGGAGCAAGTTTTTAGATAAGTAATAAAAAAGTGCAATTCATTTGCACTTTTTTTGTCATTTTTATTGCAAATGAGTTACAACTGTGTTACAATACAAGCAACATTTTAAGTTAAGGCACCAGTAATAATTTAAGGTATTATGGTTGAGTAATTATAAAGCCTACGATTCTAACTTGTATTGCAATTAAATTTTATAATTATTCTTATATATATTTATAAGGGAGGTAAAATATTATGATGAATTATTTAAAATCATCTATTTCAATTTCATCTTATGATGGCTGTACAGTTGGATGTAAATATTGCATTTTAAGTGTACTAGGAAATAGAGGCAACGTTCGTAAAGTATCAGACGAAGAAGAACTTGTAAAACGGCTTATTAAACTTTAGACTTTACACAAAGGATATACCGATTTCTATTAATAATCAGACAGATCCCTTTCTAAATGAAGAAGTATACAAAAGCACAGTTAAAATTTTAAGGTATATTAAGTACTACAAGATGAAAAATCCAATTATGATTATAACTAAAGGATATATTTCTAAGGCTCAGGCGGAAGAATTATCTAAACTAAATATGAATATAGCTATTTTATATACTTTCTCTGGAATATCTAAAATTATGGAAAACAGAGATGAAACTTTACAAATTAAGTCTATGATAAATATTTCAAAATGCAGTAATCTTAAACTTATAAACTATTATAGGCCAGTAATTGAAGGAATAAATACAGATGAAAAAACAATTAGACATGTTGCTAAAATTGCCACCAAATATTGTAATGCAAGTATAATATCTGGTATTAGATTAAATTCATATTTAAGTAAAGTATTAGATAGTTTAGATATAGACATTCCAAAAAAATACGATCCTGATCATAAAGTATTGCTACCAGAAACTTATGAAAAAATCAAAAAAATATTTAAAGAAACAAAGAAAGAATATCCGACTTTTAAAAAGACGTCTTGTGGAGTAAGTTATGCTTTTAATATGGCAGATTATAACGGACATAGTGCAAGAATTTACTATTGTAATCCTAATTGCTCTAGTTATAAAACATGTATTGGAGAAAGTAAAATTGGTTTTTGCACAACTGATTGTCCAAATTATAACAGATGCAAAGAAGAGAGTAAAAGAAAAATATCAAAAAGCTATTTTAGAGGCCTATTAAAAAATATAGGTGCAGAAAACGCACACTTTGAAATATTAGAACATTATATAAAACTTGATGGACAATATTGGCAAGAAGAAGTTTCTTACTTAAGGCATATAACAAAAAAGAATATCAAAGCAGACTCTTTGAAAAAAAGAGAAGATGAAAGATTAATTTCTATGTAAGGAGGAATATTTATGGTAAAATCAAAAGGTTGGAATTGGAAAATGCTAAATGATGAAACTAAAAAAGAAATATGGCTAGAACCATCTATGGAGTCATATTATTTATTAAATAGATGGAAAAGGCAAGGTAAAAAAGAATTTTTAGATATAGGATGTGGGCTTGGTAGACATACTATACAATTTAGTAAAGCAGGTTTTAATACTAAAGCTATAGATATATCTAAAGATGCAGTAGACTATGCTAAAAAATGGGCTCAAGAAGAAAATTTATCTATTGATTTTCTAAATACTGACATGATGGAATTACCATATGAAGATGAATCATTTGATTGCATACTATGTAGAAATGTTATTTCACATACTGATACTGATGGAATAAAATGTATTTTAGACAGAATATATGACTTGCTAAAAAAAGATGGAGAATGTTTTTTAACATTAGGCTCTAAAAATGCTAGTACATATAAAGATCCAAAAAATCCTGTTTTAGATGAAAACACAAAAATTAGAATGGATGATGGACCGGAAAAAGGTGTTCAGCATTTTTACGCAGATATGAATATAATACCAGAGTTATTTAAAAAATTTAAAATAGAACTTCTTTATCATAATCAAGAATTTAAACAAAAAGAAGATGGTTCTTTTAATAGCTATTGGCATTATTTTCTATTAATAAGAAAATAGATAGGAGAGAAAAATGAATAATTTATTAGTTGTTATATCTGGCCCTAGTGGTGGTGGAAAAGGTACAATAATAAATGAATTATTAGCTAAAGATACTAATACGTATAAAAGGATATCTACATATACTACTAGACCTAAAAGGCCAAATGAAAGAGATAATGAACAATATCATTTTATAACTAAAGAGGAGTACGAAAAATTAGATAGAAAGGGCTCATTAATGGCAAAGTCTGTTGTTGACGGGTTCTTGTATCGGTGCTCCTATAATTGATATGCAAAGTGAAGAAAACAAAGGTAAGTTTTTAATTATGGATATGGGTGCAAAAGGAGCATTAGAATTTAAGAAAAAATATAAAAATGCTATTTTTGTATACATAATTCCTCCAAATTGTGAAAGGCTAATAGCTCAAATGGAGTATAGAGATGCTAGTAGAATAAATAGGAGCAAAGTACAAATAGCATCAGCTTCACAAGTTTGTGATTGGCTAGTTATTAATGATGATATTAATGTAGCTGTAAGTCAAATAGAAAGAATTATGCATGTTATAAAAGAACATGGAGAAAATTTAGATGAGATAGATATGGAAACAATGAAATTTTTATATTCTAGAAATTTTCATAATAAAGCAAATATCGATTTTATAAATAATTTTTATCCAGTAGATTTATCATATCCTGAAGAACCAAATATTTAGAAAAAGGAGAGTATACAATGAAAGAATTAAACAAATGGGTAGATGTAAGAAAAAGACAAGTAAGAGAAGTTACAGATATGAATGTTACTATAACCAAAGATGAAACTCTTAACGCATATATAACACTAAAAGAAATAAATGCGGTAAGTGAGCCACATATAATACCTGTAAATGGAAATTGGATTACAAAATTAGATAAAAATTATACTATTTTAGAATATACTCCTTTAGACAAGCTATATAATGTAAGAGTACACATAAATGATAAACTAGAAATACTAGAATATTATTTTGATATAATTCTTGAAAATAAAATTGAAAATATAGATGGTCAAGATGTACCTTTTTATAATGATTTATATTTAGACGTGGTGTATTATCAAGAAGCTGCTACTAAATCATCAAAATTTATATTATTAGACGATAGAGATGAATTAAAAGAAGCATTAAGAAATGGTATTATTGATGAAGAAGAATATAATCTTGCATATTCTGAAGCAAATAAACTTATGGAAGAATTAAAGCAAGAAAAAAATATATTTGTAAATAGAAATTTAGAGGACTATTTTAAGTATAGGAAAAATAAAATATAGTATAGTATAGAAGCATTAAATTTAATGCTTCTCTTTTTTTTAATAATGTGTTAAAATATTAATCAAGGAGAATTTATGGAAAAAATAATTGCAAGAGTAATAAGAATAGATTTAGATATATATATATTAAATGTAGAAAGTACTGATGAAATAATTACAGCAAAACTTAGAGGAAATTTAAAAAAGAAAGATAATGTACTTGTAGGCGATATAGTTAGTGTAGAAAAAGTCTTAGATGATTATATGATAAATTCTGTTATTACAAGAAAAAATTCATTAATAAGACCACCTGTAAGTAATATTGACCAGATGATAATTGTTGTATCTGTTGGTGCACCAAAGCCAGATTATATATTACTAGATAAACAGATAGTGTTATGTTTAAGTAAAAATATTAAACCTATTATATGTATAAATAAAGTAGATTTAGTTAGTCAAGATGAATCTGTTAAAAATGATATGGAATATATACTAGATGTATATGGTAAACTTGGTTATACTATTGTATCTACTAGTGCTAAAGAGAAAAAAGGTATAACTAATTTAGAAGCATTACTAAAAAATAAAACATCTGCGTTTTCAGGAAATTCTGGAGTTGGTAAGTCTTCTATTACAAAGGAAATAATAGATTCACATCATGTAGTTCAAATTGGAGATATAAGTAGAAAAAGCAAAAGAGGAAAACATACAACTAAATCAGTAAATTTATATAATATTGGAGAAAATACATATATTTTAGATACACCTGGTTTTTCAAGCTATGAGTTATATGATATAGAGCATAAAGAACTACGAAAATATTATACTGAATTTGAAAAATGCCAATGTGATTATGATGATTGTGCTCATATTATAGAAGATGAAAGTGTTTGTGATGTTAAAAGAAAAGTGAATACAAATGTTATAGATAAAGGTAGATATGAAAGATATGTATATATATACGAAAAGTTAAAAGAAAAATATGACAGAAGATATAAGTAAAAAAACCGCTCTTGCGGTTTTTTATTTCTTACATCTTGAAATATTGATTTAATTATAGTAATATTTAAATGTGAAAAAATGGAGGTAATATATGACTAATTTATCTATTTCGATTTTAAATGTAGATAATTTATCTGAATTTTTAGAAAATGTAAAAGCTATACAAAAAGAATTATCTAAGAGTAAAGTAGAAAATATTTTAGATATATCTATTCATTTTGACGTTATGGATAATAAATTTGTCCCTAATAAAGGAGTTGATATTGAAAAAATAAAATTAGTAAAAGAGTATGGGTTTTATATTGATACACATTTAATGGTTGAAAAGCCTGTTGAGGATAAATATATAGACAGAGCTATTGAATATGGATGTAAAGATATAACAATTCATTATGAAATAGATAATTTTGATAGTGCATTTAATTATTTATTAAAAAAGAAAAAAGAAAATAATTTAAAAATTGGTGTATCTTTAAAACCAAATACAGATATAAAAGTATTAGAAAAATATATTAAAAATATAGATAAAATATTAGTAATGTCTGTTGAGCCTGGATTTGGTGGTCAAAAGTATATAGAAAGTGCTACTACTAAAATACAAGAAATAAAAGAAAAATATAAAAATGTATTAATACAAGTAGATGGCGGAATAAATGATAATATTTTTAATCTACCAATAAGAGCAGGAGCAAATAGTTTAGTAGTAGGAAGTTTTTTAACTAAAAGCAAAGAAAACTTGAAAGATAAAATAGCTATATTAAATATAATAGAAAATATAGAGAAAATGCCTAAAGAGGCAAATTTAGATTTTGAGGCTAGGACTTTACAAGTAGTTGATGGTGGATATGCAAAAGGCGATATTTTACTTGGAATTAAAATTCCAAGACTTCGCAAATTAGCAAAAATGTGGTATAATATAATTTCGTTAGATACTTTAAGTTTCTTTATTAGTTCTGATATTCATGATTATAGAAGATTTGCTATTTTTTCATTAGTAAATATGGCAAATAGTGATAATAAAAATGAAATAAAGAATTTTATAGATGAAAATATAAATCATATTAATAACTGGGATTTAGTTGATTCATGTGCTCCTATTTGTATAGGAAAATTAAATTTGAATGAATCGGATAAAAAAGTATATAATATGCTAAGAAAATACACAAAATCGGCTAATATTTGGATTAAAAGAATAGGCATAGTATCATTACTATACTTTGCAAAAAGCAACAGAAAAGAGCTTGTTATGAAAGTATTAGAAGATGTCTTTTATGATGAATACCATTTGATTCAAAAAGCAAATGGATGGGTACTAAGAGAATTATATAAAGCTAATCCAAAAGATACATTAAAATATCTAATAGAAAAGAATAATTATAAAAAATTACCTAATATTTTAAAATCATATGCAACTGAAAAAATGTGTATTGAAGAAAAGAATATGTTAAAGTGAGGAGAGATTATTATGAAAAAAATTGCAATTATGACAGCTGGAGGAGACTGTGCAGGATTAAATAGTGCTATTAAATCTATAGTTATGACTGCTAGTATTCAGCAAATAGAAGTGATAGGTGTTATGGATGGATATATAGGATTTGTAGAAGGAAGATATATTCCACTTAATGCAGATGTTGTAAGAAGTATTGAAACAAAAGGTGGAACAATGCTTGGATCTTCTAATAAAGAATGTCCTTTCCATTATTATAATAAAGAAACTGGAGAATTTGAAGATAGAGTAGATGAAGGAATTGAAAAATTAAGAAAACAAGGCGTAGAAGGTATGGTAATAATAGGTGGAGATGGTACATTAGACTCTGCCAGAGTAATTTATGAACACGGAATGCCAACAGTTGGAATTCCAAAGACTATAGATAATGATATGTCTGCTTCTGAGCCTACAATAGGATTCCAAACAGCAATAGATGCTGCTGTTGATGCAATAAGAAAAATAATTACAACTGCATATTCTCATAGGAGAGTAATGGTAGTTGAACTTATGGGTAGAACATCTGGATATTTAACACTTTATGCTGGTTTTGCATCAGGTGCTGATATAATACTTTTACCAGAGCAAGACTATAGCTTGAAAGTAGTTTGTGATAAAGTTAATGAAATTATGAATTCTGGAAAAAGATATGTAATTATTGCAGTTTCTGAGGCAGCTAAAGAAAAAGGTGGAGAAGAAACTATATCTCAAATTGTAAAAGATAGTTTTGAGCAAAAAAGATATGGTGGTGTATCACAAAAATTAGCAGCAGAAATAGAGCAATTAACTGGATATGAAACTAGAGCTACTATTTTAGGACATATTCAAAGAGGTGGAGAGCCTACTACATCAGATATAATACTTGGAGCAAGACTTGGAAATGCAGCTTGTCAATTACTAGTTCATGGTGAGCCAGGATATATAGTTGGAATTAAGGGCGGAAACATTGTTAAAATGGCATTTCCTAAAGAGAGAATACCACGAATATTAGATATGGCAACAAATGACTTATGTAAGACAGCAAGAGATATGGGAGTTTGCTTCGGTCAAGAAGAATAGATATAGAAAATACATTACTTTTTTAGTAATGTATTTTTTTATGTCAAAAAATCGAACTTTTGTTTGACAACAAAAAATCAATATGATATAATTTAACAAACGTTAGTTTGAAAGGAGTAAATATATGAATGAAATTACTTTAAATGCACAAGAGCAAAGAGTATTAGATTATATAAAAAAGCAAATTAAAGATACAGGTTATCCACCTTCTGTAAGGGAGATTTGTGCTGCACTTGGATTTAAATCTACTTCATCTGCACACCAATACATATGGAGACTTGCTGAAAAAGGATATATAGATAAAGGAGATTTAAAAACTAGAGCTATAAAAGTTGTAGGAAATGAAGCTACTGTATCTGTTCCAATAGTTGGAAAAGTAGCAGCAGGTGAGCCAATTCTAGCAACTCAAAACATTGAAGATTATATGGCTATAGGTGAAAGTTTCTTCTCAAGAGACGCACTACAAAATGATAATTTCATATTAAGAGTACAAGGTGAAAGTATGATTAATGCTGGAATTAATAATGGTGACTATATAATAGTTTCTAAACAAGAAACTGCTAGAAATGGTCAAATTGTTGTTGCTATGATTGATGGTGAAGCTACTGTTAAAACTTTTTATAAAGAAAAAGACCATGTAAGACTTCAACCTGAAAATGATACAATGGAGCCAATTATAGTAAGAGATGTCCAAATTATTGGTAAAGTAATAGGACTATTTAGAAAAATATAAAAAATGATTAAAGAACCTATATAAGAGTAGGTTCTTTTTTTGTTATGACTTTAAAATATAGTAAAATTTAAAATTAGCCAAAAAAATAGCAAAAAGATTGACATATTATTCCAAAATGTATATAATATGAGCACAACGAAAGAGTGGACTAGAAGTTTAATAATATTCTAGAAAGGAGGGAGTAATTTTTTTACACCAAAGGTTCTATTAAATAATCATCATAGTACTTACAAAAAATTTAATAATTTTAAGGAGGATTTTTCTATGAAGAAAAAAATTTTATCATTATCACTTATAGTTGTGATTACAATAATTACTATTTTTAGTTTTTCAGGAAGTGCAAATGCAATGACTAATGGATGGAGAAGTAGACCAATTCCAGTGTATGCAGATAATAAGTTGACAACTATGGAATTAGAACAATTGAAAGAAGCAATAACATCTTTTAACTCTACTAGATTTGGAACATTTTTTGTGTATTCTGGTCAAAAACCTACAAGTCAGATTATACTTTCTAATAACTGTATAGGTGTGACTAAAGCTCCTTTTAATCCGGATTCTCAAGCTGGTAATAATTTAGGTTAAACTGTATTTTCATCTGGATATACACATAGTGCAGTAATAACATTTAACTCCAATGAAACATATAATAATGGAGGTACCTCATCAGGAGAATATTATTTAAAATCTATATTAATGCATGAGCTTTTCCATGCACTAGGATTTGAAAATGAAGATCATTTTTATTTGACTAATAATGTATTTAATTATGCATATACAGGAAATGCAACATTAACAGAAGAAGATTTAGCACTATTAGATAAACTTTATTAAAATTTAAGGTCAACTCAATTTGAGTTGGCTTTTTTATATATTGACTAATATATAAATATAGTATACAATAATTTTATATGGAGTGGTTTTATGAAAAATAGAATTATATTTATAGCATTATTATTAATTTTTATAGTTATTATTGCATTGATTAGTATTTTTTTTATAAGAAATAATGAAAAAAATATATTACTAAGTAATGATAATCAAGTTGATGTTCTAATTGAAATTTATAATGATTTTATTTCAAGTATGAATATTAATGATAATATAATTTTAAGTGACAATACTTTAAAAAATATAATAACAGGAGAAAGATTTGATGAAGAAAATATTGAACGTTTAAGGAAATTTGAAGATAAAAAGGATAATTCAAATAATCCATACACATTATCTATAGAGTTTTTTCCTAAAACTAATATTTTGAATGTGACAATTTCAAGAAATAAATATGGATATGAAAGTAAAAGCCAAAAGTATAAATTAAGTATAAAAAATGGAAAAATAAATTATGAACAATTTGGAGAAGGGACAATAGTTGCCTCTTAATAAGGTATTAAATAAAAGGGCATTAAAAGAACTTATTAACTTTAATGTCTTTTTTTCACGTTATTTTTTTATAGTCATAAACTATATTATTGGAGGTGGAGTATGTTACAAGATTTAAGTATTGGTTTAGGTATAACTGGATCATTTTGTAATTTTCCTAAAATAAAATCTTTAATAGATAGTTTAAAAAAAGAAAAAGCTAAAAAAATAATTCCTATAGTTTCTTTTGTAAGTAAAACTTATGATACACGTTTCTTTGTAAAAGATAATTTTTTAGAAATGTTAGAAAGAGAAACTGGAGAAAAAATTATAGATAATATAGTAGATGCAGAGCCTATAGGACCAAAGAATATGATAGATATTATGCTAATAGTTCCATGCACAGGAAATACTGTTGCAAAACTTGCAAATGGAATAAGTGATAGTGCTGTTTTAATGGCAACTAAGGGACATATTAGAAATAATAAGCCAGTAGTAATAGGAATATCTACAAATGATGGTCTTGGAGCTAATTTTAAAAATATAGGAATGCTATATGATACCAAAAATTTTTATTTTGTACCATTTAGACAGGATGACTATAATAAAAAGCCTAAATCATTAGTATTAGATTATAATAAAGTAATTGATACAATAAAATTAGCACTTATGGGAGAGCAAATCCAGCCATTACTTGTTTGACAAATTTAGAAAACTTTTATATACTTTTATTGGTGATAACTATGAATAAAGAATTTTCTAATATTATTATATTTAATAATGAAACTTTAGATTTTATTGTTAAAAAGATAGAAAAAATGATATTAGATTTAGAATATACCAAATGTAATGAAAGTGATGCTTCAATAAAGATAGATTTAATACAAGACACACAGAATAATATCTGTATTATATCATCAGATTATTTCAAATTTGAAGATTTAGCCACAAATAAAAGTATAATTAGAAAAATATCAAAAAGGGTAGCACAAGATACTTTTATGGCTACATCTTGTGAGTCTATAGCTGTTATTGAAAAGTATAGCTTTAATAAAAGAATATATGACTACATTAGTTTTGGAGCAAGTGATAAACTAAAAGAGCTAGGATATGATATGGATAGCTATGCTCACCAAATAGCTTGGTTAAATCACTTTGTTGGAAGAAATAATATAGAAAATTTAAATGATATATTAAAAGATAAAAAATCATATTTTAATAACTACGAAATAATTATAGATATATTAAAGTTATATGGAATAAAACAAGAATTAATTACATATAGATATAATGATAATATATCAAATCATGAGTTTTTAAAGAAACAATTATTTTTTAAATAAATAAAAAATCCTTGAATAATATTCAAGGATTTTAAAGTTAATATATGAGCATTTTATTAAATAGATTTACTAAAATTAAATCATCTTTTTTATATCCGTAGTAAAGCATTTTATCGAAAAATAATAAAGATTCCATCTTAGCCATAAATATTTGTACAAAGTTGTATTTTCTGTTATTCTTTGGTGTCTTTTGTGATATAAAAATTAGTCTGTCAAATAAATAATGATAAGTTAATTCATAACTTGCAGTACGCTCTTTACAATATTCAATTACAGTTCCGATCACTGTTTTCTTGAATAATTGGATTTAGCTCCTTATCTAAAAGTAGCTTTTTAATTTTCAAACTAGATTTCATATTAATTCCTCCTTAATTTTTTTATACACTTATATTTTAACATACTTTACATAATATGTAAATATAAAATAATGATAAAAAAGGCAAAATCTCTTTATTTTATGTTAAATTTATGTTATAATACTACTTGTATTAAACAAGGGGGCAATTAATATGAATATAGGACTTGTAACTTTGGGATGCACTAAGAATACAGTAGATAGCGAAATGATACTTGGAGTATTTAAATCACAAGGATTTAATATTGTAAATCAAGTAGAAGAAGCCGATGTAATTTTAGTAAATACATGTGGTTTTATTGAATCGGCAAAAAAAGAAGCTATTGATACAATCCTAGAGATGGCAGATTATAAAGAGTATGGAAGATGTAAGGCATTAATTGTTACTGGATGCCTAGCAAAAAGATATAAAAAGGAAATATTAGAATCTATGCCTGAGGTAGATTTGTGTATAGGTGTAGATGAATATAGTAATTTAGCAAATATTTTATCAGAGTTTTTTAGTCAAAAAAAATTAATAGATCAATGTAAATTTTCTCATGAGTTAGATTTTAAAAATAGGATTATTTCTTCAAATTATCCACTTGCATATATAAGAATATCTGATGGTTGTGATAATAGATGTAGTTATTGTGCTATACCTTTAATTCGTGGACCATTTAAAAGTAGAAAAATGGAAGATATTTTAGAAGAAGTAGAGCAACTTGCTAAAAAAGGAATAAAAGAATTTTGCATAATTTCTCAAGATACATCAAAATATGGTTTAGATATATATAATGAATTAAAACTTGCAGAGTTATTAGATAAAATGAGTAAAATTGAAGGCGTAAAATGGATAAGAATACTATATATGTATTTATTTGAAACAACAGATGAATTAATTGAAGAAATAGCTAAAAATCCAAAAGTTTGTAAGTATTTTGATATACCTATTCAACATTTAAATGATAAATTATTAAAAGATATGAATAGACATGACAATAAAAAACTAATTTATGAAAGAATTGCTAAAATTAGAGAAATGGTACCAGATGCAATTTTAAGAACAACTTGTATTGTAGGTTTCCCAGGAGAAACACAAGAGCAATATGACGAATTATTAGATGGAATAAAAGAATTAAAATTTGATAGACTTGGAGCTTTTACATATTCTAGAGAAGAAGACACAAAAAGCTATGATTTTGAAAATCAAATAGATGAAAAAATTAAAGAAGAAAGACTAAAAAAATTATTTGATGTGCAAAAGAAAATTTCTTTACAAAAAAATAAAGAAAGAATAGGAAAAGAATATGAAGTAATCGTAGAAGATGTATCAGATGATGATAAGTATTTTTCATGCAGGTCTATGCTTGAGGCTCCTGATGTAGATGGAAGAATATATATTAAAATAGATAAAAACACAGCAGATAAAGTAATAATAGGTGATTATGCAAAAGTTAAAATCGTAGATTGTAATGACTATGATTTATTTGCAGAAATTGTAGAATAGGAGGAATATATGTACAATAAAGAAAGCTTAAAAAGTGCAACTTTGTCTGAGCTAAGACAAATAGCAGAAAATATAAAATTAGAAGGATATGAAAGATTAAAAAAGGAATATTTAGTTGAAGAAATTATAAAGAACTTAGAAGATAATAATGAAATAGAAGATAAAGTTGATGCACAAATAGAAAATCCTGAAACAGACTATATAACAGAGGGAATACTTGAAGTAATGCCTGATGGATATGGATTTTTACGTAGTGATAACTATCTTCCAGGAAATAAAGATGTATATGTATCACAAGTACAAATTAGAAGATTTAAACTTGCAACAGGAGATAAACTAAAGGGAATTGCAAGATTTACTACTGACCCTCAAAATAAATTTCCTTCATTAATTTACGTTGATGCAATTAATGATGACAGAGTGGAAATAGCATTAAAAAGAAGGTCTTTTGATACTTTAATACCAATTTATCCAAATGAAAGATTACGTCTTGAAACAGATACTAAAGAATATGCAACAAGAATAATAGACCTTTTAGCACCTATAGGAAAAGGTCAACGTGGACTTATAGTAGCCCAACCTAAAGCAGGAAAAACTACACTTTTAAAACAAATTGCAAATGGAATACTAAAAAATAATCCGGAAGTTAAACTTATGGTATTATTAATAGATGAAAGACCAGAAGAAGTAACAGATATAGAACGTTCTATTGATGCAGAAGTTATACATTCTACTTTTGATGAATCTCCAGAGCATCATATAAAAGTGGCAAAAATGGTACTTGAAAGAGCTAAAAGACTTGTAGAACATAATAGAGATGTAGTAATTTTATTAGATAGCTTAACAAGACTTACTAGAGCAAGTAATTTAGAAGTAGATCCTAGTGGAAAAACTTTATCTGGTGGACTTGATCCTGCATCATTATATTTTCCAAAGAAATTTTTTGGTGCAGCTAGAAATATTGAAAATGGTGGTAGTCTTACAATTCTTGCTACTAATCTGGTAGAAACTGGTAGTAGAATGGATGATATGATATTTGAGGAGTTTAAAGGAACAGGAAATATGGAAGTATTTTTAGATAGAAAATTATCTGAAAGAAGAATATATCCTGCAATAGATATAACTAAATCAAGTACAAGAAGGGAAGACTTACTATTTAATAAACAAGAACAAGAATGTTCTACATATATTAGAAGATTATTATTACAATCAAATTCAAATGCAGATATGGTAGAAAAAATAATGAATATTTTAATAAAAACTAAAAATAATAGTGAATTTATTAAAGTTTTCTTAGAAAATATAAAAAAGAAATAGACTTTTTTTAACATTAATAATAAAATATTAATATAGAGTAGTGGGGTTGATTTAATGAAACAAAAAATTATTGTAGAATTTGAAGATGGTAGGAAAATAAGTGTACCATATGGAACTGTTGCAATAGAAGCAGTAAAAATGGTTGAAGATAATATAGACGACATATTAGCTTTAACAGTAAATAATGAAGTAAAATTTCAAAAATTTGAGCTTGTAAGAGATTCAAAAATTGGATTTGTAAAAATAGACAGTGAAGATGGATATAGAGTATATTCAAAAAGTCTAAAAATGATATTATACATGGCTATAACTAAGCTATTTGGATATCAAAAAGTAGATTTTCAAGCAACTATAAATAGAAATCAATATTTTATAATGCCTGAATTTGACTTAGATGCAAAAAAAATTGAGCAAATTAAGCAAAAAATGCAGGAGATAGTTGATGCTAACTTAGTAATAGAAAAAAGAACAATGAGTGTAGATGAAGCTACTGAATATTATGAAAAATCAGGAGACGAAGATAAGATACAAAATATGGCTAATAGATTAAAGTCATATACTAATGTATATTTTTGTGATGGATTATATAATAACTTTTATGGTGTACTTGTACCTACTACAGGATATTTAAAAACTTTTGATTTAAGACCATTTAGGGATGGAGCAATACTTGTAACTCCAGCAAGTGATGGAAAAATAAGCCAAATAAGAGATTCTAGACTTATTGATGCAGTAGAAGAATTCTTTAAATTTAAACGAATTTTAGGAATACCTAATATAGGTGCTTTAAATGAAAAAATATTAAAAGATGATATGATTGATACAATACAGGTATCTGAGGCAATACATCAAAGAAAAATAGTAGAAATTGTACAAGATATAGAAAAAAGAAAAGAAATAAAACTTATTCTTATTGCTGGTCCTTCTTCATCAGGAAAAACAACATTTGCACAACAACTTGGAGTACAGCTAAGACTTACAGGATATAATCCAATAACTGTATCAATGGACAACTATTTTAAAGAAAGAATAGATACACCAAAAGGACCTGATGGTAAATATGATTTTGAAAGAGTAGATGCATTAGATATTGAGTTATTTAATAGTCATATGAGTGCATTAATTAATGGTGAAACAGTAGAACTACCTGAATTTGATTTTGTTGTAGGCACAAAAAGATATAATGGAAAATTTTTATCTTTAAAGCCAAAAGATGTTCTTGTAGTTGAAGGAATACACGCATTAAATCCTATTCTTACTGAATTTACACCTACAAAAAATAAATATAAAATATATATTGCCCCTATAACAACTTTAAATATAGATGGATATACTAAAGTTTCATCATCTGATACTAGATTTTTAAGAAGAATGGTAAGAGATTATGTTACAAGAGGGCATTCTATAGAAAGAACATTTGAATTATGGGGAAATGTAAAAAAGGGCGAGGAAAAATATATATTTCCATATATTGAGAATGTAGATACAATATTTAATTCTAGTATAATATATGAGCCAGCAGTAATGAAGACATTTGCTCAGCCATTATTATTACAACTGGATAAAAATAGCAAATATTATGCTGAAGCAAGAAGATTATACGAATATTTAAATAATTTCTTGCCTATGGAAACATCAAATATACCAATAGACTCATTAATTAGAGAGTTTATAGGAAATGGATGTTTCAACAGATAAAAAAATAATAAAAAATATATAATAAATACTTGAAAAAATAATTTGTTTGTAGTATATTATCTTTCAAGGGTGAGTAAAAGTGAAAAAAATTAGCTTATTAAAAACATATATTAAAGTAAAAAGTAAAGCTATTTTACTTTCAATTTTTGCCCCATTAATAGTAGTAAAAAATAAATTGTTATTATATATATTATTTTCGAAAAGAACACTTAATATTTTTTAATATTAAGTGTTTTTTATATATATTTTTAAAGGAGGATTTTTTATGAAGGAGGCAAATTTAACATTAGACATTAATGAAAAGCCACCAGTGCTAAAATGGATAATATTAGCACTACAACATGTCTTTGCTATGTTTGGAGCAACAATTTTAGTTCCAATTCTAGTAAACAGTGCAGCAGGACAAACTGTCCTTACAATACCAGTTGCACTTGTTACATCAGGTATAGGTACATTAATTTATATTTTATGTACAAAAGGAAAATCACCAGTTTATTTGGGAAGTTCTTTTGCATTTATTACACCACTTGCAGTAGGAGCAATGAAAGCAGGTATAGGTGGTGCAATGGTTGGAACAATGCTTGTAGGTATAATTTATGTAATAGTAGCTATAATAATTAGCTTCTTTGGAAAAGATTGGATAAAGAAATTATTACCACCTATAGTAATTGGACCAATGATAATGATAATAGGACTTTCACTTGCATCAAATGCAGTATCAGAAATAGGAATTAGTGCAGACATTACAAATATAGATTATAAAGGAGTAATAGTTGCATTATTTACATTTTTAGTAACAGCAGTAGTTATGCTTAAAGGAAAAGGATTTTTAAAAATAATACCATTTTTAGTTGGAATGGTTTCAGGATATATTCTAGCAGTAATATTAGGACTTGTAGACTTTACATCAGTACTTGAAGCTACATTCTTTAGTCTACCAAATTTTGTATTACCATTTGTTTCATACACACCAACACTTGCAGCTGCCCTTACTATTGCACCAATTGCATTAGTAACTATGGCAGAGCATATAGGTGACCATACTGCACTTAGTACAATAATAGGAAAAGATTTATTAAAAGAACCAGGTTTAAATAGAACATTACTTGGAGATGGACTTGCTACTTTTGCAGCTGGACTATTAGGAGGACCTGCAAATACTACTTATGGTGAAAATACATCAGTAGTAGGAATGACTAAAATAGCATCTGTATGGGTAATAGGTCTTGCAGCTATATTTGCAATATTACTTGGATTTTTAGGAAAATTTACAGCTATTGTATCTACAATACCTAATGCAGTACTTGGAGGAGTATCATTACTACTATATGGATTTATAGCAGTAAATGGTTTAAAAGTTTTAATAGAAAATAAAGTAGATTTTTCTAAATCAAGAAATGTAATTATAGCTTCTAGTATGTTAGTATTAGGACTTGGAGGAGCAGTAATAAATGTTTCAACTGTTGCTGTATCAGGAATGAGTCTTGCAGCAGTAATAGGTATATTATTAAACCTATTATTACCAAAAGATGATGAAGTTATAGAAGAAAATAAGGAAGAAGAAAAAGAAGAAGAAAAAACTGAGGAAAATAAAGATAATGAAGAAGTAGATAATTTAGTTGTATTAGATCATCCATTAATAGAGCATAAATTATCAATATTAAGAGATAAAAATACTGGTACAAAAGAATTTAGAGAACTAGTAGGAGAAATAGGAATGTTCTTATGTTATGAGGCGATGAGTGATGCAAAGCTAGAAGATGTTGATATAGAAACACCTATTAAAAAATTAAAAACAAAAAGATTAAATGAAGATAAATATGCATTTTTACCTATACTTAGAGCAGGTACAGGAATGTTAGACGGATTAATAAAAGTTATACCTAATGCTAAAATAGGACATATTGGAATGTATAGAAATGAAGAAACATTAGAACCAGTAAGATATTTCTTTAAAGTACCAAGTGATGTAAAAGAAAGAGAAGTATTAGTATTAGACCCAATGCTTGCAACAGGTGGCTCTGGATGTGATGCTATAACACAATTAAAAAATGAAGGAGTAAAAAATATTAAATTCTTATGCTTAATTGCTGCACCAGAAGGTGTTGAAAGAATGAAGAAAGAACATCCTGATGTAAAAATATATACAGCAGCACTTGATGAAAAATTAAATGAAAAAGGATATATTGTACCCGGCTTAGGAGATGCAGGAGACAGAATATTTGGTACAAAATAATAAAAGATGGCATTGCCATCTTTTATTATTTTAGTTATTGTAAGAAAAATTTTTATATGCTATAATTTTTATGAGGTAGATAATTCATGGCTAAATCAAAACTTACAAAAAAGGAAAAGAAAAAAGTAATAATTAGATTTATAATTGTAGCTATAACAATATTATTTATAGCTTTTCTTACAATAGGAGCACTTCCATATATAAAGAAACTATCAAGTGAGGCGTCAAGACTTGAACTACAACAAGATATTTCCAATATGGGAATAAAAGGAGTATTATTTACATTACTACTACAAATACTTCAAATTGTTGTAGCTGTTATACCTGGACAACCTATGGAGATAATATCTGGAATGTTATATGGAGTATGGGGTGGAATGCTTCTTTGCTTAGTAGGAATATTTATTGGAACAACATTGGTATTTTTTATAACAAGAAAATTAGGAATGAATTTTATCGAACTATTTTTTAGTAAGGAGCAGATAAAAGAAATAAAGAATAAAAAAGTATTTAGAAATCCTAAAAAGCTAGAACTTTTTATGTTTATAATGTTTGTTATACCTGTAATTCCAAAAGATATATTTATCTATGTTGCCGGAATAAGCCCTGTAAATTCCAAAAGATTTTTAATAATGGCAACAATAGCTAGAATTCCAGGCTTATTTATTACCGTATATGCTGGAAATAGCTTATCTGAGGGAAATTTCATTATAGCTACTGCCTTAGTTGTCCTATTTATAATATTAGGCATAATTGGATATAAGGTAAGTGATATACTTGAAAAGAAATTAGAAAAGAAAAGAATTAGTGTAAAATAATAAAAGTACAAGCAATTTAAATAGTTGCTTGTATTTTTTTTAAAATTACATAAAATATTGAAATATAGTAGCTTTTGTAGTAAAATATTAGCATTAAGGGGAAAAAGTATGTTTGTAAAAAACGATAATGAATTTATATGTGTAAATTGTGGTAGGAAAGTAGAAAAGCTAAAATATACATCAAGAGACCACTGTAATTTCTGTCTATATTCGCTTCACGTAGATATAACACCAGGAGATAGAGCTAATACTTGTAAAGGACTACTTGTCCCAATAAATGTAATAGATACTGCAAAAAAGGGAAAAGTAATTATTTACAGATGTCAAAAATGTAATAGTGAAGTTAGAAATATAGTTGCAAATGATGATAATCAAGAAGAAATATATAAAATAATTGAAAATTATGCTAAAGGAGTTGTTAAATAATGGAATATAATAAGTTATTATATAGATATGTGGTAAGAAGACGTAGATGGGAGTAATCCCAGATATATTTTAAAATTAATCATAATGTATAATAATGAAAGGTAGGATAAAATGGAAGAAATTAAAAAAATAATAGCAAATATGATATATAATGCTATATCTTCAAATGAAATAACACTTGAAGATATAGAAGATAAAATAGAAACACCAAAAGATAAAAAGAACGGAGACTTTGCATATCCTTGTTTTAATTTAGCAAAGATATTAAGAAATTCTCCTATTAACATAGCAAATCAAATTAAAGAAAAAATTGTATTAGATGAAAAAATATCAAAAGTAGAAGTAGTAAATGGTTTTCTTAATTTTTATTTAAATAGTGAAAGTATAGCAAATGATGTATTAAAAGAAATAGTAAAAAAAGGCGAAGACTATGGTAAAACAGATGAAGGAAAAGGAATTAATATAATTGTTGAATATTCATCACCAAATATAGCAAAGCCATTTCATTTAGGTCATTTTAGAAATACTGTACTTGGAAAAGCACTATACGACTTATATGAAAATCTTGGCTATCATGTTATTGGAATAAACCATTTAGGAGACTGGGGAAGACAATTTGGACTATTAATAGAAGGATATAATAGATTTAAAGATGAATATAATTTAGAAAATAATCCTCTTGAAGCATTGTCTGATATTTATACAAGAATAAATAAACTAGCAAAAGAAGATGAAAGCATTATAGATATTGCAAGAGAAAACTTTAAAAAACTTGAAAACGGAGATAAAGAATTATATGAACTTTGGAAAGAGTTTAGAGAAATATCACTAAAAGAGTACAATAGAATATATGATGTGCTAAAAAGCAGATTTGACTCATATAATGGTGAGGCTTTCTATAATGACAAAATGCAAGAAGTAATAGATATTTTAGATAAAAAAGGTGTACTAAAAGATAGTCAAGGTGCAAAAATTGTAGAAGTAGGAGATAATATGCCTCCTTGTATAATACTTAAATCTGATGGAACTACAATCTATGCAACACGTGATTTAGCAGCAATATTATATAGAGCTAGAACATATGATTTTACTAAATGTATATACATTACTGCAACAGAACAAATATTACACTTCAAACAAGTTTTTGAAGTTGCAAAATATTTAGTTGATGAAAAATATCAAAAAGGACTAACTCATGTATCATATGGAATGATAAGACTAAAAACAGGTAAAATGTCTACACGTGAAGGAAATGTAGTATATGTAAACGATTTACTTGAAGAAGCAATAAAAAAATCTAAAGATATTATAATAAATAAAAATCCTAATTTAGAAAATATAGATTTAGTATCTAAACAAATCGGAATAGGGGCTTTAATATTTAATTATTTAAAAAGCGGAAAAAATAAAGATATAATTTTTGATTTAGATGAAACTTTAAGATTTGATGGAGAAACAGGACCATATGTACAATACACTTATGTAAGAACAAAATCTATTTTAGAAAAAGTTGGTTTTGATATTAATAATATTGATGTTTATAAAATAGACTTAGGATTATTAAAAGAAATTCAAGAAGTAGATCTTATTAAATCATTAGAAAAATTTGAAAGTATTATAAGAAAGGCTGCAAATGAATATGAGCCATCAATCCTTTCAAGATATCTAATTGATGTAGCAACTCAATTTTCAAGATTTTATAATGAATGTAGTGTAGCAAATCTTGAAGATGAAAATTTAAAATATGCTAGATGCATACTTGTATATGCTACTTCAATTGTAATAAAAAGAGGATTAAGTATATTAGGAATAGATTGTCCTGAAAAAATGTAATAAAAAAAGACTTATATACTTAATGTATATAAGTTTTTTTATGCTTAAAATGTTATCTAATTTTTGTTTGTTTCGTTATATTTTCTGAGGAGGTAAATATGATATCTATTAATATGAAATCTAGTGCAGATAAAGTAAAAGGACAGGGTGTTCTTTCTGCACATGATGAACAAGTAAGATTAGTTAAAGAAATAGATAAATATGATGTTGAAGAAAACTGCAAAAAGACATGCAATATTACACATTTTCATACAGTAAATTTTGAATATTTCTTGTCGCTGCCATTTTTAAAAAATAAATCAACAACTGTAGCATATGTTCATTTTGTACCAGCAACAATAGAAAATAATTTGCATTTATTTAGACCATTTAAAGAAATATTTTATAAATATTTAATAACTTTTTATAAAAGTATGGATAAATTAGTTGTAGTAAATCCATATTTTATAGATGTTTTATGTGACTATGGTATATGTAAAGATAAAATAGCATATATTCCTAATTTTGTATCAAAAGATAATTTTTATCCATTAGTTAATGAGGAAAAAGAAAAAATAAAAAAAGAATATAATATACCACTTAAAAAATTTACTGTTCTTGCTGTAGGTCAACTACAAAAAAGAAAAGGGGTATTAGATTTTATTAATATTGCAAAAAGTATGCCAGACGTTGAATTTATTTGGGCTGGAAGTGCAGTGTTTGGCAAAATGAGTGAAGGATATGACGAAATACAACAAATACTGACAGAAAATTTACCTTCAAATATTCATTTTATTGGACTAATTGATAGAGATAAAATGAATAGAGTATATAATATGGCAGATATTATGTTTTTGCCATCATATGAAGAATTATTTCCTATGTCAATACTTGAAGCAATGTGTGTAAATATACCAATTTTAACTAGAGATTTAGATATATATAATGGTATTCTTTTTGATTATTATTGTTCTGCTGAAGATAATAATGGATTTATTAATAAAATATATGAACTAAAAAATAACAGCAAATATTATGATAAAATGGCAGAAAAATCTAAAGAGGGAAATATGTTTTATAGTAAAGAGAATGTAAAAGAAATGTGGGACAAGTTCTATATTGAATGTGCAAAAATAAATAAGGAGAGAAAATGAAAAAAAGAAATAGTTTAAGGATATTAATTAATATTTCTACTATTATTGGAACAATACTTGTGTGTTTGTTTTTTTGGTACGCATTAAAAGCAAATATTTTTACAAATGAAGAAAGTTTAAAACAATTTTTAGATAAATGTGGAATTTATGCACCAATATTTTTTATAATAATACAGATTGTTCAAGTTATAATTCCACTTATACCTGGTGGAATTAGTCAGGGAGTAGGAGTATTGGTATTTGGACCAATTATGGGCTTTATATATAATTATATTGGAATAGTTATTGGCTCTATAATCGTATTTTTTATAGCAAGAAAATATGGATTACCTCTTATTAAAAAAATGTTTAAAAAAGAGCTAATAGATAAGTATATAGGATGGCTAAACAAGGGAAAAGGTTTTGAAAAGTTTTTTGCACTAGCAATATTTTTGCCAGTTGCACCAGATGATTTCTTGTGTTATTTAGCAGGAGTAACGAATATAAGTGTAAAAAAATACCTGGCTATAATCATATTATTAAAGCCATTTACAATAATAATGTATAGTTTTGGACTTGTATATATAACCAAACTACTATTAAACTTAATAAAATAAAAAGTCTTGATTTTTCAAGACTTTTTATTTATTCTAATATAAACTTAGTAACGATTAAATAGATACAGACAACATTAACAACGAAAAGTACAGGTATACCATACTTAAATTGTGGATGTAAAGTTTTATGCCTAAAAAGACGCATACCTAAGTATGAACCAACACTACCCATAAGTAGGGAAATTAATAATAAAGTATTTTCTGGTGTTCTCCACATACCATGTTTTGCTTTAAACTTATCAATTCCCATAGATAAAAATCCAATTATGTTTATTATTAAAAGATAGATTAGTAAATACTTTAAATATTCAACATTCATAATAACACCTCGATAAAATAATTATACATAATAGTGAAAAAATAATCAAATTAAGTATTGCGATAAACTCTGCTTTTTCTGTTGTGCTTATAGTGTCTAATATCGAAAAGTATAAGAAATGCAAGAATATCCTCCTCATTCATATTGAATTTAGCAATGATACTAAATTGCTCAGTAATGTACTCTATATGAGACTTAAACTCACTATCTAGTATCTTTCTGCTCATCTTTTCTTCATTGTAGCTTTGAACTTGGTCTTTTATATTTAAAAATCTGGCAAGAAATTTCGATCTATATATATTATTACTTACATCTAAAATGCCACACATCTCAAGTAGAGCAACATAATTTGGAATCTTAAAAGTAGAAACTCTATACAAATATTCAGAGTCATAAGCATCATTTTCTTGAATATATACCAACAACTTATAAAATGTAAGAATTTCAGAAAGTGCATTCCTAATTAGTCCTTTGCTTAGTGGTGTTGCGCAATTTTTAAGATATGTGGGTACTTCATTGCCATTAAGACAGCTTTCAACTGTCAAGATAAACTTATATGTGCATAAAGCAAGCTGTCTGTCAAAATGTTTAGGACATTCATTAAACTCCTCTCTAATTTCTTTTAAATGATATACGTAAAGATCCTTAATAGGATTGTCACAGGACATAAGCCTTAGATATCTGTTATCAGATTTATTTTTCGTATCAATTTTTAGTAATGCTTCAATATTTTCTTTTGTAAGCATAATACTACCTCCTTTATTAAAATAGATATACAATATAAAAAACCTTATACATTATAACATAGTTTGATGCTAAAATAAAGAGTTAAGCAAAAATTTACATAAAAACTAAAAATATTACATATTTTGTTACTAAATATTTATTATGATTTTTTAAACTATAACTTGACTTTTTATATCAACTATTATATAATATACGAGTAACAAATTAATTTTAAGATAATACCTATGTTCAAAAGCATAGTTGTATATGGCTTTTAAGGAGGGAATATAAATGGCACAACCAAAAAGAAGATGGTCAAAACAAAGAACACATACAAAACGTTCTACATGGAAATTAGAAGAAACAAATTTATCTACTTGCGCTAACTGCGGTGAACCAGTACTTTCACACAAAGCATGTCCTTCTTGTGGATATTACAATAAAAAACAAGTAGTTGAAATTAAAGAACCAAAAAAAGAAGCGTAATTAAAAGTAACTCCACAAAACAGTGGGGTTTTTTCGCGTTTAGGGAGAGTTTAAAATGCAAGATTTAAAAATATTGTATGAAGATAATCATATAATTGTAGTTGTAAAAGAAGCTAAAATTCCTACTCAAGCAGATAAAACAGGGGATTTAGATATGCTTACTATAATTAAGCAATATATTAAAGAAAAATATAACAAACCAGGAAATGTATATTTAGGATTAGTTCACAGATTAGATAGAATGGTAGGTGGAGTTATGGTATTTGCTAAGACTTCAAAAGCTGCTTCTAGAATATCTGAATATATAAGACAGAAAAATGTAAAAAAGAGATATTTAGCTATAGTAAATGGTACTATGGAAGTATCAGACAAAAAAATTGAATTAAGAAATTATTTAATAAAAAATGAAAGACTAAATATGTCTAAAGTTGTAGATAAATCTGTAAAAGGTGCTAAAGAGGCAATTCTTGAATATAAAGTTATAAAAAACTTTAAATATAATCAAAAAGACTATTCATTAGTAGATGTAGATTTACATACAGGTAGACATCATCAAATTAGACTACAATTTGCAAATATTGGTCATCCTTTATATGGCGATATTAAATATGGACAAAAAGTAAATAAAGTTGGACAAAATTTAGCGTTATTTTCATATTATTTATCATTTTTTCACCCTACAAAGGATGAATATTTAGAGTTTAAATTTCTACCTAATGAATTAGAAACACATGATGAAATATGGGATGTGATATAATGGATTATGATAGTATAAGAATAATTTTAGAAGAATATAAAGCAAAATTAGATACTTTAAAAAAAGCTATAAGAGTAGAGGAAAAAGAAGTTAGATTAAAAGAATTAGAAAAACTAACTCTAGAAGAAAATTTTTGGAATGATAATGAAAATTCTTCTAAAATTTTATCTGAAATGAAACAAATAAAATCAGATATAGCTAAATATTATTCGGTCGAAAAAGAATATGAAGATGCATATACTTATTTGGAACTTTCAAAAGAAGAAAATGATGTTGAGGCTTTTAAAGAGGCAAAAAATCTAGTTTCAAAATTAGAAAAAGACTTAGAAAAATTAGAAGTTACTACTTTATTATCTGATGAGTATGATAAAAATAATGCCATAATTACAATTCATCCAGGTGCTGGTGGTACAGAGTCACAAGATTGGGCTTTAATGCTATATAGAATGTATAGTAGATGGGCACAAAGGATGGAATTTGAAATTGAGGTATTAGATTATCAAGATGGAGAAGAAGCAGGAGTAAAATCTGTTTCATTTTTAATAAAAGGTGAGAATGCATACGGATATACTAAAGGTGAAGCAGGAGTACATAGATTAGTTAGAATTTCACCTTTTGATGCAAATAGTAGAAGACATACTTCTTTTGCTGCTCTTGAGGTTTTACCAGAAATTTCTGATGAAATTAATGTGGATATAAGGCCAGAAGATATACAAATGGATGTATATAGAGCAAGTGGTGCTGGTGGACAACACGTAAATAAAACATCATCAGCAGTAAGATTAAAACATATACCTACAGGAATTGTTGTAACTTGTCAGACAGAACGTTCACAAATGCAAAATAGAGAATATGCAATGAAAATGTTAAAAGCTAAGCTATATAAATTAGAAAAAGAAAATCATGATAAAAAAATAAATAATATTAAAGGAGAAGTTACAGATATTGCATGGGGAAGTCAAATTAGATCCTATGTATTTTGTCCATATACATTAGTAAAAGACCATAGAACAGGATACGAAACAGGTAATGTTCAGGCAGTTATGGATGGAAAGATAGATGAATTCATATATGAATACTTGAAAAATTATGTAAAAAATGATATACTTAAATAGTATTTTTATATGGAAAGAGGTGGTCAAACATGACAGGCTCTAAAAATTTATCTAACTATGATGGATATCTAAAAAAAATGCTAAAGGATTCAAAACTATTAATAATTGACCTTGATGGTACATTAATAGATTTTGAAAAAATCGACAACATAATAATAAAAGAAATATTTCCAGACAGCAGAATAATCGACACTATAGATAATATTTTATGGAAGATAAACAGATTAGACATTTTAGGTAATGGCTATACAGGACTAAAGCTAAGACTTGTATTTTACTCATTATTTAGTAAGTATAGCTATAAAGAGTGCAAATCAATGTATGGAAGTATGTATGAAGAATTGGCAAGAATTGAACTATTAGGTGTTTATGCTACATCTCTTGTAAAACTTATAGATGATGGATATGAAATTGCTATTGTAACTAAAAACGTGTATGCAAAAAATTTATTAGATAATCATTTGTTTAAAATGGAAAGTCTATATAAAGAAAAATTGCATCTTGTGATACTAAGAAATACTAAGAAGAAAAAGCAATTTAGAGAGATGGTAGAAAACTCTAATGGCAAAGTATGCGTAATAGGAAATAATTTTTCTGACGATTTGCTTAATTCTTACAGAATTGGTTCTCCATATATTTATATAGGTAATAGTAAAGCCATAAAATATATTATGAAACTTATTAATGGAGTTGCTGACAAGTTTGGCTTAACTTCTATATACAATAGGGGAATTCAATTAAGAAATTTTAGACAAGTTGTAGATGTACTAAAAAAGAAGTAGAACTCAATAATTCTGCTTCTTTTTATTTTATTAATTTTTTCATATCTTCGGGAATAGGTGCCACTATTTTAATAACCTCGTTTGTTATTGGATGGTTAAAAGTTACGCTATATGCATGTAGTGCTTGTCTACTAATTAGTTTGTCAATATTTTCAATATTATAATGTGTAGCATATAGTGTATCTCCAAGTAGAATATGCCCTATATCTATCATATGTACTCTTATTTGATGAGTTCTACCGGTATGAAGTAAAACTTTTAGAACTGTATAATTTAAGTCAAGATTACGTTTGAGTACGGTATATTCAGTTTTAGCCCAATCACCTAGATCTAAATCAGTAGTTTCTCTAAGAATAATAGTGTTTTCCATTCTCTTTATATTTTTAGTTATTATATCGTGATTATTTTCAACTATGCCATTAACTATTGCAATATATTCTTTTTGAAGATTAATTTTATCCTTTTTCCTTACAAATAATTCTTGTATATATTCGTTTTTTGCAAAAATACAAATACCAGTAGTATTTTTATCTAATCTTGTTACTATATGTATATTAAATATATTTTGTTTTTTTAAATAAGAAGCAACAATATTTGAAAGTGTATTATCATAGTTATCTGAACTAGGATGAGTAGGCATATTTGCAGGTTTATTTACTATTAATAAATATTCATCTTCATAAAGTATATCTAAAGGAGCATCATTTAATATAAATTTATCTTCAAATTTAGGTGCATCTTTAAGTAACAAGTAATTTTCTAAATCAACTAAAATTTCATCATTTTCTTTTACAATATAGTTTACAAACTCGTTTTTGTTATTTACAAATATTGAGTTAGAATATTTGAGCTTTTTTAAAAGCTCAGTTGAAATATTTAATCGTTTTTTTAATATATCTTTTAATTTTTTGTTTTCATCATATTTTAAAACTTTGTAATTTAATTTCATCTTTTTCTCCTAAGATAGATTATACAATATTTTTATTGTAAAATAAATAGCTATAAAATAAATATATTCTAATATTTTTAATATTGAAAATTAATTGCAATTATTGTATAATATACTTGTTTAGAAAGAGAGAAATATGAATAAAGAACGTATAGATGATTTAGGAATAAATGGTAAAAAAATAATACAAAATACAGACTACTTTTGTTTTGGAATAGATAGTGTATTAATAGCAAATTTTATTGAGTCTAATAGTAGTAAAAATGAAATTGTAGATTTGTGTTCTGGTAGTGGAGTTATTAGTATTATTGCTTCACAAAAGAAAAAATATAGTAAAATCTATGCTGTAGAGCTTCAAAAGGAAATGTATGATTTACTAGAAAAGAATATTAAATTAAACAAATTAGAAGATAAGATAATACCATATAATCTTAATATTAAAGATTTTAATATTTCTAAGAAAGTAGATATTGTTGTATCAAATCCACCATATAAAGAGGTAGGAACAGGAACAGAAAATTCAAATGATGTAAAATATATAGCAAGACATGAAAAAGAATGTAAGCTAGAAGATATATTTTCATGCACTTCAAAGATTTTAAAACAAAAGGGAAAACTATATCTTGTGCATAAACCACAAAGGTTAGCAGATTTAATTACTATTGCAAGAAAGTATAAATTAGAGCCTAAAAAGATTAGGTTTGTATATCCTACTACAAACAGTATGCCAAGTATAGTATTAATTGAATATGTATACTATGGTGGAAAAGAACTTAATATTTTACCACCATTATATGAATATGATGAAAATGGTAATTATTCTAAAGAGATACATAATATATATGGAATAGGAGCAGATAAAAATGAAAAATAACGAAAAAGGTGTATTATATGTTGTGGGTACACCTATTGGGAACTTAAAAGATATAACATTAAGAGCAATAGAAACACTTCAAGAAGTAGATTTAATTCTTGCAGAAGATACAAGACAAACAATGAAATTGTTAAATCACTTAAATATATCTAAGCAAATGATAAGCTATCACAGACATAATGAAGATGCCAAAATTAATATGGTAGTATCACTTTTAGATGAAGGAAAAAATATAGCTTTAGTTTCAGATGCTGGTATGCCAATTATATCTGACCCGGGACAAGGTCTTGTTAGATTTTTAGTAGAAAATGATTATAAAATAGAAGTAATACCAGGAGTTACTGCATTAATTACAGCTGTTGTTAAATCTGGTCTTGATTCTACAAGATTTACATTTGAAGGCTTTTTGTCTGTAAGTAAAAAGCAAAGAATTAATAGGTTAAATGAACTAAAAGACGAAGTTAGAACAATGATATTTTATGAAGCACCACATAAAATATTATATACATTAAAAGATATGTATGAAATATTTGGAAATAGAAATATATGTATTTGTAGGGAACTTACTAAAATACATGAAGAATATGTAAATACAACTTTTAAAGAGGCTATAGAGAAAATAGAAGAAAATGGAATAAAAGGCGAAATTGTTTTAATAGTAGAGGGAAAATCTGAGGAAGAAATTAATAAAAAGAAAAAAGAAGAATTAGAAAAAACAGACCCTAAAGATGTAGTAAAATTATATATTAGTCAAGGAATGGACAAAAAAGAAGCAATAAAGAAAGTTGCAAAAGAATATGGTGTTAATAAAAATGAAATATATAAAGAATGTTTAGATATAAAGTAGGATAAATTTTATCCTACTTTATTAATTTATATATATACTTTTTGAAAATATTGTTATATAATTACCATGATAGTGAGGTAATTATGAAAGAAAAAGAGGAAGAAAGATTAAAACATATGCTTGAAATAGAAGATAGCTTGTATCAGAAAGGATATAAGATTATTTGTGGAGTAGATGAGGCAGGACGTGGACCATTATGTGGACCTGTTGTAGCTGCTGCTGTAATACTTAAACCAGATGATATGATAGAAGGTGTAAATGATTCTAAAAAGCTATCTGAGAAAAAGAGAGAAAAATTATATGAAGATATAATGTCAAATGCACTTGCAGTAGGTATTGGAATAAAAGATGTGGATATAATAGAAAAAGTAAATATATTAAATGCTACTAAACTTGCTATGAAAGAGGCAATAGATAACTTAAAAATAAGACCAGAATATGTATTAATTGATGGCAATCAAATGATAGATATAGATATAAAAGGAGAAACAGTTATATCAGGTGATGCAAAATCTGAGTCAATAGCTGCCGCATCAATTATAGCAAAAGTTACAAGAGATAGAATGTTAATTGAATGGGATAAAAAATATCCTGAATATGGCTTTGCAAAGCATAAGGGTTATGGTACAAAAGCACATATTGAGGCAATACAAAAATATGGTCTTACACCACTACATAGGCCAAGTTTTTGCAAAAAATTTGTTAAGGAGGAAAAATAATGAAGTTAGTATCATGGAATGTAAATGGATTAAGAGCATGTATAACAAAAGGCTTTAATGACTTTTTTAAAAGTATTGACGCAGATGCTTTTTGTATTCAAGAAACAAAAATGCAAGAAGATCAAGCATTGGACATAAATTATGATGGATATTATAGATATATGAATAGTGCTCAGAAAAAAGGATATTCTGGAACTATAATATTTACTAAAGAAAAACCATTAAATGTTACATATGGACTTGGCATTGAAGATTATGACAATGAGGGAAGAATTATAACTTTAGAGTATGATAAGTTCTATTTGGTAAATTGCTATACACCAAATTCAAAAAGAGAATTAGAAAGACTAGATTATAGAATGAGCTGGGAAGATGAAATACTAAAATATTTCAAAAATCTAGAGAAAAACAAACCAGTAATATATTGTGGAGATTTAAATGTAGCACATCAGGAAATAGATATAAAAAATCCAAAAACTAATCATTTTAGTGCTGGATTTACTGATCAAGAAAGAGAAAAAATGACTAATTTATTATCAAATGGATTTATAGATACATATAGATATTTATATCCAGATAAAATTGAATATTCTTGGTGGTCATATATGAGAAATGCAAGAGAGAAAAATATAGGATGGCGACTAGATTATTTTATAGTATCTGATTCTTTAAAAGATAATATTAAAGAGGCAAATATTTATACTCAAGTTATGGGTAGTGACCATTGTCCTATAAGTCTTGAAATTGACTTTTAAATTTGTTCTTGAAAAATAGAAAAATATATAGTAGAATAGTTTTAGAAATGAGGGGATATTATGGGATTATGGGATAAAGTTTTAGATAATATTAGCGGTAGAGACTATAATGTAAATGATGCTTTAGCTAAAACGTATGGACAAAGAGAAGTAGCACAAACATATAAAGAAATATCTAAAAAGTTAAAACCTATTAAAAAAGAGGATAATACTATTAATGATCAAATTCTAGAGATATATAGCAATCAAAATAAGGAAGATATCCAAAATGATTTAATGAAAAAATATTTAAAGATATCTAGAGATGATTTAAATCAACAAGAAATAGCTAAGAAACAATTAGAACATGAGGAAATGAAGAAAGAAATTGACTCAACTTTAGAAGGTCAAGACAAAAAGACTAAAGATGAAGTCTATGAAGAACTAATTGAAGAAGAAAATAATGAGCCTAAAAAAGAAGGCGAAAAAGATAAAAAGAAAGAATTACAATCAAGAATATATAAGGCTACATATAAAAGTATGTATAAAGATTATGCATCTTTAGCTTTGAAAATGAAAAATTCTCAGTTTGGAGCAATGGACGTTGCAATAAGTAGTAAAGAAGCTATGCAAATGATTGCTATGGAAAGAAATTTAGATAGAATTGAGCTTAGATATAATAGAACAACAGGTAAAGATTTTTCAATGGACAAAAATATAAAAAATCAAAGAGAAGATTTTAAAAATAAATTTGAGTATGTTGAAAAAGGCGTTGAAGCTACAACTAATAGAAGGTCAATAGAAATTAATAGATTATATAAAGTAAGAGAAGCAAAACATAGAGAGTATGTGGATGCAATGATGGATAAATCAAAAACTCCACAAGAAATTGCTATGTATAAACAAGCATATGATAAAGCTAACTATGATTTAATTCAAAATATGCCTTCATTAAATGAATATACACAAGAATTAGAAGTTCAAGGTGAAAATGAAAGACTTGCTAAAGAGGCAGGACTTGAAAATAAATCTGCTGTAAATAGTAGAATAGATAATAAAAACTTAGATGATTCTAAAAACAATTCTCAAAAAGTAACTGATTCAAAAATGGCTGAAATTATTGATGAAGTAAAAAGAGATGAGCAGGTAAGAGATGAACGTAATTTCGATTACACTATACAGGCACAAAGATCACAAATAGATAAAGGAAACTATAAAGCCGCAAAAGAAATTGGTGACTCACAAACATCAAGAAGAATATATGATGAAAACATTGAACAAACACCAAAACAGTCAACATATTCAGAAACAAAAAAAGATGTTGAAAAAACACAAGAAAGAAATGATGATATGTTTTTTGATCAATTAAGATCTGGTGTTCAAAATATGGATGAAATTGATGAAGAAGATATTGAAAGAATTCAAAATATTGCCAAAGATGAAATAGAGAAAAAGGCAAATGAAGAATTGTTAGAGCAAAAGAAAGAGCAACAAGAATATCAAATAGAAAGAAAACCAAAGAAAACAAGTGGAAATAATTAAGGGGGTATTTTTATGGGACTTGTAACAACAGAAGAAATGTTTAAAAAAGCATATGAAGGAGGTTATGCAGTAGGAGCTTTTAACGTGAATAATATGGAAATTATTCAAGGTATAATGGAAGCAGCAAATGAGACAAACTCACCAGTAATACTACAAGTATCAGCTGGTGCAAGAAAATATGCTAATCCTATCTATTTAAAAAAATTAGTAGAAGCAGCTATTGAATGTAATAAACAAGCAGGAAAAGATATACCTGTAGTATTACATCTAGACCATGGACCAGATTTTGAAACATGTAAAGACTGTATAGATGGTGGATTTACATCAGTAATGATAGATGGATCTAAATACAGTTTTGAAGAAAATGTTGAACTTACTAAAAAAGTTGTTGAATATGCACATGCAAGAGGCGTTGTTGTAGAGGCTGAACTTGGAAAACTTGCAGGAGTTGAAGATGATGTTAATGTATCAAGTGATGATGCAATGTATACTAATCCAGATGAAGCAGTTGAATTTGTAAAAAGAACTGGATGCGATTCTTTAGCTATAGCAATAGGAACAAGCCATGGAGCATATAAATTTAAAGGAGAGCCAAAACTTAGATATGATATACTAGAAGAAATTGGAAACAGATTACCAGGATTTCCTATTGTACTTCATGGAGCTTCTTCAGTACCACAAGAATTTGTTCAAATGTGCAATAAATA
>CANQVI010000005.1 GCA_947627255.1 uncultured Clostridia bacterium | reverse complement strand
CCATTTTTAAGTGTATTTATGTATATGAATGAAACAAAAGAATACAAAAAAGAACTTGCTATGATAATTGAAGAATTCCTAAGACAAAGAATTCTTGGATTTAAAAATAGAAAAGGTGTATATATTACACCAGCATTTCCAAAATTGTTATATGTTCTTGAAGAAGATAATATAAATGAAGATGGAGAATATTACTATTTAACTAAACTTGCTGCAGAATGTACAGCAAAAAGACTAGTTCCAGATTATATTTCTGAAAAAGTAATGTTAGATTTAAAGAAAAATGAGTATGGAGTAGGTGAATGTTATCCTTGTATGGGATGTAGAAGTTTCTTAACTCCTGATAGAACTAATTCTTTAGGAAACATTGCAAATGCTAAGAACTATGTTGAAGGAAAAGGAAAATATTATGGAAGATTTAATCAAGGTGTTGTAACTATAAATCTACCAGATGTTGCGCTTTCTTCAAAGAAAGATATGGAAAAATTCTGGCAAATTTTTGAAGAAAGACTTGAGCTTTGTCATAAAGCATTACAAATAAGACATAAAAGATTAAGTAATGTAACAAGTGATGTTGCACCAATATTATGGCAAGATGGAGCTTTAGCTAGATTAAAACCAGGTGAGAGCATACACGAATTACTACATCATGGATATTCAACTATATCATTAGGATATGCGGGATTATATGAATGTGTAAAATACATGACTGGAAAATCTCATACAGATAATGGTGAAGGTAAAGAATTTGGAATTAAGATTATGCAAAAACTTAATGATGCATGTAAAAAATGGAAAGAAGCAGAAGATATAGATTATTCTGTATATGGTACACCAATAGAATCAACAACATATAAATTTGCAAAATGCTTAAAAGAGCGTTTTGGAACAGTTGAGGGAGTAACAGATAAAAATTATATTACTAACTCTTACCATGTACCAGTATTTGAAGAAATTGATGCATTCACTAAACTAAAACTTGAAAGTGAATTCCAAAGATTAAGTCCTGGTGGTGCAATATCATATATTGAAACACCAAATCTACAAAATAATCTTGATGTAATAATAGATGTTATTAAGTTTATATATGACAATATAATGTATGCAGAATTAAATACAAAATCAGATTATTGCCAAAAATGTGGATATACAGGCGAAATTTTAATAGACGATAACTTAGAATGGTATTGTCCAAATTGTGGAAATAGAGACCATAATACATTAAATGTTGCAAGAAGAACATGTGGTTATATTGGAACAAACTTCTGGAATAAAGGAAGAACACAAGAAATAAAAGAAAGAGTATTACATATAGATAATAAGGTGGCAGATGCAAAATGAGATACAATTTAGTTAGAAAAATGGATATATCAAATGGCCCTGGAGTTAGAGTTTCCGTATTTATGCAAGGATGCGAATTTCATTGTAAAAATTGCTTTAATCCTGAAACTTGGAATTTTGATGGAGGACAAGAACTAACTCAAGAAAAAATAGATGAAGTGCTTAACTTATGTAATAAAGATTATATAAAAGGTTTATCAATACTTGGAGGAGAGCCTATGCATCCTAAGAATATTGAAGCTACAACACTTCTTGCAAAAGAGTTTAAAGAAAAATATCCAGATAAAAACATATGGGTCTGGTCAGGCTTTAAATTTGATGAAGATTTAAAAGGTAAAGAAGTATTAAACTATATAGATGTTCTAGTTGATGGACAATATGTAGATGAACTTCATGATCCTACATTAAAATGGAAAGGGTCGTCAAATCAAAGGGTTATTGATGTACAACAAAGCCTAAAAAATAACAAAATTGTAGAATTATGTTAAAAGTAGAAAAGTAAGAGAAAAATTAATCTCTTACTTTTTTGTGTACTAAACTATTAAGCTATATAATGGTTATTAGAGTGATATTTTTCATTGCGTTATATAAATTCTACTAACAGTCGATTGCTTAAATATAGTTTAAGTGGTAACATATTATTGTATGAAAGGAGCTTTTAAAATGAATAATGAAAAATTTGGTAATTTTATCAAAAAACTTAGAAGCGAAAAAGGTTTAACTCAAAAAGAACTTGGTGAAAAACTAAATATTACAGATAAAGCAATATCTAAATGGGAAAGAGGAATAAGTTTTCCAGATATAACTGTTTTAAATTCACTTGCAGATTTTTTTGAAGTTGATGTATCAGAATTATTAAATGGTGAACGTGGTAAAAAAGAAGAAATAGATATAGATAAAAAAATAGAAGAAGCAATCGAACAATATAAAAACATTGAAGAAAAAAGAAAAATTAAACTAAAAAAGATTAAAAAGTATGTAGGTATAATATCTTTAGTTATATTTATCCTTACATTACTTTTACAGCTTGGATATTATTGTATATTAAGAAGATATAATTTTGAGTATGTACTAGATATATTACCATATATAGTAAATGAAGTTATGATTACATCTTTATGCATTAGTGTATTATATTTTGTAAATAAAATGCCAAATAAGAAAGTAATACTTGCTTCAATATTTACTGTTTTAACAGTAGTAAATATTGCATTTATGGCAAATAATGCATTTAAAAATAATTGTATTGTTAGTATATCTCAAAACTTTTCAAATGAAGTTATACTAAAGGTAGATAAAGAGAGCGGTGCAATAAAAATATATAAAGATCCTAAACTTTTTATATTTGCAAGGCAAAAAGAGCAATTTCAATATGAATCTCAAGGAAAGATAAAGAGGCAATGGCTAACTAACGATATATGCTCAATAACTTATTTAGATAGAGATGGTAATATAAGAGAGTATGTTGCAACTTTTGGAGATAGGGGAAATGGAATATCATATTACTATGTAACAAGTGCACTACGTGGAGATTGGCAAGTTTGGACTCAAAATGGAGAAGCAACTCAGCTTTTATCTGATAGTAATGGAATAAGAATAACAAAAAATGGAGTAAGAGAGCAATTTGATTTTTCTGAGTGTAAACAATTTGGCACAATAGCATTAGTGTTATATAAAGATGATGTGCCAAAATATGTAGTAGCATTAGATGAAAATTGTGAGCTAGATGATAATACAGATATTATAAAAAAGGATGGCACAATAACACTATGTGAAGTATCTATGAATAAGACTCAAAAAGAATCACTATATTGTATGACATATAAGAGTGAAGACTTAACAAATTATGACGTAATAGCAGTAAAAGCAAATGATTATGAGCTTAAAAATGGAATATTATATATTAGCTATGATGGTAAAAATAATATAGAAGTGCCTGGTGATTTTTCTCAAATGATAAAAGGCTATGAAGATAGTCAATATCAAATATCTAAAGAAAAAACAGTTTTCTTTTATGATAAAGGAGAAGAAAGATTTTTAGTATATTCAGATAATATGGGAAAGTCATGGAATACAGTAGAAATAGCGAAAGATTATTCTATTGAAAGCATACAATTTGTAACTAAAGATATAGGATATATGTTGAAATTCTACGATGTAGCAGTAGGAACTGCTTGGGGCAGAATAAGTGAGACAATAGATGGTGGAAAGACTTGGACTGACATTTTCTATGGAATAGGAGAAAATGATGAAAAAGTATTTAGTAGAGGAAGTCAAATTAAATTCATAAATGAAAATGTTGGATTTTTAACTATGTCTACTACTATGGGAACATATCAACAACTATATATTACAAGAGATGGTGGCGCTACATTTGAAGAATTAAAAATAATAGATTCTAGTATATATGATTTCTATGAATTACCAACATTTGAAGATGGAATAATTAAAGTTGAAATAAATCAAGGCTCAGATGGAGATTACAACGGTGGAGATTATAAAGAATATTACTCTAAAGACTATGGTAAAACATGGGAGAGCTTATAAAAAGTCAAAAAATATAAAAAAGGAGCAAAAAAGAGTTATCTTTTGCTCCTTTTCTTCGTTACATATAGTAGTATATTAGTTGCCAATATTAAAAAATTGTGGTATTATATAAGAAGTGAAATAAATGTAATATATTGTCACAAGGAGTTGATTGTTATAAACATACTATTATGTGGAAACAAAAAAGTTTTTGATGGGGCATTAACATTGCTAATTTCAATAACAAATAAAACTAAAGAGCCTGTAAATTGTTATATTTTTACAATGGATTTAAAAAGAGTAAGCCCAGATTTTGTTAGTATAACAGATGAACAAGTTAAATTCTTAGAAACTGTCATAAAAGGCAAAAATAAGAATAATAAAGTAACAAAAGTAGATGTTACTGAACTTTATGAAAAGGAATTTGGAGGCTGTAAGAACGAAAATGCATATTGTACTCCATATACACTACTAAGACTACTTGCAGATATGGTAGATGATATGCCAGATAAGCTATTATATTTAGATATAGATATGATGGCTGCAAAAGATATATCTGGACTATATAATACAGATATAGAAGGGTATGAGTATGCAGCAGTAAAAGAAAAATATGGCTCAAAACTAATTAGATGGGATTATATAAACGCTGGAATGTTACTGCTAAATATGAAAGAAATAGAGAAAACTGGACTTTTAGAAAAGGCAAGAGAGAGAATAAAAACTAAAAAAATGTTATTTGCAGACCAAGATGCAATTTATTGGTCAACAACAAATAAATTATTGCTTCCACGAATATATAATGAACAAGCAAGGTTTGACAGGGAAGATACAGTTATATGTCATTTTTGCAAAAGACTAATGCTACTACCGTATCCACATACAGAAAATTATAAGCAGTGGCAAGTGGATGAAATACATAAGGAATTAAAATGTCATGCTTTTGATAAAGATTTAAACGAGTATTTAAAAGTAAGAAAAAAATTTAAAGTATAGGAAGATGAGTTAATATGAATAGAGAAACAATACCAATATTTTTTGCTATAGACAATGGATTTACTAAATTTTTAGCTGTAGCTTTACAATCATTACTAGAAAATGCTAGTAAAGAATATGACTATAGCATAAAAGTGCTACATACAGATGTAGAAGAAGAAAATATAAAAAAGATAAAGAAATTTGAAAAGAGTAATGTAAATATAGAATTTGTAGACTTAAATTATTATATTGAAAAAATTAAAGATAAGCTATATACAAGAGATTACTATTCAAATTCAACATATTTTAGACTATTTATACCTGAGCTTTATCCACAATATAATAAAGCAATATATCTAGATTGTGATATTATAGTTCTTGGAGATATTTCTGAGCTATATAATATAGATTTGAAGAAAAATTTGGTTGCAGCAGCACCAGATGATATTATTCAGTTTAATAAAGTATTCCAAGATTATGCAGAAAAAGTTGTTGGTGTAGCAAAATATCAAAACTACTTTAATGCAGGTATACTTCTTATGAATCTAGATGAGCTAAGAAAATTCCACTTTCAAGATAAGTTCTGCTATTTATTAGGAACAGTTAAATATTCAGTAGCACAAGACCAAGATTATTTAAATAGACTATGCAAAGGTAGAACTAAAATTATAGGTCGTGAATGGGATGTTATGCCTATTGTAAATGAAGACACTAAGGAAGAAGATTTAAAAATTATACATTATAATTTTGCATATAAACCATGGCACTTTGAAGATGTTCCATATAATGAATATTTCTGGAAATATGCTAAAAAGACAGAATTTTATAACGATATTTTAAAAGAAAAAGATAGTTATACAGAAGAAGACAGATTTAGAGATAGAGAAAATGAAAATGTTTTAAGACAGTTAGCACAAAAAGAGTGTGACTGTGTTGGTGATGATAGATATATAGCCGAAAAAGGTATGATTAAAAAGCTATATGTAAAAACTATGAATAAATTAGGTGGTAGCAGTAATAGCAATGGTGTAGAAAAAAGTCCTGATAGACTTGAAATATTAGAAGAAATAGAAAGACTAGAAAGAGAAGGAAAGTTTGATGTAGACCCTGAAAAAGACCCACCTACAATTGAACTTACACCAGATAAAGTAGACTATTTAAAATCTAAAGGTACAAGTAGATTAATGACAAGATTTGCAAATAAAGCTGGAGAATTATTCTTAAATGAATTATTAAGAAAAAATAAGTTAATAATAAAACAAGTAAATGGAATTGAAAACCTAAATCTTTTAACTAAGGGTGCTATTATTACTTGTAATCACTTTAATCCTTTTGATAGCTTTACTGTAGAAAAAGTTTTAAGGTCATCTGGCAAGATGAAAAAACGTAAATTATATAAAGTAATAAGAGAAGGAAATTATACTAACTTTCCAGGATTTTATGGCTTTTTATTTAGAAATTGTGATACTTTACCATTAAGTTCAAATATAAAGACAATGAGTATATTTATGAAAGCTGTTACAGAAATACTTAATAAAGGAAATTATATTCTAATTTATCCTGAGCAAAGTCTATGGTGGAACTATAAAAAGCCAAAGCCATTAAAAAATGGAGCATTTAAACTTGCTGCTAAAAATAATGTACCAGTTTTACCAATATTTATTACTATGCAAGATAGCGATATTATTGGGAATGATGGTTTCCCAGTTCAAGAGTATATTGTAAATATTGCTCAACCAATATTTCCTGATGAAAATTTAAATGTTAAACAAAATGAAGAATTAATGAAAAATAAGAACTTTGAAACTTGGAAAGAAATATATGAAGATTTTTATAAAATTCCACTAACTTATACAACAATTACTAAAGAGCAGGTTACAGATGATGAAAGAGAAGCAGATAATTTATTATAATGATGAATTAAACGATGAATTTTCAACAGCTAAGATAACACCTAAAAAAATTGATGAAAATTTTAAGTATATTCATAAAAATCCAATTTGGGATATACTATCATTTACATTTCAAAATATACTTAGTATGCCAATAAAACTTTCATACGTATTTTTTAAATTAAAAATAAAGTATATTGGAAAAGAAAAATTAAAGAAATATAAAGACCAGGGATATTTTGTATATGCAAATCACACACAGATATTTGCAGATACATTTATTCCTAGTCTTCCAATATTTCCTAAAAGAAACTTTTTTATAGTAAATCCAGAAAATATTTCTATGAAACCATTTGGAAAAGTAGTAGAGCTTTTAGGTGCTATGCCAGTACCTGGTGATACTAAAGCAGCTGTAAATTTTTTAGAAGCTATTAAAAAAAGAATAGGTAAAAAACAATCAATTACTATATATCCAGAGGCACATATTTGGCCATATTATACTAAAATTAGACCATTTAAAGATGTATCATTTACATATCCAGTAAAATTAAAAACACCAACTTTTTGTATGACTAATACATACCAGGCATATGGAAAAAATAATGATAAAGTAAAAATGGTGACCTATATTGATGGGCCTTTCTTTGCTGATGAAGGGCTTTCTCCTAAAGAGGCAAAATTAAATCTTAGAAATAAAGTATATGACTGTATGTGCAAAAGAAGTGAAAATAGTAATTTTGAAGTTATTAAGTACATAAAACAAACTGATAAAGAATAATATTTAATCAAAGGATAAATTTTATGAAAGATGGTAAAAAAATATTTAAAAGTATTATAGTGTTTGTCTTACTAATTATTTTGACAGGATATATATTACTAGATGGAAAAGATATATCTAAAATATTTGATATTATAAAATCTGCTAAAGTAGAATTTGTAGCAGCAGGTATAAGTGCTATGTGTATTTATTTAATATTAGAAGGAGTAAACATAGGAAGAACGCTAAAAAACTTAAATGAAAAATCTAGTTTCTTAAAGAATGTAAAATATTCTTTAATTGGATTTTTCTTTAGTTCTATAACTCCTGCTGCAAGTGGCGGACAACCAATGCAGATATATTACATGTATAAAGATGGAATCTCAGTTTCTAGTTCTACTATAGCCTTACTTATAAATTTAACTAGTATGCAAATTACTACTATAGGAATAGCTTTATTTAGCTTAATATTTAATTATGACTATTTAAATAAATTATTAGTTATTTGCTTTATAATAGGAATACTATTAAATTTAAGTGCCTTAACATTGTTATTAATTAGTATTTTCTCAAAAAGAGTATCGAAATGGCTAATTAATGTAGCACTTAAAGTTATGAAATTCTTTAAAGTAAAAAATATAGAAGAAAAAAGAGAAAAATTTAATGCTGAGCTAAAAAAATACCAAGATAATGCAGTATATATTAAAAAGAACAAACTATTAATGTTAAAAATTCTTTTAACTACAATAGTACAATTTTTAGTATATTATAGCACAACTTATTGGGTATATAGAGCATTAGGATTTTCAGGACAAAACATACTTAAAATCATATCAATGCAAGCTGTACTTTTTGCCACAGTATCAGGTATTCCGTCCCCTGGAGCTGTTGGTGTAAGTGAGGGAGCATTTATTGAAATATTTAAAGTTATATATTCTGAAAGTTTAATGAGTAGTGCTGTATTATTAAATAGAGGAATTAATTTCTATTTATTTGTTTTAGTATCAGGAATAGTAGTTATAATAAATCATATTAAAATTGGAAAAATTAAGAATAATAAAAAAGAAAATATATTATTAGAAGAAGATAGCAAGTAACTCATTACTTGCTATTTATACGTCTAAATTTTGTTGACAACAATTTTTATATCATATATAATATCAGTGGAGGGGATAGTAGTATGAATAAAACTACAAAAATAGTAATGACAGTAGTTTTAGCTATTATAATTATTGCAGTAGTAGCAATAGTTGTAGTGTTAGGTACAAACTCTAAAGATAATAAAACAAACTTACCAAAAGTTGAAAGTAATGAAGATTTAGTAGAAATTGTAGATAAAGTATATGAAAAGAATACAGTAGAACTTTATGGCACAATATCAAGTATGCCAATAGATCTTACAGATGAAGCTTCTGTAAAATCTATTACAGGGCTTGAAAATGGCGATAAATTAGAATTTGCTGTAGTATCAGAGCCAATGATAAGCTCACAAGCATATTCTCTTGTAATAGCTAAAGTAAAAGATGGTGTAAATGCAGATGAAGTTGCAAAAGCAATGTTTGACGGAATAAATCCAAGAAAATGGATTTGTGTGTCTGCAGAAAAAGTCTATGCTACAAGTAGTGGTAATATAGTATTTCTTGTAATGACTGAAAAAGAAAAAGCTCAAGGTGTATATGAAAGCTTTAAAAGTTTAGCTGGAGAAGTTAAACAAGAATATGAAAAAGATGTTGAAGATGGAGAATTACCACCAGATACAGATAATGAAGTTAAAGTTCTATTACCAGAATAAAATAGAGAATTTTTTTGCCGACGAAATATCTATTTTGTCGGCAATTTTGTTATTTAAAAAATTAGTGAGGTAGTAAAATGGTATTTTCTAGTATTACATTTTTGTTTTACTTTTTACCAATCGTACTTGGTATATATTATATTGTTCCAAAAAAATGTAAGAATATAGTGCTACTTATAGCATCATTTCTTTTTTACTTTTTTGGAGAGCCAACATATGTAATTTTAATGGCTTTTTCAATTTTAATTACATATATTTTTGGTATTTTGATAGATAAATATAAAAAGACAACATATTCAAAATTATTCTTAGTTATAGCTGTAGTAATTAGTGTAGGATTATTAGTATATTTTAAATATGCCAACTTTATTATACAAAATATAAATTTATGGCTAAAAAATAAAATAGACTTTATATATGTAGCTTTACCAATAGGTATATCTTTTTATACATTTCAAATGTTAAGTTATTTAGTTGATGTATATAAAGGAAATGCTAAAGTACAAAAAAATATATTAAAACTTGCAACATATGTATCATTATTTCCACAATTAATTGCAGGGCCAATAGTTAGATATACAACTATAGAAGAACAATTAGAAAATAGGTCACATACATTTGAAAAATTTGCTTTAGGAGTTAGAAGATTTGTAATAGGACTTGGAAAAAAAGTGCTTATTGCTAATGTTTTAGGAGAACTTGCAAATAAATTTTTAGGAAGTAATGAAATGAGTGTATTATACTATTGGATGTATGGAATATCTGCTACACTTCAGATTTATTTCGATTTTTCTGGTTATTCGGATATGGCAATAGGACTAGGAGAAATGTTTGGTTTTGATTTCTTAGAAAACTTCAACTATCCATATATTGCTAAGAGTATTACAGATTTTTGGAGAAGATGGCATATATCATTAAGTAGTTGGTTTAGAGATTATGTGTATATACCACTTGGTGGAAACAGAGTATCTAAAATCAAATGGCTAAGAAATATAATGGTTGTATGGCTACTTACAGGTTTGTGGCATGGAGCTGCTTGGAACTTTATTATATGGGGATTATATTTTGGTATATTCTTAATATTAGAAAAGTTATTCTTAGGTAAAATTATAGAAAAAATGCCTAAAATATTTGCACATATATATGTATTACTTTTAGTAATGATAAGCTTTATAATATTTAATGGTGAAAGTACAACACAAATATTAACAAATATTGGTGGACTTGTTGGAATAGGTAATGTTCCTATTACATCACCTGAAAGTATATATTATTTAAAAAGCTATTTATGTGTAATAGTAGTAGGAATAATAGGTGCTACACCATTATTAAAAAATATATTTAATTCAAAAAAATTACAAAAAGTTACTAATGTATTAGAACCAATATATTTAGTGCTTTTACTTCTAATTTCAACTTCATATATTGTTGATGGTTCGTTTAACCCATTTTTATATTTTAGGTTTTAATTATCAATATTATATAAGTTAGAAAAGAGGTAATAAAATGAGCGATAAAATAAAAAATAAAATAATAACAATTAGCTTTGTAGTTATATTATTTGGTGTATTTATAGCAACAATATTGAAAAAAGATGAAACTATATCTGCTTCTGAGAGAAGAAAACTAGCACAATTTCCAAATATTAATTTTGAAAATATAACTAGTGGTAAAGTAGCAGAAGATTTAGATAGCTATGCTTTAGATCAGATAATTTTTAGAGATGGATTTAGAAGTATAAAATCTTTTTGTAGTAATTATATATTTATGCAAAAAGATACTAATGGACTATTTTTAAAAGATGGTATGATATACAAAATGGAATATCCATTAAATAGTAAAAATGTAAAGAAATCTGCAGAAAAAATAAAAAGTGTATGCGATAAATATTTAAATGAAAATATGAAAATATATTATTCAATTATACCAGATAAAAATTACTATCTAAATTCAGATTATTTAAAAATAGATGTAAAAGATGTACAAAATATAATGAAAGAAAGTTTAGAAAAAGCAAATTATATTGATATTTCTAATGCTTTAAATATAGATGACTATTATATGACAGATTTACATTGGAAACAGGAAAACATACAAGATGTAGTTAAAGTATTAGAAGAAAATATGAACTTAAATGATACATCAAATTTAAATTATCAAAAAGAGGAGTTAGGAGATTTTTACGGTGCATATTACGGACAACTTGGAATGAAAGTTATGCCAGATAAAATATCAATATTAAAAAATGACACCATAAATAATGCAAGAGCATATAATTTAGAAAAAAATAGCTATGAAGAAATATATAATATGGAAAAATGGAAAAATTCTCAAGATAAATATGATGTATATTTATCTGGTGCTACACCTATCATTACTGTAGAAAATCCTAATGGACCAGAAGGAAAAGAATTACTTTTATTTAGAGATTCTTTTGGAAGTAGTATAGCTCCACTGTTACTTGAAAACTATCAAAAAATCACATTAGTAGATTTAAGATATGTTTCAAGTACAATACTTGATAATTATATAGATTTCAACAATCAAGACGTATTATTTTTATATAGTACAGTTGTTTTAAATCAAAATATATTAAAATAAAAGGCCATACAATGTATGACCTTTTTTTTAACTTGATTAAATGATAGGTTTTGTATATAATACAGATATATAGGAGGTATTTTTATGTCATTATTTTCAAATAAAGAAAGTGTAAAAGAAAAAAAGAGTATTGTAATATACTTTTCAAGAGCAGATGAAAATTATGCTGTGGGATATGTAGATAAAGGAAATACTGAGATTGTTGCTGAGTATATAAGAGAAATAACAGGAGCAGATTTGTTTAGAGTAGATAGAGCAGTTCCATATTCGTCAGAATATAAAAAATGTTGTGACGAAGCTTTAGCTGAAAAAAATAACAATGAAAGACCAGCTATTTTAAAAACATTACCAAATATAGACGATTACGAGGTTATATATATAGGCTATCCAATATACTGGGGAACATTACCAATGCCAATGTTTACTCAACTTGAAAAATTAAATTGGCAAGGAAAAATTGTAAAATTTTTCTCTACACATGAGGGAAGTGGACTTGGCTCAAGTGAAAATGATATAAGAAGAATATGTCAAGGTGCAAAAATATTACCAGGTATGGAAATTCGTGGAAGTATGGTAAAAACAAGTAAAGCTAAAGTTGAAAATTGGATTAATCAATAATAATAATTTATAAAAAGTAGGTGTGATATGTTAGAGGAATTATATGATATATATAAATCAAATTTTAAATTTAATATAAGAGCTAAGGATACAGAAATTAGTATTTTAAGTAATAAAGATAATAAAGTTATTGAAAAAAGAAATGAAAATGGTAAATTAATAGGTGTATCTGTAATAAATAAATCTACTATTTTAATGCTTTGTGTAGATGAAGAATATAGAAATAAAGGAATTGGCTCAAAACTTTTAAAAGAATCAGAAGAATTAGTTTTAAAAGAAGGATACAATAAGATAAATTTAGGCGAAGGTTTTGATTATTTAATGCCAGGAGTTCCAATTATAGATAATAATGTAGAATTTTTTCAAAAACGTGGATATAAGCATTCATGGGGAACTGATGAGTGTTTTGATATGGATTTAGAGCTTAAAAATATAACATATACTGAAAATGTAGGCGATAAAATCGACGGAATTTATTATAGATTTGCAACTATTAATGATTTAAGTGAAATAGAAAGATGTGTAAATGATGCAGAAGAAAAATTTACTAAATATTATATGAATACTTCATTATATGATAATTCTACAAACCAAAAGGTACTTATTGCTTTAGATAATAATGAAGTATGTGGAACTTTAATAGTTAGTGTGCAATTGGAGAAAAAAGATACAGGAAGTGTAGGATGTACTACTACAAAAACTAAATATAGACATAGAAAAATTGCATCAAATATGGTACGTATAGGAACTAGATATTTAAAAGATATTGGAATGAAATATGGTCATTTGGGTTATACTTATACTGGGCTAGATAAAATGTATGGATATGCAGGATATCATATAACAAATAAATATATGATGGCTGAAAAAATACTAAAAAATTAATTATTGTATATAAAAAATAAATATGATAAAATATATTCTAGATGAAAGGGTGAATTGCATGGAAAAAGCAAAAGTTTATTTTATTAAGGATATAACTCCAGAAACTATTATTAAAGCATATGAGGCAGTCGGAAAAAAATTGGAAGGAAGAGTTGCGGTAAAAATGCACTCTGGAGAAAAAGGAAATAAGAATTATTTAAGAGCTGATTTTGTAAAGGACGTTATAAACCATGTAAATGGTACAGTAGTAGAATGTAACACTGCTTATGAAGGAGCAAGAAACTATACAGATAGACATTTAAAATTAATAAAAGAGCATGAATGGGACAAATATTTTCCTTTTGATTTAATGGACGCAGAAGGACCAGATATGGTACTTGAAATTCCGGATGGTAAAGTAATAAAGAAGAATTATGTAGGAAAAAATATGGCAAACTATGATTCAATGCTAGTATTATCACATTTTAAAGGTCACGCAATGGGTGGATATGGTGGAGCACTTAAACAACTATCTATAGGTTGTGCTTCATCAGCCGGAAAAACTGTAATTCATACTGCAGAAGCAGCAGATGACCAAAATAAACTATGGAATAATATACCATTACAAGATAAGTTTTTAGAGTCAATGGCAGATGCAGCTAAAAGTGTAGTAGATTACTTTAAAGGCAATATGGTATTTATTAACGTAATGAAAAATCTTTCAGTTGATTGTGATTGTGATGGAAATGCTTCTGCACCATGTATGCAAGATATAGGTGTTTTAGCAAGTACAGATCCAATAGCTATAGATCAAGCATGTTTAGATTTAGTATATAATTCAAACGATCCAGGAAAAGAAAAATTAATTGAAAGAATTGAATCTAGACATGGTGTTCATACTATTGAATCAGCTTCAGAGCTTGGATTTGGAACTCGTGAATATGATTTAATAGAAATTAAATAAATTTGAGGGGTGGATTTTATGAAAACTGTAGTTATAACTGGTAGTGCTAGAGGACTAGGATTTGAAATGGCAAAATTATTTAAAAAGAATAATTTTAATGTTGTAATAAGCGATTTAAAACTTGAAAATGTTCAAAAAGCAAAATCAGAACTAGATACTATAGAAAGTGAATCTAAAGTAAGTTGTACTACTTGTAATGTTACAAATAGCGAAGATATAGCAGCTTTAATTAAATTTGCTGTAGATGAATATAAAAGTATAGATATCTGGATTAATAATGCTGGTGTTAATCAGCCTGAAAAGGCAATATGGGAGCTTACAGAAGACGAAATAAACATGGTATTAGATGTAGATTTAAAAGGTACAATAATGGCTTCTAGACTTGTAATGCAAGAAATGGAGAAAAATCATAGTGGTGCAATATACAATATTGAAGGCTATGGTAGTAATGATGCTAAAATGCTTGGACTTTCTATATATGGTACAAGTAAAAGGGCTGTAACATATTTTACAGAAGCACTAGCAAAAGAAAGTGAAGAAAGAAATACAGGGGTTATTATTGGAAGATTAAGTCCAGGAATAATGATAACAGATTTTATTAAAACTGCACTAGGAGATAAAGAAAAAATAAATTTATCAGAAAAAACTAAAAAAGTATATAACATTTTAGGAGATTATCCAGATGTTGTTGCAAACTTTTTAGTAAATGGTATGATTAATAACGATAAAAATGATGCAAAAATAGAATGGTTAACAAATAGAAAAGCAGCATGGCGTTTTATGACAGCTGGATTTAATAAAAGAGATTTCTTTAACGACGATACCAAAATGTTAAATAAATAATTAAAAGAGAGTAAAACTCTCTTTTTTTCTTGAAAAAATTATATAAATATTATATTATTTGTATAATGATGTAAGGGAGAAAAATATGGACAAAAAAAGAAAAATTGTAGTATTTGGTGGCTCTTTTAATCCACCTTTAAATTCTCACTTTTCACTTGCAGAGCAAATAGTAAATGAATATGAAGAAGTAGAAAAAGTTGTTTTTGTACCAGTAAATAATCTGTATGAAAAAGAAAATTTACTTGGTAATGAACATAGATATAATATGTTAAAACTTGTAATAGATAAAAATCCAAATTTTGAGCTTTCAAGAATTGAACTTGACAGTAAAAGACCATTATATACAATAGAAACATTACTAATTTTAAAAGACAAGTATCCACAATATGATATTTTATTTACCATAGGAAGTGATAATTTAAAGCAATTAGATTCATGGAAAAAAGTAGAGGAACTAGTTACAAAATTTAAAATACTTGTACTTGAAAGAGATGAAGATGATATGGATAAGATAATACAGTCAAATGATTTCTTAAAAGCACATAAAGATTCATTTATAAAAGTAAAAAATAATGTTAGAAGTAATTTAAGTTCTACTTTTGTAAGGAATAAAATTAAAGAGGGAAAGAGTATTAGATATCTTACACCAGATGAAGTAGTAAATTATATGAAAGAGAATAATCTATTTGAATAAGGGGGAAAATATATGTTAGAGAAACAATTATTATATAAAGAGGCAAATAATGCAATTAAATGGATTGGAGAATATGTAAAAAATGCTAATGCAAAAGGTGTTGTAGTTGGAAATAGTGGTGGAAAAGATTCAGCTACAGTTATTGCTATGGCAACAAAAGCATTAGGAAAAGAAAATGTTTTAACAGTTTCAATGCCTTGTCAATCTTTAGAAGAAGATTATAATGATGCTAAACTAGTAGCAGATACATTTGGCGTTAGACTTATAAATGTAAATTTAACAGGTACATATGAAATAATGGTAAAAGAAATTGAAAATAAATTAAGTGAATATCCAATGACTAATGAAGCATATATAAATATAAAACCTAGACTTAGAATGACAACATTATATGCTATTGCACAAACACATAATTATCTTGTTATAGGTACAGGAAATCTATGTGAAGCAATGGTAGGATATACAACTAAATGGGGAGATAATAGCTCAGATTTTAACCCTATTGGAAATTTTACAGTAGATGAAGTGTTAGAAATAGGCAGATATTTAGGTGTACCAGAAAAAATATTATCTAAAGCTCCAAATGATGGTCTTGGAAAAATGACTGATGAAGAAAAAATGGGAATAAAATATTCACAAATATCTGAAATGGTTGAAAATGGCTCTACAGATGAAAATGCACAAAATGAAATTATAAAAAGATATAATAACTCTAAACATAAAAGAAAAGTTGTACCAATATATAAATTTGAAAGGGTAAATTACCTAGAAAATATGTAGAAATTTAGAGTATGATTTATATTAACATTTCTTGAAATAAATAGGAGTGTGTAGTAAAATATATATAGTACAAAGACATAGGATATATTAATATTCTATGTTTTGTGTGTGTACATATGGGGTGTAAAAATGGATAACGAACAAATAAACTTTTTTGGTAAAGAAGATAATATAGAAGACTTAAAAGAAGAACTAAAAAAATTAAGAGAAGAAATAGAATACCATAATAAGTTATATTATGAACAAGATGAGCCTGAAATTTCGGATTTTGAATATGATAAACTTACAAGAAGATTAAAAGAAATAGAAAGACTACATCCGGAGCTTATAACTAAAAACTCTCCAACTCAAAAAGTTGGTGGAAAAAATAAAAATATATTTTCTCAAGTAGTACATGATGTTCAAATGCAAAGTTTACAAGATGTATTTACTTTAGAAGAAGTAGAAAGTTTTGTAGATAAAGTACATGAAGAATTTGGTAAGAATACAAGTTTTAGTGTTGAAACTAAAATAGATGGACTTTCAGTTTCACTTGAATATGTTGATGGAAAACTAGTAAGAGGCTCTACAAGAGGAGATGGATTTGTAGGTGAAGATGTAACAGCTAATATAATGCAAATTAAAGATATTCCACATAGCCTTAACACTAACGACACTGTAGAAGTAAGAGGAGAAGTGTATTTACCAAGAAAAGAATTTGAAAAAATAAATGAAGAATTACTTAAAAATAAAAAGCAACAGCTTTCTAATCCTAGAAATGCAGCAGCTGGTACTTTAAGACAATTAGATAGCGAACTAGTTAAAAAGAGAAATTTAAGTATTTTTGTATTTAATATTCAAAAAGGAATGAATTTTTCAAAACATTCAGAAGGCTTAGATTATTTACAAAATGCAGGACTTAAAACAATAGCAGTAAGATATGTATGTACAACTAAAGATGAAGTAATCGAGGCAATAAAAAATATTGGCAAAATGCGTGATGATTTAGAGTATGATATTGATGGTGCTGTTGTAAAATTGGATGATATACAAATACGACAAGAAATGGGGCAAACTGTAAAAGTTCCAAAATGGGCTGTTGCATACAAATATCCACCAGAGCAAAAAGAGACAAAGGTACTAGATATAGCACTTCAAGTTGGAAGAACAGGTCAAGTAACACCAGTTGTAATTTTAGAGCCAGTCAGAGTAGCTGGTAGTATAATTTCTAAAACAACACTTCACAATTTTGATTTTATGAAGGAAAAAGATATAAGAATTGGAGATAGAGTAATAATACAAAAAGCTGGTGATGTAATTCCAGAGGTGAATAGAGTATTAATTGAAAAAAGAGATGGAGCAGAAAAGGAATATGAAATACCAAAATATTGTCCAGTATGTGGTGAAGAATTAGAAAGAGCTGAGGATGAGGTAGCTTTACGTTGCTCAAATAGTGAATGCCCAGCACAAATATATAGAAGTATAACACATTTTGTTTCAAGAGATTGCATGGACATATCCGGAATGGGAGAATCAATAGTAGATACTTTAATAGAAAAAGGGCTATTGCAAGATGTAGCAGATATATACTATTTAAATTATAATGATATATATAATTTAGATGGCTTTAAGGAAAAATCAGCTGAGAATATAATTCTTGCAATACAAAACACTAAGAATAATAGTTTAGATAAATTAATATTTGGACTTGGAATAAGACATATTGGAAAGAAAGCATCTAAAATATTAGCTCAAAATTTTGATGATATAGATGAAATAGCCAATGCCTCTATAGAAGAACTAAATGCACTTAATGATTTTGGCGAAATAATGGCAATTTCAGTATATAATTTCTTTAAAAAAGATGAAACTAAGAAAATAATAGAAAAGCTAAGAAATGCAGGTGTAAATTTAAAAGGAAGTAAAGAAGAAAAAAAATCAGATATATTAGCTGATAAAACTATATGTATAACAGGTTCTTTTGATAATTATTCTAGAGATGAAATTGTTAAAATGATAGAAGAAAATTCTGGAAAAGCATCAACATCTGTTTCTAAAAAAACAAGCTATTTAATAGCAGGAGAAGCTGCTGGTTCTAAACTTAATAAAGCAAATGAATTAGGAATAAGTGTTATATCTATCGATGAATTTTTAAATATTATAAAAGAAGGTAAAAAATAATGAATCCACTTATTAAAACTTTAGCAAGTAGTAGTAATTATGCTTCACTTGTAAAAAAATTGAGTAAAGATGAAAATAGTAAATTAAGCATAGTAGGCCTTACTGATAGCAGTAAGGCTTGGATGCTTTACGGAATTACACAAAATACTAATAAAAGTTCTCTTGTAGTTTGTAGCAATATATTTCAAGTAAATAAGATAATACAAGATTTAAAATTTTATGCCTCAGATATAGAAATTGTATATTTACCAGCCAGAGCTTTACAATATTATGATATAGAAGCTGAAAGTAAAGATATAGCAAATCAAAGAATGTATGCAATAGAAAAAATATTAAGTGGCAAAAGAATAATTGTAGTTACAACTATAGATTCATTACTTGTTAAAATGTTTCCTAATGCTAGATATAAAGGTGAAGAATTTAGTATTAGTGTTTCAGATAATATAGATATTAATAAAGTTATAGAAACCTTAGATAAATTTGGCTTTGAAAGAAGTGAAACAGTAGAAGGAAAAGGACAATTTGCTGTTCGTGGAGGAATAATAGATTTATTTTGTATTAACAATGATTATCCTTATAGAATAGAATTTTTTGGAGATGAAGTTGATAGTATTAGAACTTTTGATCCAATAACTCAAAGAAGTATAGATACAGTTAAAAAAATAGATATATCACAAGTATCAGAAAACTATGTTACTAGAGAAAAAGTAGAAAGTGTTATTCAAGAACTAAGAAACTTTATAAAAAACGAAAAATTAAGTCTAGAACTTAGAAGTAATATAGAAGAAGATATTGAGAAAATAAAAAATGGAGCATTAGATAATCTAGTAGATAAATACTTTAATTTATTAGTAAAAAGGCCAGATACATTATTAGATTATTTAGATAATTTTAATATATTTATAGATGAGCCTACTAAATGTAAAGAAAAAGCAAATAATATAGGATATGAAAATGTTGAAACTATTAAAGTGTTAGCACAAAGAGAATATATATATATGCCATTTGTAAATAATTATTTGTCATATGAGGAAATTGAAGCAAAACTTGAACAGGATATGACTAGTATTTATATGGAAAGAATAAATATAGATAAAGTGGTATTAAGAAATAGGGAAATATATAATTTTAGTATCCGAGAGGCTAATTTTTATAAAAGTGCTATTGAAGTATTAATTTCAGATATTAAAATGGCTAAAGATAAAGCAGTAGTCTTAGTATTTCCAACTGATACAAGATATGCTCAAGTAAAAAATTATCTACAAGATAATAATGTAAAAGTAAAAGAAGCTAGTGATATTTTTTCAGTAGATAACTTAGACATAGGAAAAGTATATATATCAAAAGGTATACTTTCTGGTGGCTTTGCATCTGACGAATTTGAAATCTTAGTAATTGCAGAGCCTGTTAGTGGTCTTTCTACTACTTCTAAAAAAATAAAAAAGACAACTAGTGGTCAAAAAATAAATACATATGCAGATTTAGAAGTAGGCGACTATGTAGTACATGAAAATCATGGTATAGGTATATATAGAGGAATAGAAACAGTTAAGGTAGAAGATGTACAAAAAGACTATATAAAAATAGAATATGCAGATAAAGGTATGTTATATGTACCAATAAACCAATTAGACTGTGTAGGAAAATATGTGTGTGATGATGGTGCTAAACCTAAAATTAATTCTCTTGGAACAAAAGAATGGGAAAAGACAAAGACTAAAGTTAAAGCACATGTCAAAGAAATGGCAAAAGAATTAATGCTTCTTTATGCTAAAAGAGAAAAAATGAAAGGCTTTGCATTTTCAAAAGATACTCCATGGCAAAGAGAATTTGAAGATTCTTTTGAATATGAACTTACAAGAGATCAAGTTACTTCATTAGAAGAAATAAAAGAAGATATGGAATCAGAAAAGCCTATGGATAGACTTCTATGTGGAGATGTTGGATATGGTAAGACGGAACTTGCATTAAGAGCTGCTTTTAAAGCTGTAATTGATTCTAAGCAAGTAGCATATTTAGTTCCAACTACTGTTTTAGCTTTACAACAATATAGAACATTCAGCACAAGAATGAAAGAATTTGGAATAAAAGTAGAATTTTTAAGTAGATTCAAATCTAAAAAAGAGCAAACAGAAATACTAAAAAAAATAGTAGATGGAAAAATTGATGTTGTTATAGGTACACATAGAATATTATCAAAAGATGTGTTTTTCAAAGATTTAGGTTTGCTTATAATAGATGAAGAACATCGTTTTGGAGTAAAGGATAAAGAAAAAATAAAAATATTAAAGGAAAGTGTGGATGTGCTTTCTATGACAGCTACCCCTATTCCTAGAACTCTACATATGTCAATGATTGGAATAAGAGGGATGAGTACATTAACTGAGCCTCCTATGGAAAGACTACCAGTACACACTTATGTTTTAGAATATGATGAGAATATAATTAAAGAGGCAATAGAAAAAGAGTTATTAAGAGATGGACAAGTTATATATTTAAATAATAGAGTAAATAAAATAGATGAAATTACATATAAACTAAGGAATATGGTACCAGAAGCAAGAATTGCTAGTGCACATGGACAAATGCCACCAGAGATGGTAGAAGATGTTATGTTAAAATTTATAAATCATGAAATAGATATAATTGTTTGTACAACAATTCTAGAATCTGGAATAGATGTTGCTAATGCAAATACACTAATTGTAGAGGATGCTGATACATTAGGTCTTGCACAGCTTTATCAGATAAGAGGAAGGGTAGGAAGATCTAATAGACTTGCATATGCATATATAACTTATGAATCTAATAAAATGCTTTCAGAAGTATCACAAAAAAGACTAAAAGCAATAAAAGATTTTACCGAATTTGGAAGTGGATTTAAAATAGCACTAAGAGATTTGGAAATAAGAGGAGCAGGTAATTTGCTTGGCAAAGAGCAACATGGACATATGGCAAAAGTCGGATATGAATTATATCTTGCTTTACTTGAAAAAGCGATTAGAGAAGAAAAAGAAGGAAAAGATTTAACAAGCAAAGAAGAAATGGCAAAAGAGGTAAAAATAGATATAAATGTGTCTGCATATATCAGTGATATGTATATAAAAGATCCAATTCAAAAAATTGATATGTATCAAAAAATATCAGATATAAAAAATGAAGAAGAATCTATGGAAGTAATTGATGAGCTACTTGATAGATTTGGTGATATACCAAAAGAAACAGAAAATTTAATCAAAATAGTTGAAATTAGAAATAAGGCTAGAAGTCTTGGAATAACTAGAATTTTTGCCAATGACAAGATGATAAAATTTGAGCCTATGAATTTAAAAATCGCATTGACAAACTCTACCAATAATGATATACTTATCCGTGTACAGTTAGAGATAGAAAAATTAGAAAATACTATAAAAGAAAAGGGGTAAAAATATGAATAGTAAAACAAACAAATTAAAAACTGGAAGTGAAAATAGTGTTATTATAGTAATACTTGCTGTTCTTCTTGTAGTAGTTTTAGCTATTGTTGGAGTAATAGTGGCAAAAGATAATAAAGGACTTGCAACATTTGATGGTGGTAAAGTTACAAAATCTGAATATAAAATATATTATCAAATGTTTGCTTCATACTTACAAATGTATGGATATACATCAGATGAAATTCCTTTACAAATATTAGACAGAGCTGCACTTGATAAAATGATTTTATCAGATGCTAAATCTGCTGGAGTAAAGATAACTGATGATCAAAAGAAAGAAGTAGACGATATATTTAATGATGATCAATATATAGAATACTTTAAAGGATTAGGTCTAGATTTAGATGATTTAAGAGAGATTTATTACAATGATTATGTAATATCAAATTATATAGATAAATTAGCTAATGAAGCTTCTGATGATGTTATTTCTGAGTACATCAAATCTAAATATGGCGAGGGCGAAGAAATAGATATGAATGAATATGATACATCACATATTCTATTCCAATTCTCAAAAGATGATGGTACAACAATGACTGATGAAGAAAAAGCAGAATTAAAAACAAAAGCTGAAGAAGTATTAAAAAGAGCACTAGCTGGAGAAGATTTTGCAGCACTTGCTAAAGAATTCTCTGATGATTCAACTGCTGAACAAGGTGGACAATACATTATGTATATGGACGGAAATACAGTAGAAGAATATGCTAATGCTGTAAAAAGTATGAAAGTTGGTCAAGTAAATGCAGCTCTTGTTGAAAGCTCATATGGATATCACATAATAAAATTAAATGCAATAAATGAAAATGGAAGATTAAAGAATAGTAATGAAAGACAAGAATATGCAAATACTTTATTTGATGACCTAGAAACAAACAAAAACTTAAAAAGAGATGAAGATGCATTAATGAAATTTGTAAAAGAAATTGATCCAGATGCATATAGCACAACAGATGATTCATCTAATGCAACTGATTCAAGTACTACTCAAGATAATGGTACAGAAGTAGAAGTTACTGATGAAAGTACACAAGAAGTACAACAATAAGGAGAAATTATGGATACAATTTTTAGCAAATCTAATGAAAGTGTAAAATTCATTAGAGGGTTAAATGAAAAGAAGTTTAGAAGTAAAAATAAGTCTTTTTATTTAGAAGGTGTAAAGGTTGTAAACGAAATATTAGATAGAAAAGAAGCGGTAGACATTTTGTTTATCGCTTATTCTAAATCTATATTATTTGCAACTAATGGTGGGAAAGCACTATATAATAAAATAGATAAAATAAAAGATATTAAAGTAATAGAATTAGAAGAAAATATTTTTAAATATGTAACAGATACAGTTACACCACAAGGAATATTAGTAGTTCTAAAAATGCCAGAATACGATATAGTAAAAGAAATTAAATCGTATAATAAAAACATCATAATATTAGACAAAGTACAAGATTTGGGAAATTTAGGAACTATAATTAGAAGTTGTAATGCTTTTGATGTGGAAATAATTTTATGTACTTTAGGTACTGCTGACGTATATTCTCCTAAAACATTACGTTCAACAATGGGTGCAATATTAAATACTAAAATAATGTATGTTGATACAAAAGAATTAGAAATTTTAAAATCTAATGATTATTGTATTGTAACAACAAGCCTACAAGCAAATGCAAGTTTAGATTTACTAGATACAGATAAAAAATATGCTTTTGTAATGGGAAATGAAGCAAATGGAGTATCTAAAGAAATAGAAGAAATGTCAGATTTAAAGGTAAAAATTCCTATGACAGATAAAATAGAATCTTTAAATGTAGGAGTAGCTACTTCTATAGTTTTATATGAACAATATAAAAAAACATCTAGAAAATAAATCTAGATGTTTTTTCTAGGTATTTAGGAATGACTTACTTCGCCTTCATTGATAGGTCCATATAGGGCGATAGCACCAAGACCACATATACCAACTAAGACAAATAAAATCCTACTTATAACACTAGTCATTCCACCAAATATTGAACCTATTAAGTCCATTTTGAATAAACCTAGTATTCCCCAGTTTATTGCACCAATAATTACTAGGGTTAGCATTATATTATATAGAGCTTTCATAAATACCTCCTGACAAATTTTATTTGTCAGAAATAGTTTGTGCCTTTTTTGTAGTTATATAACAAATTATATAATATTTTGTATTATTTCTAATATTTTAAAAGAATATTTAATTTCTTCTGTGTTTTCATTCTCTTTTTCATTACTATATATTTTATCTATTCCAGGAAAGATTGTTTTTAATTCTTTAATATTTGCAATATTCTCTTTATTTGGAAGCATACTAGTAAATATTATAAAAACATAAAAGTAAACAATAAAACATTTCTTAATTTTTTGCATTTTATCACCTAATAGTATTTTGTGCATTTATTATATTTTTAAAATAATAAAATTAGCAAAATTTGTCATTGGATATAATAGAACAAAATTTTTAGTATTATTAGTTTAAAATAATATAAGAGGTGTTTTTATGAGAAATATAAAAGTATGTTCATTTGTTGCAAGTTATACACATTCATGTATTGTAGCTAATAATTTTATATCTAAGGAGTTTACAGATGCTAAGGTTATATATATAAATGAAAATAATGAAAAAGAAAAATTAAAAAATATAGTTAATAAATATTTTAAGAAAATAAATGAAAAAATATTATATTTAGAATGGTTAAATGAAGAAATTACTAATGACTATTTAAATGAAAATATTATACTTGTAGTAAATGGGAGTGAGTCTTTTATTAATAAGGTAAATAAGTATATGTGTTTTTTACAAAATGATATATTAATTATAAATTGCTATAATATAACGGATATAGAAAGTAATATAAACGATATTATACTAAAGCATGATTATTATTTAAGTACCAATGGAATTGAAATACGAAACGATAATAAAATATAAGGTTATTTGCTTTACTTTTGAAAAAATATATAGTAATATAAACTATGAGGTATGGAAAATGAATATATATTTAATTAGACACGGAGATGATGATGAAAGATATAGAGGCGGATGGAGTCAGTTACCTCTAGTAGAAGAAGGCATAAAAAAATGTCAAAAGTTAGCAGAATACATATATGCAAATAAAGAAAAATTTAATGTTGATAGAATAATTAGCAGTGATTTAAAAAGAACAGTTATGACAACACAAATTTTAAACGAGAAGCTAAATGTTGAAGTAAAATATGATAGTAGATTAAGAGAAAATAATAATGGTATATTTGCTGGTATGTTAAATGAAGAAGCAGAAAAAAACTATGAACATGCACATTTTTCAGATTTAGAATATGATGAGAAATTTCCTGGTGGTGAAAGCCCAAAAGAATTTTTTGAAAGAGTAAAAAAAGATTTTTTTGATATTATAAATGAAAATAATGATGTAAATAATTTAATGATTGTAACACACGGTGGAGTTATTTCTATAATTAGACATATAATAAACAATATAGAATGGTCTAATAAGAAAAAAGGAATGAAAATATCAAAGACATCTATTAGTAAACTTATTATTCAAAAAGATGGAAAAATGTATTTTGAGTATGAAAATTTAACTCCACATCTAGATAATTGACATAATATGTGATATAATGATTATGTTATTATTGGAGGATAAAATGAGTACAGAAGAAATATATACATATATTTTAACAGTATTTGAAGGAAAAAGTTTTGAAAATATAATTTTAAATAAAAATAATACTGAATATAAAAGTTCATTTGAAAATGAAAATAGAGACAAAATTATTAAAGAAATGAACACTAGTAAGTATAAAGAAGTTATGGAAAAACTTGCTAGAAGTTTTTTGAAAAATATTGCAAAAGGAACTAATAGCAATAAATTTACAAGAGATGATTGTACAAAAATATTAGAAATATATCATAAACTTATTTTAAATATATCTGATAGAAATATGCCTTATGAAAAAATTGCCTTAGAGCACTATACAAATGTTAAGAATTTTATTAATGAATATACATCTGAGGCTACTAAAACTACTGAAAAATCTAAATATTCACCAGAATTTATATTAGATATACTAAATGTAAATCTTAATGAAGTAAGTGGAAAATCTTTAGATTTAGGCTGTGGTAAAAAGGGTGAACTTGTAGAGTATCTTGCAAAAAATGGAGTAGATGCATATGGAATAGATATGGAATGTGAAGATACTGATAGATTAGAACAAGAAGACTGGTTACAAAAAGAATATCCGGAGAAAAGTTATGATTTAATAACATCTAATCTAACATTTACTAAATATTTTAATGATGCCAATGCAGAAGAAGCAAATGACCAAGAATGCTTTGAATATGCTCAAACTTATATGAAGATACTTAACTCATTAAAAGTTGGCGGAAAATGGCATTATGTTCCAGCTGTTACATTTATAGAGGAACTTTTACCAGAAGATAAATTTGAAGTAAATAATTCTTTTGTAGATGACAATGTAATGAGAACAATAATAAAAAGAATAAAATAGAAATTAGCACTTATTTATATAAGTGCTTTTAATTTAACGTACATTTGTTCTTTTATATATTGCTTTTTAAATTTTACTATGATATAATACCAATGTTTAAGAAGGTGAAATAATGAACGATAAATTAGTTATAAGAGGAGCTAAAGAAAATAATTTAAAAAATATAAGTTTAGAAATTCCAAGAGATAAACTTGTAGTTTTTACAGGTTTGTCTGGCTCTGGAAAATCTTCACTTGCTTTTGATACTATATATGCAGAAGGACAACGTAGATATGTAGAATCACTTTCTTCATATGCTAGACAATTTTTAGGAATTATGGAAAAGCCTAATGTTGAATATGTAGAAGGTCTTTCACCTGCAATATCTATTGACCAAAAAACCACTTCTAAAAATCCACGTTCAACAGTAGGAACAGTAACAGAAATATATGATTATTTAAGACTATTATATGCACGTGTTGGTGTACCACATTGTCCAAATTGCGGAAAGAGAATAAAAAAGCAAACAGTAGATGAAATAGTAGACCAAGTTTTATCATATGAAGAAGGAACAAAAATACTAGTAATGACACCTGTTATTAGAGGAAGAAAAGGTGAGCATGTTAAAGTATTAGAAAGAGTTTTAAAAGATGGATACATACGTGCTAGAATTGATGGAGAAACTTATGATTTATCTGAAGAAATACCACAATTAGATAAACAAAAAAAGCATAATATTGAAGTAGTAGTAGATAGACTTGTTGTAAAAGATGATATAAGAAAAAGACTAGCAGATTCTGTTGAACTTGCTTTAAAATATGCGGAAAATCTAGTTATAATCTCTAAAGTAGATACTGGTGAAGAACAGATATTTTCACAAAATTATGCCTGTGTTGATTGTGGAATAAGTCTTGAAGAACTTACACCAAGAATGTTTTCATTTAACAGCCCATTTGGGGCATGTCCTTATTGTACAGGCTTAGGAGAAATATTAAGAATAGATCCAGATAAAATAATGCCTAATAAAGAAAAAAGACTTTGTGATTATGGCGCAATACAGGGATGGACTGGCTCAGGAAGTATTATAGATGGCATAAGTAAAATGTATATTGAAGGACTATGTAATAGGTATAATATTAATCCTGCTACTAAATTAAAAGATTTACCAGAAGATTTTATGGATATACTTTTAAATGGAAGCAAAGGTGAAAAAATAAAATTTGTACATAGCACTAGAACAATGCAAAGAGAGTTTGAAAGTGAATTTGAAGGCGTACTTAATACATTACAAAGAAGATTTAATGAAACAAAATCACAAGGTATGAAAACATTTTATGAAGGATTCATGTCAAGTTCTCATTGTAATTATTGTGATGGAGCTAGATTAAAGAAAGAAACATTAGCTGTAACAATAGGAAAGTGCAACATACATGAATTATGCTGTAAAAATATAGTTACAATAAAAGAATATATAAACAGTGAATATGAAAAAATGTCACAAAAAGATAAAACAATAGCATATCAAATTGTAAAAGAGCTAAATGCAAGATTACAATTTTTAGTAGATGTAGGACTTAGCTATTTAACTTTGGCTAGAAGTTCAGGTACTCTTTCAGGAGGGGAATCTCAAAGAATAAGACTTGCAACTCAAATTGGTTCTGGTCTTACAGGGGTACTTTATATATTAGATGAACCAAGTATAGGACTTCATCAAAAAGATAATGAAAAATTACTTAATTCTTTAAAGAAAATGAGAGATTTAGGTAATACTTTAATTGTTGTAGAGCATGATGAAGATACTATGAGACAAGCAGATTACATTGTAGATATAGGACCTGGTGCTGGTGTTCATGGAGGAAATGTAGTATTTGCTGGAAAACCTGAAGATATAGTAAAATGTGAAGAATCAATCACAGGTCAATACTTAAGTGGTAAGAAAAAAATACCCGTTCCAAAAAGTAGAAGAAAAACTAAAGTAGGGTATCTTGAAGTAATTGGTGCTAAAGAGCATAACTTAAAAAATATAGATGTGAAAATACCTATAGGTGTATTTAACTGTGTAACTGGTGTATCAGGCTCTGGTAAATCTACACTTGTAAATGAAATAATATGTAAGACTATGGAAAGAGATTTAAATCGTGCATTTGAAAGACCAGGAAAATATGATAAGATAAAAGGATTAAAGTTTTTTGATAAAGTTATAAATATTGATCAATCACCAATTGGTAGAACACCACGTTCAAATCCAGCAACTTATACTGGTATGTTTGATAGTATAAGAGATGTTTTTGCAAACACAAATGAAGCTAAACTTAGAGGATATGCAAAAGGTAGATTTAGTTTTAATATACCAGGAGGAAGATGTGAGGCATGTTCTGGTGATGGTATGATTAAAGTAGATATGAACTTCTTATCTGATGTATATGTACCATGTGAAGTATGTGGTGGAAAAAGATATGCAAGAGAAACATTAGAAGTAAAATACAAAGGAAAAAGTATAAGCGATGTATTAGATATGACAGTAGAAGAAGGACTAGAGTTCTTTAAAAATCATCCTACTATAAAAAATAAATTACAAACTCTAATGGATGTAGGTCTTGGATATATAAAAATAGGGCAACCATCTACAGAGCTATCAGGTGGTGAAGCACAAAGAATAAAACTTGCTACAGAGCTTTCTAAAAGGTCAACAGGAAAGACTATGTATATACTAGATGAGCCGACTACAGGTCTACATATGGCAGATGTACATAAATTAATAGATATACTTCAACGTTTAGTAGATTCAGGAAACACATTATTAGTAATAGAACACAATTTAGATGTAATAAAAAGTGCAGATAACATTATAGATTTAGGACCAGAAGGTGGAGATGATGGTGGACAAATTGTAGCCACTGGAACACCAGAAGAAATTGCAAAATGTAAAAATAGTTATACTGGTGAGTTTTTAAGAAAAATATTATAAAAAAGTGGAAGAGTGAAATCTTCCACTTTTATGTATTTATGTGCAATTAGCAACAGCAACAACATAGAACGATTATTATTAATACAATCCATATGCAACAGCAGTTTCCACCACCGAATAGGCCATTGCCTCCGCATCCGCCACATCCGCAGCCTCCGCATCCGCAACCTCCACAGTTGCCACATCCGCATCTTTCATCCATCATTTCGCATTCACCTCTCTTTATGTATAAACTTCTAGCCACCTTCAAAGAAGGTGTCGAAGTTTAATGGTGTAGATGAATTCCTATCATTACATATAAAGTATAGGATGATAAGTATTAAGACTAGTATTATTAGCCATATTAGATTATCACTATCTATGCACATACATTTTCAACTCCTTTGTATTAAGTTGAATAATCAACTTAATATACTATATTCAAAATAAAATAAATAGTTACACAATATGTTGAATAATTTAATTATGTTATGATATAATAATTAAAGTTTAGAGATAGGGTGAATAATTTGAAAAAGAATGATATTATAGAGTTAGAAGTTCTAGATAACGGAATGAATTTTGAAGGAATTGCTAGACTAGATAATAAAGTAGTATTTATTCCAGGTGCCATAAAAGGAGAGAAAGTTTTAACAAGAATTATTAAAGTAAATAATTCTTTTTCTATTGGAAAAATTGAAGAAATTACGCAAAAAAGTGAGAATAGAACAGAGCCATTTTGTGAAGCATATAAACGTTGTGGAGGATGCTCAGGGCAACATATAAAATATGAGTACCAATTAAAAATAAAACAAGATATAGTTAGAAATTCTCTTGCTAAGCAAAAAGTTGAATACGAAGAACTTTTACCTGCTATTGGTATGGGAATACCAATTAATTACAGAAATAAGGCACAATATCCAATAAGAAGAAATGATAATGGAGAAAATAAAATTGGATTCTATGCAAAAAGAAGCCATGAAATAATAGAAAATAACAAATGTTTTATTCAAAATGAAGAAATAGATATATTATCTAAAGAAGTATTTAAATTATTACTGCTTAAAGGATTTAAAGGATATAACGAAAGTGATAATTCAGGTGATATAAGACATATACTTATTAGAAAAGGCTATCATACAGATGAAACAATGATAGTAATTATAGTAAATAAAAAATCAATATTTAATGATGTTCGAATAGAAGAAATTGTAGATATATTAAGAAAAAATAATGATAATATTAAAAGTATTGTATTAAATTTAAATATGTCAAATACAAATGAAATATTAGGAGAAGAAGAAAAAATAGTATTTGGTAGTGGATATATAACTGACTTTATTGGTGATTATAAATTTTATATAAGCTCAAAATCGTTCTTTCAAGTAAATACACTTCAAGCAGAAGTACTATATAATACTTTAAGAAATTTATTAGATTTAAAAGGTGATGAAACTCTATTTGATTTATATAGTGGTGTAGGCTCAATAGGGATATTTTTAAGTAAAAATGTTGGCAAAGTATATGGCATAGAAATAGAAGAACAAGCTGTTAAAATGGCAAATATGAACTTAAAATTGAATAATATAGATAATGCAGAGTACATAGCTGGAAGTGTTGAAGCTAAAATTCAAGAATATGAAAAGAGAAAAATAAAACCAGATGTTATAGTGGTAGATCCACCAAGAAAAGGACTAGATTTAGAAAGTATAGAATACATACTTAAATTTAGACCAGATAAAATAGGATACGTTAGTTGTTCTCCAGCTACTTTTGCTAGAGATTTAAGGCTATTAAGTTCAGATTATGATATAGGTAAAATAGTGCCAGTAGATATGTTTCCAAATAGTGAACATATAGAAAATGTAACAGTTTTAACTTTAAAAAAATAATAGAGGAATGAAATATTTCCTCTATTTTTTCTTGTTTATATGCATAAAATATGGTATAAAATTATAAGGCAAGGAGAGATGAATAATGGAAGAAGAATTTTCTGTTAGATTAACAGTTGCACTAATGTTAATTAAAGATGGCAAAGTTTTAATGATTAAAAGAAAGAATACTGGTTATATGGACGATATGTATGCCTTTGTTGGTGGTCATGTTGAATATGGTGAAACACTTAAAGAGGCAATGATAAGAGAAGCAAAAGAAGAAGCTAATATTAAATTAAATGAAGATGATTTAAAATTTGTTTGCCTTATAAGAAGAGGTGGACATGCAAAATATATAAATTTTTTCTTTATGGCAGAAAATTACAATGGAACACCAATTATAAATGAGCCAGATAAATGTAGCGATATGCAGTGGTATGAAATTAATAATATACCTGAAAATACAATAGACTCAGAAAAAAGAGCAATTTATAACTATAACAATAAAATACTTATAGATGAATATGAATTTTAGAAGAAAAATATGAATGAGGTTAACATAGTGATACTGTAGAATATTGATATTATAGAAAAAATATGTAATTAGTCATAATAAAAGCAACTATTTTAGTTGCTTTTATCTATCTTTATCTTCTAGAATTTTGCTAAAAGGAGTATTTACAAGAGATAATTTTTTTGAAGTATCGTTATTTTCTTTTTCAAATTTTTGCAAATATTCTAAAAAATCATTTCTTTGTGATTGTCCTTTTTGACTATTAGAAGGAGTATCTGTATAGCTTTTTGTACTATTAATTTTTTCTACTTTTTGTACTTTAGAAATCATATTAATCATTCCTTTCTCTTTTTATATTTTGAAATATTATATATTTCTTGATGGTAAAAGTCAATTCTTATGTGAAAATTTACATAAAAATGTGTAAATTATGTGAAAAGCGACAATTACTTATGTAAAATATGTTATAATCAAGTAGGTAATAAACGTAGAAGGAGATGTAGTAATATGAGAAGAATAGAAGAAGTAATAAATTTAGTAACTTGCAGAAAAAGAAATATGGTTTTAACATCAATAGGATTATTAATGTTTGGATTTATAATAGGGTTTGTAGGAATAAAATTAGCTTAAAGTTGTTATTGATTTTAGTTTGAAAATATGATAAAATTTTTACGAAATAGGATTTTTCTTATTTTAATATATAAGATAAGGGAGGAAATGTAAAATGGAATTAAAAGGTTCAAAAACAGAACAAAATTTAATGACAGCTTTTGCTGGAGAATCTCAAGCTAGAAACAAATATACATATTTTGCTTCAAAAGCTAAAAAAGAAGGATATGAGCAAATTGCAGCTATATTCCAAGAAACAGCAGATAACGAAAAAGAACATGCAAAAATTTGGTTTAAACTTTTAAATGGTGGTGAAGTACCATCAACTATTGAAAATTTAAAAGCAGCAGCTCAAGGTGAAAACTATGAATGGACAGATATGTATGATAAAATGGCTAAAGAAGCTAAAGAAGAAGGATTTGACAGAATAGCATATCTATTTGAAGCTGTAGGAAAAATAGAAAAAGAACATGAAGAAAGATACTTAAAATTACTAGAAAATGTTGAGTCTGGAAAAGTATTTGATTGTGGAGAAGTAAAAGTTTGGAAATGTAGAAACTGCGGACATATACATGTTGGACCAAAAGCTCCTAACGTATGCCCAGTATGTGACCATCCACAAAGTTATTTTGAAATTAAAGCAGAAAATTATTAATATGTAAAAAATACATTAAAGGTGTACCTTTAGTGTATTTTTTTGTGTATAATTTTAAAAAAATGTTAAAAATATTTATAGTAATAAAGTACATTTTTTTGTTGAAAAAAAATATGTGGTATGTTATTATAATGTATGGGATTTTTATATTAATAACCAAAGATAATAAGGAGGTATTTATGGATTTTAAACAATGGGCAGGTTTTGATAAATCTGGTGAATGGACTAATGAAATTGATGTTAGAGGCTTTATACAAAGAAACTATACTCCATATGAAGAAGATGATTCTTTTTTAGCAGATGCAACATCTAAAACTAAAAAATTATGGGATAAAGTTTTAAAACTCTACGAACAAGAAAGAGAAAAAGGCGTACTTGATGTCGACTTTAAAACTCCTTCTACTATTAATGCGTATGAAGCTGGATATATAGATAAAGAATTAGAAGAAATTGTTGGACTTCAAACAGATGCTCCTTTAAAAAGAGCAATAATGCCAAATGGTGGTATAAAAATAGTTGAAAAGTCTTGTCAAGCATATGGTTATAAAGTAGATGAAGAAACAGATTATATATACAATAATTTAAGAAGAACGCATAATGATGGTGTATTTAGTGTTTATACACCAGATATACGTGCTGCAAGAAGTTCTCACCTTATAACAGGGCTTCCAGATGGATATGGACGTGGAAGAATAATAGGAGATTATAGAAGAATCGCACTTTATGGTGTAGATGTTTTAATAGAAAAAAAGAAAGAAGATTTGGAAATATTAAATACAGATGAATTTACAGAAGACGTAATAAAAGAACGTGAAGAAATTCATGACCAAATTTTAGCTTTAGAAGAATTAAAAAAGATGGCTTTAAAGTATGGATATGATATTTCATGTCCTGCATCTAATGCTAAAGAGGCAATACAATGGCTATATTTTGGATATTTAGCAGCTACTAAAGACCAAAATGGTGCTGCTATGAGTATAGGTAGAACATCTACTTTCTTAGATATATACATACAAAGAGATTTAGATAATAATGTAATAACAGAAGAACAAGCACAAGAATTAATGGATCATTTTGTTATGAAACTTCGTATGATTAGATTTTTACGTACACCTGAATATAATGAGCTATTTAGTGGTGATCCAGTATGGGTAACAGAAAGTATTGGTGGAATGGGTATTGATGGAAGAACATTAGTAACTAAAAATTCTTTTAGAATACTACATACTTTAACTACACTTGGACCTGCACCAGAACCTAATTTAACTGTACTTTGGTCAAATAATTTGCCTGAAGGATTTAAAAGATATGCAACTAAAATGTCAATAAAAACATCATCTATTCAATATGAAAATGATGATTTAATGAGGATAACTTTAGGTGATGATTATGGCATTGCTTGTTGTGTTTCTGCTATGAAAATAGGAAAACAAATGCAGTTTTTTGGTGCAAGAGCTAATTTAGCTAAAACTTTACTTTATGCAATAAATGGTGGAAGAGATGAAAAAACAGGAAAACAAGTAACACCAAAATATGAGGCAATAACTTCTGAGTATTTAGACTATGATGAAGTTATGCAAAAATTTGATCAAATGATGGATTATGTTGCAAAAATATATATTAAAGCATTAAATGCAATTCATTATATGCATGATAAATATTCATATGAAGCATTTGAAATGGCTTTACATGATAAAGACGTTATAAGAACTATGGCTTGTGGTATTGCTGGACTTTCAGTTGTTGCAGATTCTTTATCTGCTATAAAATATGCTAAAGTAAAAGTAATACGTGATGAAACAGGCCTTGCAACAGACTATATTATTGATGGAGAATTTCCAAAATATGGAAATGATGATGATAGAGTAGATAGTATAGCAGTTTCTGTTATAAAAACATTTTTGAAGAAATTGCAAAAACATACAACATATAGAGGTGCAAAGCATACATTATCTGTACTTACTATAACATCAAATGTTGTATATGGAAAAGCAACTGGAAATACACCTGATGGTAGAAAAGCTGGTGAACCTTTTGGACCAGGAGCAAATCCTTTACATGGTAGAGATACAAATGGAATAGTAGCAGTAATGAATAGTGTTGCAAAGCTACCATATGAATATGCAGAAGACGGAATATCATATACATTTTCAGTAACTCCTGGAACACTTGGAAATAATTTAAATAAGCAAATAGATAATTTAGTAAGCCTATTAGATGGATACTTTAAACAAACAGGACATCATATAAATGTAAATGTTTTTGATAGAGCACTTTTAGAAGATGCTATGGAGCATCCAGAAAAATATCCACAGCTTACAATACGTGTATCAGGTTATGCTGTAAATTTTGTAAAATTAACTAGAGAACAACAATTAGATGTTATAAATAGAACTATACATGAAAAGTTTTAATATTTAATATAACACTAGATGATTCTAGTGTTATATTCTTTTGGAGGATAACATGAAAGGAAAAATACATTCTTTTGAGTCTTTAGGAGCAGTAGATGGTCCAGGTATTAGATTTGTTATATTTATGCAAGGCTGTGCTTTAAAATGCAAATACTGTCAAAATAGAGATACTTGGAGTATGGATTCAAAAAAAGAATATGAAGTTGATGAAGTCTTTTCAACTATAATGAAATACAAAAATTATATAGTACCTAATGGTGGTGTCACTATTAGTGGCGGTGAACCATTATTACAAGTGGATTTTCTAATAGAACTATTTAAGAGGCTTAAAAAAGAAAAAATTCATACTTGTATTGATACATCAGGCTCTGTAGATATAACACCAAAAATAGAGGAACTTGTAAATCTTACAGACTTATTTTTATTAGATATAAAATGTATAAATGATAAGGTATGTAAAGATTTAACTGGTGTTTCAAACAAGAAAGAATTGGAATTTGCAAAATATTTAGATGAAAATAATAAAAATATGTGGATAAGGCAAGTATTAGTACCTACAATTACAGATAATGAAGAAGATTTAGTAAATTTATCGTTATTTATTAAGTCATTAAAAAATGTTGAAAAATTCGAACTTTTAAAATATCATGATTTAGGAAAGTTTAAATGGAAAAATTTAAATTTAAAATATCCTTTAAAAGGATATAGAACAGCAACAGATGAAGACATAATTAGAGCAAAAAATATAATGAAAGTGGAAATTTGAAATAAAATATAGTATAATATAAACTAGTTTAGGGGGAATGAACTTTGAGAAAATATTTTGGAACAGATGGAATAAGAAGAATTGCTAATACTGAGCTTACACCAGAATTAGTATATAAAGTAGCAAAAGCAGGTGCGTATGTATTATCTAAACATACAGACCATACACCTACTATATTTATTGGTAGAGATACAAGAATATCTGGTACTTTAATAGAAAGTGCTATGATTGCAGGATTTTTAAGTTATGGTGCAAATGTAAAAACTTTAGGTGTAATGCCAACACCAGCAGTTGCATATTTGACTAGAAAGTTTAAAGCTGATGCATCAGTTGTTATATCTGCATCACATAATACTTTTGAATTTAATGGAGTAAAATATTTTAGCAATAAAGGTATGAAAATACCAGATAGCTTAGAAGAAGAAATAGAAGAAATAATGGAATCAGGAAAACTATATGAACTAACAGCTACAAATGATAAAATTGGTGTTAGTGAAAATAGAGAAGATTTACTTGAAGAATATGTTTTCTTCTTTAGAAAGATTTTTGAAGATAAATTTTTAGATATTTTAGATGATAATTTTAAAGTAGTAATAGATACTGCAAATGGTGCTACAAGCAAAGTTGCTCCAAAAGTATTTAAAGCTCTTGGTATAAATTATGAGATAATAAACAATGCACCAGATGGAATAAATATAAATAAAGATTGTGGTTCTACACATATTGAAAATTTAGCAAAATATGTAGTAGAAAATGGATTTAGTCTTGGTGTAGCATATGATGGCGATGGAGATAGATGTCTTTGTGTAGATGAAAAAGGAAATATCTTAGATGGAGATGTTATTCTTGCTATAACAGCAGATTATCTAAAAAAAGAAGGAAAATTAAAGAAAGATACTTTAGTTGCTACTGTAATGAGTAATTTAGGACTAAAGAAATACTGTAAAGAAAATGGACTTTCATTTGTTGAAACAAATGTAGGAGATAGGTATGTTTTAGAAAATATGCTAGAAAATGGATATAATCTTGGTGGAGAACAATCAGGACATATAATATTCTTAGATTATAACCCAACAGGAGACGGTATTCTTACTTCATTAATGCTTATTGAGATAATATTAAAATCTAAAATGAAAGCTAGTGAACTTGCTAAGAAAATAAATATATATCCACAAGTTTTAATAAATGCAAAAGTACCATCAGATAAAAAATATGCATATAAAGAAGATACAGTTATTAAAGAGGCAATAGAAAAAATTGAAAATGAATTTTCTGGTAATGGAAGAGTATTAATTAGACCATCAGGAACTGAGCCTTTAGTTAGAGTTATGATTGAAGGAGAAAATCAAGAAGTAATAGGTAAAAAGGCTAGAGAACTTGCTGATTTAATTGAAGAAAGAATGAAGTAAATAAAAATATTTAGAGTGATTTTAAATCACTCTATTTTTTTGACAAAATTATGCAAATTATTTGCGTGTTTTATTGATATAAATTCTATATTATGGTATAATATTAATGTACTGAAAAAAACAGTATTAAAACTTTATATAAGACTATTAATAGTAGTCTTTTTTATTATTTTTATAGAAAGCGAGGGGATTAGTATGTTAGAAAAAGTTTTTGAAGTAGAAGAAGTTCTAAAATTATTAGAACAAAAGAAGTATAATGAGTTGAAACAATACTTAGAAAGGATAAATGGTGCTGATTTCCCGAGTATTTTTGATGAAATTGATGAAGAAGATGTCTTAATAGTATTTAGATTATTAAATAAAGAAAGAGCAGCAGAAATATTTGCTGAACTTGATTCAGATTTACAAGAAAAATTAATAAATTCTTTTTCAGATGTCGAACTAAAAAATGTTGTTGACAAATTATTTATGGATGATACAGTTGATATAATTGAAGAAATGCCATCAAATGTTGTAAAACGTATATTAAAAAGTGTAGACGAAAAAGATAGAAAAATAATAAATGAAATTTTAAATTATCCAGATGATAGCGCTGGAAGTATAATGACTACTGAGTTCATAGATTTAAAAGAAGATATGACAGTAGATCAAGCATTTGAAAAAATTAAAAAAATTGGTCTTACAAAAGAAACAGTATATAATTGTTACGTATTAGATACAAATAGAAAACTAATAGGCGTAATAGATATTAAAGATTTACTTGTTGCAGATAGAGCACAAAAAATAAAAGATTTAATTGATGAAAATGTTGTTACTGTTACAACTTTAGATGATAAAGAAGATGTAGCTAAGATTTTTGATAAATACGATTATGTAGCACTTCCAGTAGTAGATAAAGAAGAAAGACTTGTTGGTATTGTTACAGTAGATGATGCCATTGATGTAATGAAAGAAGAAGCATCAGAAGACTTTGAAATAATGGCAGCTATGCAACCAAATGAAGAAGAATATTTTAGAACTAGTGTTTTTAAACATGCAAAAAATAGAATACTTTGGCTTTTGGTTTTAATGGTTTCTTCTATGCTAACTGGTACTATAATAACAAATTATGAAACAGCATTTGCTGCAATACCAGTTTTAGTTGCATTTATACCAATGTTAATGGATACTGGAGGAAATTGTGGCTCTCAAACTTCTACACTTATTATTCGTGGTCTTGCAACTGATGAAATAAAATTAAAAGACTTCTTTAGAGCATTATGGAAGGAAATAAGAGTAGCATTAGTTGTTGGAGTAATATTATCTTTGGCAAATGGAGTAAGAATATTAATACAATATAAGGATATGCAACTGGCTGTGGTTGTTGGACTTACTTTGATTGTTACAGTAGTTATGTCTAAGTGTTTTGGATGTATATTGCCAATGCTTGCTAAAAAGTTAAAATTAGATCCAGCAATAATGGCAGCACCACTTATTACAACAATAGTAGATACTTGCTCAGTCCTTGTATTTTTCAATATAGCTGTTGCAATTATGCATATTAGTATGTAAAATTATTAAGCAAATTAGAGAAAAAACTCTAGTTTGCTTTTGTTTTTTCAAATATTAATTTTTCTATTGAAAAAAGTATTCGTTTTTGTTATTCTAATAATAAGAGGGTGACACGTTATGCAAGAAAAGTATGTTTTACTTACAGATGATATAGATATAACTACTTATGTTGAAGCAAAAGAAATAAGAAGAGTAAGAGGAGGACTTAGACCTTCTTGCAAAGAAAAAATAAAATGGTATACACCACCATCAAAATATCCAGAGTATTATTCGGAATGGCAAGAATATGATAGACTCGATTTAACTGATGGAAAGTCTGCTAATGATGAAGTATTAGATGATGGAAAATATCATCCTGGTGTAAAATATGTAGTATATAGTTCTTTAAAAGAAAGCACTATAAAAATTAGACCTACACAATGTAAAGAAATTCTTGCTCAGGTTAATACTACTATAAATACTAAAGAGGCATCAGATGATACTGTAAGACGTGCTGTTGCAAAGTTACTTGCAAATAAAATGGAAAATCCAAATATAAAACACGTTATTTGCGAAATAGATGACCTTAGTGATGTTATAGTTCTAGAAGATTTATTTGGTGTTGTAAATAGTGTCGATCCAGTTGAACATGATATATTAAAAAATGAAATTAAGTTATATGTATTTAGTCCATATAGTATAAGTCATGCTACTACAGAAGAAAAATATAAAGCATATATGGATATAAAAAGAAGAATAGAAAATGGTTTTTACAAGAAAAAATTAGAATTTTTAGATTATATTAGATATAATAAAGAGGCAGAGCCTAAAAGTAGAGATTCATATTTACGATGTGGAGTTATACCTAAAGATGGAGAGACATCAGAGCAATGCTATGACAGAATAAAATCTACACTTGAACAAGTATATAGAGACTTTGAAAGATATAAAGATAATTTTAATGATTTTTGTAATAACATATTTGCAAAACTACCACGAGCTTTAGCAATGGAAAGAAATGAGTGGGATAAAAGATATAATGATGAAGCTATAACAGAAGAACTTGTACAAGGTTATGTTAGATTCTTTAGTGGACTGTATATTTCACAAGATGCTGAAAATGAAATTTGTACAACAGCAGACATGAGAAGAAGATTTAGATATAATAGAAGTTTTCAAGTTACTTGTCTTGCAATTTTTGATTCAAGTGCTCTAGCAGTAGATAAAATAATAGACGTTGAAGAAATTAGATTAAAAAATATTGAACAAAAGAAAAAGGAGCAAGAAATTAACCAAAGATAGGAGGAGTGTAGTATGGCTAACTATACTGCAATAGAATATTTAAGTATGAAAACACCACTTGCATATCAAGTAAGTGAATATGATTGTGCACAAACAACAATGCTAAATGCTTTAAGATTTTTATATACTAGAGGCGAAATACCACCAACTATAATAAAAGATATTACGCAATATACTCTTGACACATATAATGGAGAAGGAGAATTAGGAAAATGTGGAACTTCACCTTATGCTATTGAGTATTTAGGTAATTGGATAAATAATAATATAAGTGGAGTTGGTCTTGATTTAAAAGCAGATATATTAAAAAATGAAGAAGCAGATATATATAATGATAAATTGGAATATTGTATTAAAAATGGTGGAGTAGCTATACTTAGAGTATGGAGTGACTGTGAACATTATGTATTATGCACAGGAATGGATGAAAAAAATGTATATATTTTTGATCCATATTATGTTAAAGATGATGACTATGATGAAGATTCAGAATGTACAGTAATTAATGATAAACCATTTGAATATAACAGAAAAGTTAGTAAAGTACGACTTAACTCTAAAACAAAAAGAGATTTTTCAATAGTAAAAAATGAAAATAGAATGATATTATTAATGTATAGGAAGAAGTAAAACTAAGTTTTACTTCTTTTAATATTTACATAATAATTAATAAATGATATAATAAGCTAGATTGAAAGGAAAAAACAATGAAAATAGAAAGAGAATATACTAAAGTAATTATAGATAAAAAAGGACAAAAACAGCAAGAAGATGGACATCCATGGGTGTACGATAATGAAGTTATACAAATAGACGGAAAATATGAAAATGGCGATATAGTAGATGTTATATCTGAAAAAGGGAAATATCTTGGCTCAGGATTTATAAATAATAATTCTAAGATAATGGTAAGAATTATATCAAGAAATGCTAATGATATATTTGATGATAAATTCTTTGAAAGAAGACTAAAATATGCATGGGAATACAGAAAAACAGTTATGCAAGATGATATAAAATGCTGCAGAATAATATTTGGTGAAGCTGATGAATTTCCAGGACTTACAGTTGATAGATTTAATGATATATTAGTAGCTCAAGTTTTATCTCTTGGAATAGAAAAAAGAAAAGATATGATTTTTAATCTATTATATAAAATACTTGTTGAAGATGGTCAAAATATAGCAGGAATATATGAAAGAAATGATGTAGAAATTAGAAAACTTGAAGGACTTACAGAATATAAGGGATATTTTGATTTGAGAGGAGTAAAAAGACCAGACTATACAGTAACTGAGATTATTGAAAATGGTATAAAGTATAAAGTTGATGTAGAAAATGGACAAAAAACAGGATTTTTCTTAGATCAAAAATATAATAGACTTGCAATTTCCAAAATAGCAAAAGGAAAAAATGTATTAGATTGCTTTACTCATACTGGCTCATTTGCTTTAAATGCAGCTAAGGGTGGTGCAAAACATGTTCATGCAGTAGATATTTCAAGTCTTGCAATAGATATGGCTAAAGAAAATGCTGCATCAAATGGACTTGATAACATTATATCTTTTGAAACTACTGATGTTTTTGATTTATTACCAAATATAAAAAATAACGAATATGATTTTATAATATTAGACCCACCTGCATTTACAAAGTCTAGAAAAACTATAGAAAATGCTAAAAGAGGATATAAGCAAATAAATTATAGAGCAATGAAGGCTTTACCTAGAGGAGGCTATTTAGCAACATGTTCTTGTTCACATTTTATGGATGAAGAAAAATTTATTAAAATGTTAAAGGAAGCTGCTAAAGAGGCAAATGTACGTTTAAGACAAATAGAAAAACGTCAGCAAGCACCAGATCATCCAATTTTATTAAATGTTAATGAAACAGATTATTTAAAATTTTTTATTTTTCAAATTGTATAAAAAAATGCCTAGTAATTTACTAGGCACTATTTATTCTACAATGTATTCTTTGTTTTTTAATTCTTTATAGTCTATTTTGTTTTCTTTCTTATTCACTTTTAATTTATATGTATATTTAATTATATTATTTACGTTATTATTACTTAATGTCAGAGTTAAAGTTAATTTTTTTACATTAAATTCACTACTTATTGTGTAATCTCTTTGAGTATCATTGCAAGTAAAGCTATCAAATAAGTTTTGGATTTTTTCTTTATTAGATTGAGTATAAGCAGTATAATTTATAAAATTAACATAGGTAGATAAATCACCAGTTATAGTAGCATTTCCACCATCAGTAGTGCTATTAATAAAATCTGAATATATTTGTAAAGCAAGGTCTACTTGCCTTGTATCATCACTTATAAATTTGAGTTTGCCATTTTTTATTGATAGGTGAATAACAGAAAATACAGCTATAAGTATTATTGCAGTAAATGTAAATAGTACTATATTTCTTTTTTTCATATATAACCACCTCTAATAAAAATTATAGCATAGTAAAAAATTATAAACAATACTTTTTAACATGCTACTTTAAAAAGTAACATAAATGTAGTATAATCTATATAATTAATGGTAGTGAGGGAAAAATATGAATAGAACAAAAAGAAAAATATTTGAAACTTCTATGGACTTATTTGCAAAAAAAGGATATGATTCTACAAGTATAGAAGAAATAACTTCTGTAGTTGGAATTGCAAAAGGAACATTATATTATCATTTTTCTAGTAAAGAAGAAATTTTAGATTTCTTAATGGTAGAGGGACTAAAGTTACTAGAGCATAGCTTAGATACTAAAACAAGACAAGTAGATAATATTAAAGATAAAATATATTCAATTATTCTTGTTGAAATGAAAGTAGTTGCTAAATATGAAAATTTAATAGGACTAGTAATAAATGAAATTTGTGGAGATAAAAAAAGAAACGAGAAGTGCAGAGAATGTGTAGGAGAATGTGTAAATGTTATTGAACGAGTATTAAATGAGGCATATGGAAAAAATGAAATAAAAAAATGTAATACTACTGCAATAGCATATGAAATTTTTGGAGTTATATGTTCGGGGGTACTTCTAAGATATAAAAACAAAGATGAATTTGAAATTAGCAAGTCTGCTAGGGAATTTACTAATTCAATATTAGATGGAATAATAAATGATTAAAAGGAAAGTAATATTTCCTTTATAATTTTAGATTTTAATGATATAATAAACTTTATGGAGATGATTATGTGAATAATAATTATGGTTTGTATACTAATTTTTACTCACCATATTTTGGTATAGTTATTGCTATATTATTAGTATTACCAATTATTTTGACTACTTTAGTTTTTAAGCCAAAAAATAAAATAAAAGACAAAAATAATGTATCAAAAATTGAGAATATTTTAAATATAGTTCAAAAAATTTCGTTTGTTGGAATTATAATAGTTTTGTGTATTAGTAAAAATTCATTTGATATATTAAATCCAAATTTATTATTTGGAGTAATGTTATTCTTTTTAATATTATATTATGAACTATATATAAGGTATATATTTGGTGCAAGAGCATATAAGCTATTATATGAGCCATTTTTACATATAAAAGTACCAATGGCAATATGTCATTCTTTTTCTTGCATATTTGCCGGTTTATGGGGTAAGAATATACCTTTAATTATTTTAGCTATTATTTATTCTTTTATTCATATTTATTGTGAATATATGATATATTTTAAAAACTTTACAGAATATAGAGATTTATATGATGAAAAAAGAAAATTAACTGGAAAGAAAATACTAAAAGGAAATATAGTACCAAAAGGCTTATATTATGTTACAGTAGTTGTATTTATATATAATCCAAAAAATAATAAATGGTTAATGCAAAAAAGAACTAAAGATAAAGGTGGAAAATGGGCTACAACATCAGGTCATCCAATTTCTGGACAAACTAGTATAGAAGGAATGATAACTGAAATATATGAAGAATTAGGACTTAGTGTGAGTAAAGAAGAATTAACTTTAAAAACTACTGTAAAAAGAAAAAATAAATTTGTAGATATTTATTATCTTGAAAGCTGTGTAGATATTGAAAAATTAAATATACAAAAAGAAGAATTAACAGATGTAGAATGGATGACAAAATCTGAAGTAGATAAATTTTATAACGCAAAAAAATATAAAGAAACACATTATAAGTATTTTAAAGAAATTTTAAAATATTTGAAACAGTAAGTATAAAGATTACATAATAATTTGACAGAGAAAAGAAATTATAGTATAATATACACGTAAGCAAATATGTTCGGATGATAAAAACCCTAGAGACTATTTAAGTATAGAGCCGAAGAAGCAAGATTTTTAGGTAAGTCTACTAAAAATTGAAACTATCAGGCAAAAGGAAGGTTATTTGACGATACTTTGGAGAGAACGTGTGAAACGTCGCCTACGAGGATACAACCAACTGGCAAAAGGACAGAGAATATAAGATGAATAGAGTAAGGTCATCTTGTATTCTTTTTTTGAATTCATATTTGGTAGACAATTTGAAGTAGGAGATGTTATTAAATGAAAGAAAAATTAAAAAAAGAAGGGAGTATATTAAAACTCTCGGTAATTTTTAGCGCCATTTATATGTTATTAGAGATGATTATAACTTTTTTAAGTGGCTCTAAAACCATACTTATGGACTGCATTTTTGGAATAGCAGATTTAATTATTATAGTAATAATTACTTTTTTATTACCGCTTATATATAAGCCAGTTACGGAAAAGAGGCCTTATGGGTACTCACAAATAGAATCGCTTATAATTATAATAAAAGGTATATCTATATCTATTATTACATTATTTTTAATTAAAGATAATATTGTAATTTTATTAAATGGTGGTAGCAAGTTAAATGTATCAAGTATATTAATATCTAATGTATTATTAGAAATTTTTTGCATATTATCATATATATATTTAAAATATAGAAGTAGAAAAATCGATACACCAGTTATTGAATCAGATTTAGTTGAGTGGAAAATAGATATGTACACAGCATTTAGTATGTTTGTTGCGTTTTTTATTCAATATATTTTAGAACATACTAAATTTGCATTTGTTGCACCATATATAGATTCTTCTTTTGCTATTATTATTTCTTTAATAATGCTTAAAGAACCAATACAAATGGTAATTGAGTCATTTAAGAGCTTAATTTTATTTGCTCCAAAAGAAGAAACAATTGATGAGATAAAGGAAATAGTTAGTAAGAATATAGAAAAATATCCATATAATATAACTTTTTATGATGTAGTAAAAACAGGAAGAAAAATATGGATAGAATTATATATAAAAAGTGAAAATTCATTAATTAATCTTAAAGAATTAAAACAAGCAAAAAAGGATGTTGAGAAAGATTTAAAAAATGAATTTGATGAGATATATGTAGAATTTACTCCTGAAATATAATTATTAGTAGCAATTTATATTTTTTTATGATATAAGTATAATATGCTAGGAGGATGAAAATGGAAGAAACAAATAATAATAAACTTATTGAATTAATTAATCAAATGAAGGAAGAAAAGACTTTAGAGTTACAAAACAAAGTAATATCAGAAGTTTTAAAATCTAGATTTATGTGCCCAGTTATATTAGAGGATGCACCTAAAGGTGGTGGAAAAGTTAATATAAATAAAGATACAAAAATACAACTTTGTATAATAAAGACTACTGATGGAAAGAATTACTTAATTGCTTTTACTAGCGATAAAGAAGTAAATAAATGGCAAAAACAACAAAAACAGCAATCATTAATTTATACTTTTGAAGACTACGCTATGGTTACTACTAAAAATGCTAATTTAGATGGATTTATTATTGATCCTAAAGGCTGTAATTTAGTATTTACTAAAGAAATGATTAATGAAATTAAAAATGGAATAACTACAGAAAGCGTTGTAGAGAAAGATACAGAGATAGAAATTGGTATTCCAAAAGACTATCCAGAAGAACTTGTAAATAAACTAAAAGATTTATTTAGTAATATTCCAGCTATAAAGAAAGCATATTTACAATTAATGGTAAAAGATAATGTTATGAGCTATCTAGTAATAATTGACTCAGATGGTAATGAAAAAGAATATTATAATACCATTGCTAGTGCATCTTTACCTTTCTTAAATGGTATGCCACTTAATTTAGCTGCACTTGATAATGAATTTGGAAAAAAAGCAGTTGAAAATTTCGAACCATTTTATATTAAAGAATAAATATAATAAAACACTTACTTTTATAGTAGGTGTTTTATTTGTGAAATTATAGTGACCAATATTGAATAAAAAAAAACTTTAATATATAATAACACTTGGAAAAGAAAAGGGGAGAAAAAATGAATATATATCCAAAAACTAGTAAGAACTTTGAAGGATTAGACAAATTACTACCATATGTTGAAAAATATAAAGGAATAGAAATTCAGTTTTTTGATGAAAATGGCATTATGTCAGATTTTGACATAGAAAGTGCAATTAATGAACTAATGAAAAGAGTGCCAGATTTAAAGGAAGTTACAATACATCCACCACTTTGCAATTATGATTTTGAACTAATTGTTTTTAAAGATATTCATATTATTGAAAGACAGCTAAAGACTATTGTAAAGCTATCTGATAAATATAATATTAAAATAAATTTATTGTATCATACTCAATGGTGCTTTGAAAAACATAGAGAATTAACACTTGACAAGTTAAGAGAATTATTAAAAATAATAGAGGGACGAAAAAACGTATTATTTTTATTAGAAAATTTATATATGTTTGATGAGACTGAATGTGCAGTCTTTAAAATAGCAGAATATATTAATCATCCTAACCTTAAAGTATGTTTTGATAATTGCCATATGTATTGTAAAAATAATATAAATAAATCAAATATAGAAGATTATATTAAAAAATATTTAAATCCTGATTTATGCAAAAAATACATATATCAAGTTCATTTTTCATATACAGCAAATAATGATGGATATGTTGTAAGAAAAACTCATGGTAGAGTACATAGAAATATAGATGAATTAGAGTATGATTATAATTTATTAAAAGAATATAATATGGGGGACTGTAACTATATAACAGAAGTATCAGAAGACGATTATGATAATAGAGAAGACCAAATAAATGAAATTGAAATGCTAGAAAAGGTAGCAAATAGAGGATAAAATATGAAAGATTTTAAAAAATTTGAAAAGATATTTGATGAATATGTTGATAGATTTTTAAATAATGATAATATTGATGAAGAAAGAAAAATAAACTTTATAAATAAAAAATTACATTCATATAGAGTAAGAGATAATATTCTACAAATAGCTAAAGAGGAAAATTTAAAATTAGATATGTTTATTGTTGAATTTATAGGGCTATTTCATGATATAGGAAGATTTTATCAATATGAAAAATATGAAACTTTTAATGATGCATATTCTGAAAATCATGCTAAACTTAGTATAAAAGTTTTAGAAGATGAAGGAATAATAAAGTTAATTGACTATGAAGCCAGACCATATATTGTTGATTCAATTTTAATGCATAATATGCAAGATTTACCTAAAATCGAGGATAGAAAAATGTATTTATATTCTGCATTATTAAGAGATGCAGATAAATTAGATGGATTTAAATTAATAGCTGAAAGTGATTCAAATAATAAAAAACTAGCATATTATAAAAATAAATCTGATGAGCCTATAATATCAGACTATGTATATAATAGCATAATGAATAATAAAACAGTATATAAATATGATTTAAAAACTATACTAGAATCTCAAATTGTAACTTTAGGATATATAAGCTGTGATATTAATTTTGATTCAACTTTAAAAATAATAAAAGAAAATGAATATACAAAAAAGATGTTTGAAAAAATGCAAGATACACCTAGAGCAAGAGAAATTTATGATTTTGTAAATAATTATATAAATAGGAGATTAGAAAAATGAAAAATAATAAAATAATTTTAAGTATCCTTTTTATATTTATCATAATAGTAATAATAACACTTATCTTTACATTAAAAAATAAAGCATATCAAACAAATAATATAACTATGGATTATGTTAGTGATATTTATAATAAAATAAAAAATGGTGAAACTATAACTTTTGAAAAATATTTTAAGAATTATAAGCCAATGGAAGTAAATGAATATGAGTATTATACTACATATGTATATAATGTAAATGATAAGTTTTATTTAGAAGTAATTCTTAATAACGATATTATAGCTAATATAAATTTAGTTAATTGGGAAACAGAGGAATATATAGATTTAATGACTAATTCATTAGAGGAGTTTTTATATTATAACTAAAAAAGTAAGATATTTTAACATATCTTACTCTTTTTATTTTATTGTTTTTGTTCTTTTTCTTTTTCAAGTATTTTTTCTATTTCTTTAAATCTTTTTACTTTAGCAGTAGTAGTTTTTATCATTTCTTCATCAGTTAAGAATAACTTTTTCATATATTTATAAGTAGGAAGAGTTTTATTTATTTCTTTAATATCATTCCATACTATTTTATACAGTTCATCATAAGAAATGTTATTCATATTATTTTTTACATAATCTTCATTATATTGTATTTCTACAGATACTACTAAATCATCATCTTTAGGATATCCAAATACCATTGATTCAGCAACATAAGGTAGAGCATTTATTAATATTTCTAATTCTTCCGGGAAGATTTTTTTACCATTCTTAAGTACAATCATAGTCTTTTTTCTACCATTTAATACTAAGTCATTATTTTCGTTGAAATATCCTAAATCACCAGTATAGAACCATCCATCTTTTAATACTTCATTAGTAGCTTCAGGATTTTCATAATATCCAAGCATAACATTTGGTCCCTTGACTTTTATTTCTCCAATACCTTTTTCATCAGGATTATCTATTTCTACTTCAATATCGTGTAAAGGAACACCTACTGTACCAGGAGCAATATGTGTTACATTTTCGGCAGCTATAACAGGAGAAGTCTCAGTTAAACCATATCCTTGTATAGTTATTATTCCAAGTTCTCTAAAGCCATTAGCAACATCTTTATCTAAAGCAGCTGCACCACTAACTGCAAGTCTTATATGGCCTCCTAACTTATCTATAATTTCTTTAAATAGTTTTCTACGAATATCGATATTGAATTTAAGAAGAAAGTTAGATATTTTCTTTCCAAATTCTACTGTTTTTTCTTTGTTTTGTTTTTTTACTTCATCCATTATTTTTTTATACATAGATTCTAGTATTAAAGGAACACAAACAAATACTGATACTTTATATTCTACTAAGTTCTTTTGAATATATTTTAAGCCATCACAGAAAGTTGTACATACTCCATTGTGTAAAAATAATAACAATGCTGTAGAGCCAAAAGTATGATGGAATGGTAAAAATGCAAGAGATACATCTGTATCAAAAAATTTTACCATACAATCTAATGAATATATATTAGACAATATATTGTCTTGAGTTAGCATAACAGCTTTAGCAAGTGAAGTAGTTCCAGAAGTAAATAATATAATTCCTAATTTTTTAGTGCTTGCATTATATTCGTATACGTCTTTTTTTCCTTCATCTAAATCTTTTTTGCCAATTTCTTTTACATTTTCTATAGTAGTATAGCCTTTGTCATTTTCATGCATACAAATAAAATTTGTAAGAGAAGTGGTACCTTTTTGCTTTATATTTTCAATAATATCAATATAGTTACTATCAAAAACAATGCAGTCAGCTTTACTTCTTTCAAGTAATGACTCAATTTCATCTGGTTTAAGTCCTTTATCCAGTGGTACAGAAATACCAACAGAAGAAAGAACAGTTAAATATGTAAGAGCCCATTCATAAGAGTTTTTTCCTATTATAGCTATTCTTTTATGTTGAAGCCCCATATTTATTAATCCTTGGCCAAAAGAATCTACATCATTTTTTAAATCTAAATAATTAATATATTTATATGTAGGATTTTTTTCAATTTTTTCTTTTATAATAAAAGCGTTTTTGTCTGGAAATTTTTTAGCACTATCTTCAACAAGTTCCCTAAAAGAAGAAAGTTTTTTAGCGTCTTTATACACTATAATATCGTTTTTCATTCAATCACCTCATTAAATCTTTCGAGATAATTATATTTTAAAGATGAAGTAAAGTCAATCGAATAAGCGGTCAAATGTTGTATATTATTAATATTTATGATATTATAATTTTAATTTTGAGGTGGAATAATGGTAAATACAGAGTATGAAGTAAGAATTTTAGAAATAGATAAAGATGATGTTATAAATAGGCTAAAAGAGCTTAATGCAAAATTTGTAGGAGAGTATTTTCAAAAAAGATATGTATATAATACAATTCCTAAATATGATGGAAAATGGATTAGACTTAGAACTAATGGATGTGAAACTACTTTAACATACAAAAGTGTAGAAAGTAGTAATATAGATGGTACCAAAGAGCTAGAGGTCAAAGTTGATGAATTTGAAAAGACAAATGAATTATTAGAACTTGCTGGATTAAAAAGCAAAGGATATCAAGAAAATAAAAGAATAAGATATATGTTAGATGATGTTGAAATAGACATAGATACATGGCCTTTAATTCCTACTTATGTAGAAATAGAAGGAAAAGATGAGAAAAGTGTAGAACTAATGATAGATAAATTAAATCTTAAAGATAAAAAGGTTACTGCATTAGATGTACAAAGTGTATATGAAAAAATATATAATATAGATATTTCAAAAATACAGATATTAAAATTTGAGGAGGAATAATGAAAATAAGAAAATGTTTAGATAGTGTTTTACCATATGTTCCTGGAAAAAGTGAGGAAGAAATAAAGAAAGAATTTAATATAAAAAATGTTATAAAAATAGCATCAAATGAAAATCCTTATGGTCCTACACCTAAAATTTGCAATTTATATGACAATATAAATTATAATATATATCCAGATAATTATGATACAAAATTAAGAGAAAAATTAAGTGCTAAACTAGGAGTAAATAAATCTAATTTACTATTTGGTAATGGCTCAGTAGAGATAATACAGATGTTAGCAAGAGTTTTCTTAGACCCAAATGACAATGTAATTTCTGAGCTACCATCCTTTTCTAGTTATTTTTCTGAGGCTATGATACAAAATGCTCAAATAAAGACTATAAAATATAACTCGGATTTTTCTTTTGATATAAATAGTATAATTGAACTTATAGATGAAAAAACAAAAATTATTTTTCTTACAAACCCTAATAATCCTTTAGGTACAATATTATCAAAAGAAGAATTGAATATGGTTATGGAAAAAGTGCCAAAGGATATTTTAGTTGTAGTAGATGAAGCATACTATGAGTTTGTAAGAGATGAAAATTATGTAAGTGCAATAGATTATATTAAAGATTATGATAATATATGTGTATTAAGAACATTTTCAAAAGCATATGGCCTTGCCTCACTTAGAATTGGATATATAGTTGCAAATGAAAATGTAATTTCTAATTTAGAAAAGGTAAGAGTACCTTTTAATGTATCTACAATAGCACAAAAGGCAGCTATTATAGCATTAGAAGATCAAGAATATATGAATCAATCTATTAAAAAGATACATAAAACTATAGATTATATGTATGAAAGTTTAGATAAACTTAATATACAATATATAAAAACACAAGCTAATTTTATAATGATTAATGTTAGAAAAAGTGCAGAAGATGTAACTTATGAGCTTTTAAAGAGGGGATATATTGTAAGAGCAGGATTTCCACTTATGGACAATTGGATTAGAGTTAGTATTTCTACACTTGAAGATATGCAAGGCTTTATTAAGGCATTATGTGAGGTGATAAAATAATGAGTATAGGTTTTTTAGGACCAAAAGGTTCATATTCATATGAAGCAGCTTTAAAATATAAAAATGAAAATGAGGAAATAGTAGAATTTAGTACAATTTCAAAAGTAATAGAAAATTTAGAAAAAGATAATGTAGAAAGATGTATTGTACCACTGGAAAATGCAATCTATGGAAGTGTTTTAGATACTATGGATGCAATTTTAGAATATCAAGATATATATATAATTGATGAGCTAATAATAGATATTAATCATATTTTAATGTCAAAGAAAAAAGATTCACAAATTGCAAAAATATATTCTCATCCACAGGCACTTTCACAATGCAAAAAATATTTAGCAGATAAATATTCAGATGTTGAAAAAGTACCTGTCTCTAGTACATCATATGCGGCTCTTTTAGCGTCAAATGAAAGTAATACAGCCTGTATATGTAATATGTCTTGTAAAGATATATATGGACTAGAAGTGGTAGATGATAAAATACAAGATATATCATTTAATCAAACTAAATTTATAGTTTTATCCAAAAAAAGAAATGAAAGAAAAACATATAAAACTTCAATTGTATTTTCTACAAAAGATGAACCTGGTGCATTATATAAAATTTTAGGACTATTTTCAATGTCTGAAATTAACCTTACTAAAATAGAATCTAGACCTGCAAAAACTAAACTTGGCGAATACAGATTTTTTGTAGATGTAGAAGGCGACGAAAAAGAAGCAAGGATAGATAGAACATTTAAAATGATAAAAGAACTATGTAATGAATTTAGGATAATAGGTTCATATTAAATTTGTGTTAAAATAATTAAAATGTATTGCTAATATAAATACAATGATATATAATCATTGTGTATTGATATGTGTTAAGGAATGGGATTATATATGAAAAAAAGAAAAATGAATTTCCTTTTAAAAGCACTTATATATCTAGCAGTATTAGCAGTATTATTTGTAATTGCAATTTGGGGAACAAAATATTATTTTTATGACAGTGATTTCTCTGTAAAAAAGACAGATTTATCTAATGTTTCTGTTGATGGAATAAAAATAGGGATGAATATAAGTGATATTGATGTTTCTAAATATACTCAGACAGATAATGTTGTAGATGATTGTGATTATAATTTTGAAGAATTAAGTTTTAAAACAGACTCTAAAGGAAACATTACATATATTTTTGCAAATTATAGAAAAGTTGATTTATTATATGGACAAGAAGATACTGTAACTAAAGCTATGAAAGTTAATGAAATATGGAATGTTTTAGGAGAAAATTATAAAACAGATATGTACAAACCAGATGAAAATAATTATAGGAAAATTTCAAAATATTCTGATACAGATAATGACGTATATTTAGGTATTGTATATTCAAGATACAACAATGAATTATTAAATATAATTGTATCAAAAAATAGATTAAAAGATTAATAGATAAGGGGCGACTCTTATCTATTTTAATGCTTTAAAAAAGATGTGATTATAATATTCTTGATTTTGGCATTAATTTATGATATAGTACATTTGTTAATGGAGGAATGATAGTTATGAATAAAAATTATGATGTAATTGTAGTTGGGGCTGGACCTAGTGCTGTATTTCTAGCATATGAAATTGTAGCTATGAATAGTAAAAAGAAAGTATTACTTATTGAGCAAGGAAAAAGTGTGGATAAAAGAGTATGCCCTATAGAAAAAGCTGGAAAATGTGTGCATTGTAAACCTATGTGCAACATAACTTGTGGTTTCTCTGGAGCTGGTGCTTTTTCTGATGGTAAATTATCATTATATAATAAATCAGACGATGATTTACATGTTGGTGGAATATTACACGAATATATAGGTGTTGATAATACAAAAAAGTTAATAGATTATACAGACCAGATATATTTGAAATTTGGAGCAGATAAACATTTAGAGGGAACAGAGTATAAAGATGAAGTAGAAAAAATTTCAAAGAAGGCTAAAAAAGAAAACTTAACTCTTATAGATATACCAATAAGACATTTAGGAACAGAAAAAAGTCATGAGCTATATTATAAAATACAAAAATATTTGCTTGAAAACGGAATAGATATTATGTTTGAAACAGTAGTAAAAGACTTAATTGTTGAAAACAATGAAATAAAAGGTGTAAAAGTTCAAAGTTCACAAGACTACGTTGACTTAAAAGAAGAATATGAAGAAATTTATTCAGATAAAGTTGTACTTGCAGTTGGTAGAAAAGGTGCTAACTGGCTTGTAGATATGTGTAATGCACATGATATAAAGACAGAGTCTGGGGTAGTTGATGTAGGTATAAGATATGAATTACCAGATAAAATAATGGAAAAAATAAATAAGTATATGTATGAGGGAAAATTAGTAGGTAGAGTTGGTACATTTAGAGATAAAGTAAGAACGTTCTGCCAAAACCCTAGTGGCTTTGTCTCAACTGAGGTTTATGATAACAATATAACACTTGTAAATGGACATTCATATAAAGAAAAGAAAAGTACAAATACTAATTTAGCTATATTAGTATCACATAATTTTAGTAGTCCTTTCAATAAACCTATAGATTATGGTAGAAATATTGCTAAAAATCTTAATGAAATAGGTGCTGGAAAAATAGTAGTTCAAAGATTTGGTGATATTAGAAGAGGTAAAAGAACATGGAAAGAAGAATTAGATAATAATTCTGTTGTTCCTACATTAAAGGACGCTGAGCCAGGAGATTTAACATTTGCTATGCCTTATAGAACAATGAAGGACATTATAGATTTTATAGAATCAGTAGATAAAGTAATTGAGGGATTTGCTGCACCAGATAACCTATTGTATGGCCCTGAAATTAAGTTTTATAGCAATAAAGTTAAAATAACAAATGATTTTGAGACTAGTGTTAAAGGACTATACTCAATCGGAGATGGTGGCGGAATGACTAGAGGGCTTATGATGGCATCATGTTCTGGTGTTCAAATGGCACGAATATTAGAAAAAAATAAATAAGATAAAAAAGG
>CANQVI010000004.1 GCA_947627255.1 uncultured Clostridia bacterium | reverse complement strand
ATTTACAGTTGATGCAGAAAACAGAACATTCTATAAAACTGTAACTAACATTAGATATAAAGGTACATTATTAATAGAAAAAACAGATGACGAGAAAACACCAATTGAAGGTGTAGAATTTGAAATTACAGATGAAAATGGAAATGTTGTATCAACATTAACAACTAACAATTTAGGTAGAGCTGGTCTTGCAAATATACCATATGGTAAATATTACTATCAAGAAACAAAAGCTCCAGAAAATGTTATAATGGATACACAAAAACATGAATTTAGCATTACTGAAAATAACCAAGTAATTAGAAAAGATATCGTTAATGAAAAAATTAAAGGTTCTTTAAAAATTACTAAAGTTGGAGATGACAATAAACCAATAGCAAATGTTAAATTCAACATCTTAAGCTCAGATAAACAAGTTATAGAAACAGTAACTACAAATTCTCAAGGTATAGCTGTATCTCAAGAATTAGAGCCAGGAAGCTATTACTACAAAGAGATAGAAGCTCCAAAAGGATATATATTAGATGGAACTGAATATCCATTTGAAATCACTAATAAAGGTGAAATAAAAGCTGTTACTGTAGTTAACCACTTAGCACATGGTAAATTAAAAATTGTTAAATATGATAGCAATGGTTCTAAACTTTCAAATGTTAAATTCGATATATTAGATGCTAATAAACAAGTAGTAGACACAATAGTAACAAACGAAAATGGTGAAGCTCAATCAAAAGATTTACCATTAGGAACTTACTATTATAAAGAAACTGAAGCTCCAGAAAATGTAATCATGGATGCTGAAGAACACGAATTTACTTTAAATGATAATGGTCAAATTGTAACTAAAACAGTTGTAAACGACATTAAACATGGTAAATTAGTAATTATAAAAGTAGACGAAAGTGAAAACCCACTTGCAGGTGTTAAATTCGAAATCTTAGATTTAGACGAAAAACATGTATGCTATATGACTACAGATGAAACTGGTAGAGCTGAATCTGAAGAATTAGAAAAAGGAACATATTACTATAGAGAGTTAGAAGCTCCAGAAGGATTAATTGTAGATAGTTCATTACATAAATTCACAATAGAAGAAGATGGACAAAATGTAATTGAAAGAGTAGTAAACTACTACAATAAAGGACAATTAAAAATACTTAAATTAGAAGATGGAACTAAAACTCCAATAGCTGGTGTAAAATTTGCAATCTTAAATGAAAGCAAAGAAGTTATTGAAGAAATAGTAACAGATGAAAATGGTATAGCTGAATCTAGTAAATTACCTTATGGTAAATATTACTTCAAAGAAATTGAAGCTCCAGTTGGATATATAATGGATACTACTGAACATGAATTTAGCATTGTAGATAACGATGACTTAATTGAAGCAATAGTATACAACCAAAAAGATTCATTACCAAAAACTGGTGGAATGGTAAGCGATAACATGATAATAGTACTAGCAGTAGCATTAATAAGTATCTTAGGATATGGATGCATGAGACTACTAGAAGCTAAAAAAGAAGACTAATAACTAATAATATAAAAAGATAGCCGAAAGGCTATCTTTTTTATGTAAATCATTGCAATTTAAAAAGCTTTGTGATATAATATTTTTGTATTAAAATATTGAAAAGGAGGAATTAATATGAAATCCAATAAAGTTAAAGAAACTATTGGACGATTGAAGGAGCGCTTTATGAGATTTGCTTTTACTGATGCCGCTTTAAAGAAGATGGAGGAAGAAAAACAATTATCAGAAGCAAATAGAAAGGAAATGTCTATAACAAGAAAAAAAAGAATACTCGTGTCATTAATTATTATCCTTTGTCTAGGAGTAACAGTAGTATGCTTAATTAAACAGTTTGAAATGGATAAGCCAAATAATAATGCAAGCCCAAATGCTACTTCAAGTGGTAAGGTAGAGATACCTGATGGAGAAAGAGCGACTATAGTTGCAGGAGATTTGACAAGGTATATGACAGATAGTATCAATAATATATATGTAAAAACTGCTTATACTGAAATCGATGGTAATGTTGCTTATTCTGTAACGTATAATAACGACACAATTCCACAAGGTGAAGTAGTATATACTCATTATTTAACAACTGAAAAGGTAACGACTATATTATTAAATGGGTATCCATATGTAAGCTATGAGGAGATGGGACTAAAAAATGAAGAAGAAGCATATATGGCAACACAGCTTGCAGTTTATGAAATGATTTCAAGACAAGGTATAGAAGGAATCTCTAACGGAACATTTTCATTAGACAAGATTAATGCTAGTGAAGAACAATATGAAGATATGGTAAATAGGGTAATAAAAAAGGCTAAACAATTAGTTCAACTTGCTATTGAAGATACCTACGAAGATGATACCAGTTCTTCATTTGTAACTGATCAAGTAGATATTGTGGATAATGGAAATGAGACTTTAATAGGACCTTTTTATACTAAAACAACAATAGATGATGACTTGAAAACATTTCACAAGAATTCGCCAGAATTATTAAACTATACGACTACTTTTAAAGTAAATAGCTTTTATGATGAAAGTAAAGCGTATACAGTAGACAAAGACGGAAACGAAATATCTAATGTAAAAACTGGTGAACCTTTCTATGTAAAAATTGTTGGAAACGAGAAATATTTCTCACAACTAAATGTAGAAGTTAATGCTGAAGTACTATATACAAGAATTTATTCTGCAGGAGATAAGCAAAAGAGGTATGCAGTTCTAACACCAAAGGATCTAGTTTCAAAAACAGTTACAGCAATGTATGATAATGTTGAGGTAGCAGATTTGAAATTAAACTTTAAAGATGGTGAAGGAAACGAAGTATATGGCGTAAAATATAAGCTATATAATGAGGCAGAAAAACTTTTACAAGACGTTGATGGATATTCAAAATCAAATGAGTTTAGACTACCACTTGGCAAATATTATATTGAAATTTATGATGTGCCAAAAGATTATTTACTAAATCAAAACAGATATGAGGCAAACCTTGTATCAGAAGACGACTCAGTAAGTCTAGACATAAACATTGATTCTTTGGATTCTTTCTTGAAAAAATAAGTAAAAAAGTACTAATATTAAATAAAATATTAGTACTTTTTTTATGCTAAAATGTTGAAATATCAACAAAAAACAACATTTTTATCTTAAAAAACTAGTCATATATTACATAAATTATACATTAGCGTAACAAATGACAAAATACAATAAATTCAGCAGCAAAAGACTACATAATTATACTAAAAGAGTGTTGAATCATAAAAAATAATATGCTAGAATTCAAGTAACAAATAAATATTAATAATTGATAATTATGAGGTTATATAAATATGAAATATAATTATTTAAGATAGAAACACAACTTATAAAAATGTGATTATTATTTTTGATATTATAATATAGAATTGGTTATACACTAAACATATATAGTTCCCCCAACACTATAGAAAAATAATTGTAATAACTCCACATTAGTATGAAATGGAATAAAAGGTGTGGGAAAAAATTTGAGGTATAGTATTAAAAAGATAAGTATGTAATTATAAGTTTAATAAAAACGTATAAAAAAAGTATGAATTAAATTAAAGAGGAAAAAATGAACGGAAAGAATTTTTAATTGATTAAAAATATGTGTTTATATGTTTTAAATATTATAACTATTAATATTTCGTATAGGAAGAGAGGTTGATATTTTAAGTAGATAATTGAAGAATTATAAGTTTAAAAAAGAGATAAATATTATAAATGAAGATAGAATTGTATTTCTATTAGTGAGAGCTCAATAATTTAAATATTATAGTTTGAATAGAATCTACAAAAAGCTATATTTTAATATAGCAAAAATTTATATTATAGGTATTGTATAGTAAAGATATATGATCATGTAAATAATACTATTATATAGAGATTAAACTTAATCTCTAAAGTAGTATGCTTATATAAAGTATAAGACTTATTACTATTATGGCATGATGAATGTTATATATATAAAAGTCTATACTAAGTTATACTAAAAAACTTTTTAATATATTTAGTATAAGTTTTTAGTCAAGTATAACCATACGATACAGTATATAGTAATAAAAAAATCTAATACTTGAAGAATGTATATCTAAAATATAATATTTTAGCCATAAGGAGAGGTAGACAATGGAAAATAACTTAACTTTGCCTGTAACAGGTGGCTTATTCAGTACAAATGGATTAATTATTTTAGCTGTGACAGTTGTGTTTGTCATAGGTTACGTCATATTTTGTACACTAAGAGAAAATAAAAATGACGATTTGAAAGATTTTAAAGATGATGATTTCATCGACGAGGAAAAATAAAACAATAGAATGTTTTAAAATGTTTTATTCTAAGCTCAGAAAGTAATAACTTTCTGAGCTTATTTGACTTTAGTGCTATAATATTTATAGGAGAATAGGAAAATGAGTGTAATTTATAATTTTAAAGAAAACATAAAAAAAGAAGAATTGGATAATGTAGCTCAGAATATAAAAATGGGAAAAGTAGTTGTATTTCCTACTGAAACAGTATATGGAATTGGTGCTGATGCTACTAATAAAGAGGCTGTAGATAAAATATTTATAGCAAAAGGTAGACCACAAGATAATCCGTTAATTGTTCATATAAGTAATATAAAAATGTTAAATAGCATTGCCGAAGATGTAAATGACATTGAAAAAAAGCTCATTGAAAATTTTTGGCCTGGACCTATGACTATAATTTTAAAGAGCAAAGATATATTACCTAAAAATGTTACAGCAGGACTTAAAACAGTTGGAATTAGAATGCCAGACAATGATATTGCATTAAGTATTATAGAAAGTGCCGGTGTTCCTATTGCAGCACCAAGTGCAAATGTATCAGGAAGACCAAGTGGCACAAAACTAGAAGATGTATATGATGAGTTAAAAGATAAAGTAGATATATTTGTTGATGGTGGAAGTACAAACATTGGAATTGAATCAACAGTATTAAAGGTTGAAGAAGATAATACAGTAAGAATATTAAGACCAGGTAAAATATCTATAGAAGATATTTTAAATCTTGGTATAAATGCAAAACTTGATGAGCATATTTTTAAAGATGTAAAAGAAGGAGAAAAAGTAGAGTCTCCTGGAATGAAACATAGACACTATGCACCAAAGACTAAGACAATACTATTAGAATATAATAGTGATGATTCAATAATGATAAATAAAGTAAAAGAATATATATCTGAAAATACAAACAAAAAAGTTGGAATAATATGCTTTGAAGAACATGAAAATGAGTATCAGAAAATGGGGATAAAGTGCATAACTATAGCTAAGAAAAATAATCTAATGGGTATATCTAAAAACATTTTCTCATTACTAAGAAATATAGACAATTTAGACATAGATTTGTGTATTGTTGAAGGTGTTGAAAAAAAGCTGATAGGAACAGCTATAATGAATAGATTAATTAGAGCATGTGAATATAATATATTATAATAAAAAATGTAAATCTTACCTTTACTTTTAAATTATTTTGTGCAATAATATATATGTCGTGAAATGGGAGTGAGATAGAATGATTTATATTTTAACTGGTGGACCAGCTACTGGAAAGGGAACAAGATCTGAAATACTTGCCAAAGCTTTAAATATTCCACATATTGCAACAGGAGATATGCTAAGAAATGTTGCAAAAGAAAATGAAGAAATTAGAAAGAAATTAGAAAAAGGTGAGCTTATATCTGATGAGATAATAACAAACTTACTAGAAGAAAGACTAAAAAAAGATGATTGCAAAAAAGGTTTTGTTCTTGATGGATATCCAAGAACATATAAACAAGCTGAACTATTAGATGAAGTTTTAGCAAAATTAAACAGAAAAATAACTAAAGTTATGGAATTAGTTGTTCCAGACGAATTAGCTTTTAAGAGAATACTTGAAAGAAAAAAATGTGAAAAATGTGGAGAAATGTATGGAATAGATTTTCCACCAAAAGTAGAAGATGTTTGCGATAAATGTGGAGGACATCTAAGTGTAAGAACTGATGATACTAAAGAAACTTTAACTAAAAGAATTAATACATATAGAGAAAATGCTAAAGCTATATTAGATTATTATAGAGAAAAAGGATTACTTATGACAGTAGATGCATCTGCTAATCCTGAAAATGTTATTGAAGATGCAAAAGTTTAATTAGAAAGAGTGAAAAAATGATAACAATTAAAAATAAAAAAGAAATAGAATTAATGAAAGAAGCATGCCACGTAGTAGCATTAGTATATGAAGAAATTGAAAAGAAAATAAAACCAGGAATGACAACTTTAGAATTAGACCAAATAGCCGAAAATAAAATGAGAAGTTTAGGTGCAATACCTGCTGAAAAAGGTTATGACATAGGTGTAAAAGGTGTGCCTCCATTTCCTGCATCAATTTGTGTTTCAATAAATGATGAAGTAATACATGGAGTTCCATCTAAACACAGAGTTATACAAGAAGGAGACGTTGTTAGTGTAGATACAGTTGCATTAAAAAATGGCTTCAATGGTGATGCAGCAAGAACTTTTATAGTTGGAAAAGCATCTAAAGAGGCACAAAGACTAGTTGATGTTACAAAACAAGCATTTTATGAGGGACTAAAGTATGCAAAAGTTGGAAATAGAATAGGTGATATATCTCATGCTATTGGCGAGTATGTAGCATCTCAAGGATATAGTGTTGTAAGAGAATTTCAAGGTCATGGAATAGGAAGACAAATGCACGAAGATCCAGGAATTCCTAACTATGGTAAAGCTGGAAGAGGTGTTAGAATTGAAGCTGGTATGACACTTGCAATAGAACCTATGGTAATTCAAGGAAAACCAGATATATTAGAACTAGATGATGGCTGGACTATAATTACAGAAGATGGTAGTTTAGCTGCTCATTATGAAAATACTGTTTTAATTACAGATAAAGGACCAGAAATATTAACTATATAAAAATTAATAAGAGTAACCAATAAGGTTACTTTTTTATTTTTATTTAAATATTCAAAAAAAGTAACAAAATAGTTGACAATATTTAGAATTTAAGCTATAATATATGTGTTATATTTTGCTCTAATGAGGGCAAAAGACGATAATAGGGAGGTAGTAAAATGCCAAAAGATGACGTTATAGAAGTTGAAGGTGTTGTAGTTGACGCATTACCAAATGCAACTTTTAAAGTAAGACTACAAAATGGACATGAAGTTTTAGCACATATATCTGGTAAATTAAGAATGCATTATATAAAAATTTTACCTGGTGATGAAGTTAGAATAGAATTATCAACATACGATTTAAACAAAGGCAGAATTACTTGGAGAAAAAGTAAATAACCTATTATTTTAATTTGTTATAAATAGATTCTTTGAAGCGGCTGTAAAAGGATAAGCCTAAAATCCTTTTATTTTAAAGAGTTTATTTATTATATATTTAACTTACTTTTGTTAATTAATTAACAAAACTTTTAAGGAGGATTTTAAAATGAAAGTAAGACCATCTGTAAAGAAAATTTGTGAAAAGTGCAAGGTAATCAGAAGAAACGGAGTAGTTCGTGTAATCTGTGAAAATCCAAAGCACAAACAAAGACAAGGTTAATTTGGGGGGTATAGTAAATGGCACGTATAGCTGGAGTAGATTTACCAAAAAATAAAGTAGCAGAAATAGGATTAACAGCAATTTATGGAATTGGACGTCCTGCTGCTAGAAAAATACTAGCAGAAGCTGGTATTGAAACTACTAAAAGAGTAAAAGATTTTACAGAAGAAGAAGAAGCTAAAATAAGAGAAATAATCGAAAGAGATTATGTTGTTGAAGGTGACCTTCGTAAAGAAGTAGCTTTAAACATTAAAAGATTAATGGAAATTAATTGCTACAGAGGACAAAGACATAAAAGAAAATTACCTGTTCGTGGACAAAGAACAAAAACAAATGCTAGAACTAGAAAAGGTAAAGCAGTTGCAATCGCAGGTAAGAAAGGAGTATAGTAGAAATGGCTAAAAAAGTAGTATCAAAGAAAAAAGTTAAAAAGAATGTATCAACTGGTGCTGCACATATTCAATCTTCATTTAACAATACTATAGTTACAATGACAGATTCACAAGGTAATGTTTTATCTTGGGCTAGTGCTGGTGGATTAGGATTTAAAGGTTCAAGAAAAAATACTCCTTTTGCAGCAGGTCAAGCAGCAGAAGCAGCAGCTAATGCAGCTAAAGAACATGGCCTAAAAACTGTTGAGGTATTTGTAAAAGGACCTGGTTCTGGTAGAGAAGCAGCAATAAGATCACTTCAAGCTGCAGGATTGGAAATAAACATGATTAAAGATGTTACTCCAATACCACACAATGGTTGTAGACCACCAAAGAGAAGAAGAGTATAGTGGGGGTGTAAGTAAAAAATGGCAAGATATACAGACGCAGTATGTAAGAAATGTAGAAGAGAAGGTTCTAAACTTTTCTTAAAAGGCGAAAGATGTAATACAACAAAATGCGCACTTGATAGAAGATCATATGCTCCAGGACAACATGGAAAAAACAGAGCTAAATTATCTGAATATGGTCTTCAACTAAGAGCTAAACAAAAAGCAAAAACATATTATAGAGTTTCTGAATCTCAATTCAGAAAATATTATGAAGAAGCCTTCAGAAGAGAAGGAGTTACTTCTGATGTATTATTCGAACAATTAGAATTAAGATTAGATAATGTTGCTTATAGAATGGGAATTGGTGCTTCTAGAGCAGAAGCTAGACAATTAGTAAGCTACGAAATGTTAGAAGTTAATGGTAAAAAAGTAAACATTCCATCTTATATATTAAAAGTTGGTGATGTTGTAAAAGTAAGAGATTCTAAAAAGGACAATAAAGCTATAGTTACTACATTAGAATCTAATAAATTAAAAGGAGCTCCATCTTGGCTAGAAGTTAGCAAAGATAAAATGGAAGCTAAAGTATTAAGAAAACCAGTTAGAGAAGATGTAGATTTAGATGTTCAAGAAAATCTAATAGTTGAGTTATACTCTAAGAACTAGTTAAAAGATAAATTATTATAAAATCATTTAGTTAAAAATAGTGCGTGTAATCAGAGCGTGCTAGGAGGAGGAATAAAAATGATTGAAATGCAAAGACCAGAGATAAAATGTGTAAATGTTGATGCAGACACATTTTATGCAAGATTTGAAGTAGAACCTTTAGAAAGAGGTTTTGGAATTACATTAGGTAATTCTCTAAGAAGAATATTACTTTCTTCTTTACCAGGTTATGCTATTGATACTATAAAAGTTGAAGGCATAGCACATGAATTCTCAACAATTCCAGGTGTTACTGAAAATGTAACAGACTTAATATTAAACTTAAAACAAGTTTGCTTAAAGTCAGATGATAGAGACTTAAAAGAACTATCTATAAAAGCTAAAGGACCTTGTGAGGTTTTAGCTGGAGATATAGTTACAGATTCAACTATAAGTGTAGTAAATAAAGATTTACACATTGCTTATTTAGATGATGATGCAGTATTAAATATTGATATGACTGCTATTAAAGGTAGAGGATATAGAGCTGGAGACAGAAATAACTATGATGAAAATGAATTACCAGCAAATGCTTTACCAATCGATTCAATATTTACACCTGTTAAAAAAGTGAATTTTCAAATTGACAAAACAAGAGTTGGTCAAAATGCAGATTATGATAAATTAACTATGGATATTTGGACAAATGGTGTTATAGAACCATATCAAGCTCTAAGTATGGCCGCAAAGATATTAAATGAACATTTAGAAATGTTTATAGATTTATCAGAAATTGCTAAGACAATGTCAATTATGTCTCAAAAAGAATTATCTCTAAAAGATAAACTTCTTGAAACACCAATTGAAGAATTAGAATTCTCTGTAAGATCATACAACTGTCTAAAAAGAGCAGGAATACATACAGTAGCAGATATTGTAAGTAAAACTGAACAAGATATGATAAAAGTTAGAAATCTAGGTAAAAAATCATTAGATGAAGTAATGAATAAAATTACAGATTTAGGACTTGAATTTAAAAGTAAAGAAGACTAATTAAAGGAGGAAATTTACAATGCCAGGAACAAGAAAACTTTCAAGAACAACTTCTCATAGAAATGCAATGCTAAATAACTTAGTTACTTCTTTAATTCTAAATGGTAGAGTTGAAACAACACTTGCAAAAGCAAAAGAAGTTAAACCTCTAGCAGATAGTTTAATAGATTTAGCTATAAAAGAGAAAGATAATTTCGAAACTAAAGAAAAAACTCTTTCAAGAGCTAAATTAGACAAAAACGGTAAAAAAGTTAAAGAAACAAAAACATCTAAAAACGGAAACAAATATGAAGTTATAGCAAGAGAAGTAGTAAAAGAAGAAGTTAAAGTTGATAGTGCTTCTAAATTAGCTGCAAGAAGAAAAATGTTTAAAACATTAAATAAAGTAAAAGATGCTAAAGGAAATACAATCGATTTAACAGAAAAACTATTCAATGAAATTGCACCAAAATATGAAGCAAAAGGTGGATATACAAGAATAGTTAAGTTAGTTGCTAGACGTGGAGATGGCGCTGACATGGCTATAATTGAATTAATATAAGCTATAAAAAAAAGAACTTGGATATAATCCAAGTTCTTTTTTTATAATTTATTAGTATAATCTTTATTTATTTTATCATTTAAAAGTGTAGAGTAAATATTAGTAGCTTTAATATCTAATAATATAGATTCTTTTATTGGGCTATCTAATTTTTTTAATAAATCATCATTTATAGAAGTAAGTATAATAGCCTTAGATTTTTTATTAAAATAAGAAAGAATACTACTTTTTATATTAGGATTTATTGCAATAATATGTATATATACGTTTTTGTTGTTATTTAACATCATAAATTTTTCTTTTGTAATATCAAGTAAAATATTTAACATTATTCTTTTTATCTTACTTAATTGGTATCTTTTACTCTTTACATTTAATACAAATTCATCATAGGTTTTGGAGTTATTTAATTCGCTATATAGTTTATTTTCTAATCCTTCATTTATTTCATTAATCGTAGATAAATATTCCTTAGAAGTTGTTACTATTTTGTATTTTATTAATTGAAATAGAGAATCATTAAAAAGTAAAGAATTGTCCAAAGTGTAATTAGGTAAATACTCTGATACATTTGAACTGCTTTTTAGTAATTCACGTATTTTTGTAGCACTTACAATTTTTGAACTTTCTTCACGTTTTATAGCAATAGGTACTATGTTGCTATTTAATTTAATTAAAGATTTAATATATTCTATTGCAAGAATATTGTTTGAGCTTTTTGAAATTGCTACTTCATCACTTGTTAAAAACTTTCCTATAGATTTTTCTCTTGCCTCAGCAAATGAGATACCAAGTCTTAAATTTTTAGTTATTTCATCCCATATAGCTTCGTTATTATCAAGAAGTTTTTTTGAAATGGATTTTAATATTTCAATATCACCTGTTTCACTTCCAAAGCATAAGTAGTCTACACAATTTAAACTATTAAGTATATTAACAGCACCGAATGCAAAAAACTCAGAACTTGAAGTTGCATATATTGTTGGTAATTCAATTACTACATCAACTCCATTTTTTATTACAATATTTGCTCTTTCAAATTTATCTTTTATGGCAATATTTCCAGCTTGAGTATAATTACCAGATACTATACATATTGCAACATCTGCATTTGTTAGTTCTTTAGCTTTATCTACTATGTATTTATGCCCATTATGAAAAGGATTAAACTCTGCTATAATAGCAACTATTTTCATTTATTTCACTTCTTTCTTGATAATAAAATATTTGTATGTTAATATATATATAAGTTTAGCATAAAAATATAGTTATTTCAATAAATGGAGGGACTTATGAAAAAAGTAATTTTATACACAGATGGTGCTTGTAGTGGAAATCCAGGACCAGGTGGATATGCTGCAATATTAATATATAATAATATAGAAAAAGAAATATCTGGTGGAGAAAAAGAAACTACAAATAATAAAATGGAAATGTTAGCTGTAATCAAAGGCTTAGAAATGTTAAAAGAACCATGTGAAGTAGAGGTATATAGCGATAGTGCATATGTAGTTAATTCTATTGAAAAAGGCTGGATATATTCATGGAAAAAGAATGGATGGAAAAAAGCAGATAAAAAGCAAGTAAAAAATATAGAATTATGGGAAAGGTTATTAAAACAGTTAGAAATACATAAAGTAACCTTTTTAAAAGTAAAAGGACATGCAGATGATGAATTGAACAATAGATGTGATAGGCTTGCTGTAAGTGAAAGAGAGAAATTTGCATAATAAATCACCATATAGCATAAAGTGTTATATGGTGATTATTTATGAATAAAAGCATACAAAAGTATATAAAAGATAATTTTTCTGTAATTTCCAGATTACTAGTAATATACACAATAGGTTTAAGTATTGGTATAGCAATTTTTATCTTTACAGATATAAAAACTGAATACATCGATACAGTAAAACAAATATTAGATGGCATTAAATTAGATAATTTTGAAAGCATAAACGTAATAATTAATGGATTAAAAAATAATATGATTTTAATATTGATATTATACTCATGCATAATAACATTGATTGCACCAATAATTATAGCTATTATACTTACATTAAAAGCAATTATAACTGGAATATATATCTGTACATTATTTTCCATCTTTGGAATAATAAAAGGGATAATCGTTATATTTTGTAGTGTTTTTATTCCTTTAATTTTTAGTCTTTTAGGTTATATTTTTATATGCACAAATATAATTAACATTTTTTTAAAGATAAATTCAAGTGAAAAGGTAGATTTTAAATTTATAATAAAGCAGTTATATTGGATGATAATATCCTTTTCATTAATATCATTTTCATTGGTAGTAGAGCAAATTATGAGCAATATTGTAATAAATATTTATAGCAAGATGTAATTAAAAGCTACTAAACATAGAAACATTACATAATTTTTGCCAAAACTATTGCAAAATACACAGAAATAGTGTAAAATAACAAGTGATTACGAATGGAGGACTGAAAAATGAAAATAATAATTGATGAATTTATCGACAGCTTAAAAGCAAGACAAGCGTCACAAAACACACTAGCATCTTATGAGAGAGATATTGTTCAATTTAGCAATTATTTTGAAGCTCAAGGCAAAAAAATATTTGATTTAACTAGAGAGGACATGCAAGAGTATATTAATCATTTAATGGCAGAAGGAAAATCTAATTCTACTATATCAAGAAGTACAGCTTCAATTAAGGCATTTTACAGATATTTAGTAAATAAAAAATTGGCAGAGACTAACATAGCAGAAAATGTAGAAGCTCCTAAAGTTGATAGAAAAGAACCATTAATACTTACAAAAGCAGAAATTGAAAAACTTTTAGAGCAACCAAATCTTTCTGAACTAAAAGGTCAAAGAGATAAGACTATGTTAGAGATATTATATGCTACTGGAATAAGAGTAACAGAGCTTATATCATTAAGAGTTGAAGATGTTAACTTAACAAATGGATATATTAAAGTTAAGAAGAAAAATACAGAAAGACATATACCTTTAGGAAACTTATCTTTAAAATGTTTAAAAGAATATATGAGTAAAGTAAGACCACTATTAATTAGAACAGAAGAAGAAAAAACTTTATTTATAAATACAAATGGACAAAAAATGACAAGACAAGGTTACTGGAAAATATTAAAACAATATAAAGATCAAGCTAAAATAGACAAGGATATAACTCCACATACTATAAGACACTCATTTGCAGTACATATGTTAGAAGATGGCGCTGAAATAAAAACAGTCCAAGAATTGTTAGGACATACTGATGTTGCATCTACAATGATGTATACTCAAATGGCTAACTTAACAAATAAAGATAATGATAATAATGTTAATTTATAATATTAGTAAAAAATTCTATTCTTAAAGAGTAGAATTTTTTATTTTACTTTGTTGAACTAACAAATATTATATGGTATAATTTACTTAATTTGTTGGAGGCTAATATGGCAAAAAAGAAAAATAATATTGGATTTATAATTTTAGTTGTAATAATAATATTAATGGCTATAATTGGTGTCGGTGCATTAATTATAAATAATATGATTACAGATAGCAAACTTGAAAAACCTGGTGAAGAATTAGGTTGGGATATATTTATAGGAAATGAAGATGCAGAAGTAAAAACATCTAAAGAAGAAGGAAGAAATTTAGCAGAAGAAATTTCTAAAATAAATGTAACATATAAAGATGCTGTTGCTTGGATTAAAGTACCAGGTACATCAATAGATTATCCTGTATTTCAAGGAACAGATAATACAAGATATTATAGAGAAGATAGAGATGGAATAACTCAAAATTGGGGAGAAACATATCTAGACTATAGATGCGACATAAAGCAATTAGCTAGCAATATGACTAATTTAATAATATATGGACACAATACAGAAACAGATAATAGATTTACACCACTTTTAAACTATAAAAGACAAGAGTTTTTTGACAAACATAAATATATAGAACTTGCTACGACAGAGGGAACATATACATATGAAATCTTTAGTGTATATACAACAGATACTAAGTTTTATTATATAGATACAGTTTTTGATTCTATGTCTGAATATGGTGACTTTATTAAAAGTGTAGCTGGAAAGAGTAGATATTCAACAGAAGTTGAAGTAACAGCAGCAGATAGTATACTAACTTTATCTACTTGCGATTATTCTATTAGAGATGGAAGATTTGTAGTACAAGCAAGACTCGTAAAAAATCCTTAGATTAAATTCTAGGGATTTTTTCTTTTTAGCAAATTATAACATTTTTCTTACATTTCTTTTGGTATAATACTAAAAAAAGAGGTGAGTTTAATTGAAATATAACTATCTAAATGGAAAACTTACTATATACTTAGAAGAAGAACTAGATATGAATTCTTGCAAAATAATAAGAGGAGTAATAGATGGATATATAATGAAATTTCAACCGTATGAATTAGTTTTAGATTTATCTGATGTAAAATTTATGGATAGTAGTGGCATAGGCTTAATACTTGGAAGATATAATTTAATTAGATTATTAGATTCTAAAATGAAAGTTATAAATGCTAGTAAAAATATAAAGAGAATGATAGAACTTTCTAATATAAATTTGGAGTGTGTGCAATATGAATGAGAACTATATAAAAATAGAGTCAAAATCTAGAAGTGAAAATATAGCTAGTATACGTGTAGGAATAACATCTTTTTTATCTACTATAAATATTCATTTTGATGAACTGATGGATATTAAAACTGCTTTATCTGAAGCGGTAAGTAATGCAATAGATCATGGTTATGGTCAAGAAGATACAGAGAGTATAGTAACAGTAGAGGCCTGGATAAGGGATGAAGAAAAAATAATAATAAAAGTCATAGATTATGGAAAAGGAATAGAAGACATAGCACTTGCTACAACACCTGCTTATACATCAAAGCCAGAAAATGAACATGCTGGTATGGGCTTTACAATTATGGAATCATTTATGGATGAAGTAATAATAGATTCTAAAATAAATGAAGGGACAATTATAACATTAACAAAAACTATAAAGAAAAGAAAATCAAATTCTAAAAAGGTAGAGTAAAAATTAGAGGTAATTTTTTACTTTACCTTTTTATCATATATATAATATTGAAAAAATAACATAATTTTGGTAAAATATATACAGCAAATAAGGAGTAGAAAATGAATAATATTAAAAAATATTTAGCATATGATAAAAGTGTAAGAGCTATGGGAATAGATGCTACTGAAATAGTACAAGAAATAAGAGATACACACAATTTATCTAATTTAGCTACAGCAGCACTTGGACGAGTTATGATAGTTTCTGCTATGATAGCATCAACTTTGAAAAATCAAGAAGATAGATTAACAGTACAAGTAAAAGGTGATGGACCATTAGGTAATATAGTTGTATGTGCAAATGCTAAATTAGAACTAAAAGGTTATATAGATAGTCCTGAAGTAGAGTTACCATTAAATAGTGAGGGAAAACTTGACGTTTCAAAAGGAATAGGACTAGGAAATTTAACAGTAATAAAAGATATTGGACTAAAAGAACCATATATAGGTACATGTGAACTTTTAAGTGGAGAAATTGGAGATGACTTTGCATATTACTTCAATGTATCTGAGCAAACACCATCAGTTGTTTCTGTAGGAGTATTGATTGGAAAAGATGGAAAAGTAGAAAAAGCAGGTGGATATATAATTCAACCTTTACCAGATTGTGAAGATAGCATAATAGATAAATTGGAAAGTATTAATATGAAGTTACCGTCAATGACAGAGCTTATGAAAAAGGGAAGAAATATAGACGATATACTTCAAAATGCTACTGGAGATAAGAAAATAGAAACTGTATATGAGAATAGCACTGCTATTAAGTGTGATTGCTCATTAAAAAGAATTGAAAATACAATAATTGCACTTGGAAAAGAAGAAGCTTTAAAAATAGCAAAAGAAAATGGAATATTAGAATTATCTTGCAATTTTTGTAATAAAAAGTACAGATTTAATGTTGAAGAAGTGGAAAAGTTATTTAGTAAATAGGAGATAAAATGACATATATTGTAAATAAAGAAAATGAATCTAAAAGATTAGATATATATTTAAGTGATATATTAAAGGAAGAAAATATAACAAGAAGCTATATAAAAACACTTATAGAAAATTCTAACATTTTAGTAAATGGAAAAAGTGTAAAAGCTGGATATAAACTAAAGGAAAATGATAATATAGAAGTTACAATTATAAAAAAAGTGTGTGAAGATGTATTACCTGAAAAAATACCACTAGATATAGTTTATGAAGATGAAGATATTATTATAGTAAATAAACCTAAAGGTATGGTAGTTCATCCTGCAAATGGAAATTATACTGGCACTATGGTAAATTCTCTTATGGGAACACATAAAGATAACCTATCATCAATTAATGGGGTTATAAGACCAGGTATTGTACACAGAATAGATAAAGACACAAGTGGAATTTTAGTAGTAGCTAAAAATGATAATGCACATAAAAAATTATCTGAACAGTTTAAAGTTCATAGCATAAAAAGAAAATATGTAGCACTTGTAAAGGGAATAATTAAAGAGGATACATTAACAATAAATATGCCTATAGGAAGAAGTACAAAAGATAGAAAGAAAATGGCAGTTACAGATAAGAATTCTAGAAACGCAATCACTCATATTTCCGTTTTAAAGCGCTTTTATTCTTCAAATGTAACTTTAGTTGAGGCAGAACTTGAAACTGGAAGAACACACCAAATTAGAGTTCATATGGCATATTTACATCATCCTTTAGTAGGAGATGAAGTATATGGTAAAAAAGATACTAAGTTTAAAGTAGAAGGTCAAATGTTACATGCAAAATATTTAGGATTTCTTCATCCTACAACTCAAAAATATGTGGAGTTTGATTCAGAACTACCAGATTACTTTGTAAAAATCTTAAATAGTCTTGAGAAAAAAGAAGAAGCTGCAAATTAATGCAGCTTTAAATCTATATTAACATAAGCTTATGATAATATATAATATGTATATTAAAAGAAAAGGTGAAAGATATGGAAAGATTAAATAAATATATTGCTTCTTGTGGAATATGTTCAAGAAGAAAAGCAGAAGATTACATTGTAAAAGGAAGAATAAAAATAAATGATATAGTCGTTCAAGATTTAGCACGACTTGTAGCACCAAATGATGTAGTAAAACTAGATAATAAAGTCATAACTAAAGAGGATAAAAAAGTATATATAGCATTAAATAAGCCTAAGGGATATGTTACTACTAACAAAGATCAATTTGATAGAAAAAATGTATTAGATTTAATAAATGAAGATGTAAGAGTATATCCAGTGGGAAGACTAGATATGTATACAGAAGGACTATTAATATTAACTAACGATGGCGATTTTTCAAATAGAATGATGCATCCTAAAAATAAGATAGAAAAAACATATTTAGTCACAACAGATACTAATATTACTGATGAGCAAATTGAAAAACTAAAAAGTGGAGTTGATATAGGTGACTATATTACAAGACCTGCTAAAGTTAATATTAAAGATAAAAATAGATTAGAAATTATAATATCAGAAGGAAAAAATAGACAAGTAAGAAGAATGTGTGAGAGTGTAGGAATTAATTTACTAAATTTAAAAAGAATTAAAGTAGGAACTATTGAACTTGGAAATTTACAAACAGGAAAATACAGATACTTAACGGAAGAAGAAATAAAAAGAATATAAAAAAATACATCTAGAGATAGATGTATTTTTTATATTACTAATAAAATTTTTACATTTTATAAAATTTACAAAATTTTAAAATTAGTGCTTTCTTTTCCTAGCAGCTTCTGATTTCTTTTTTCTTTTTACGCTAGGTTTTTCATAATGTTCTCTTTTACGAATTTCAGCAAGAACTCCATATTTTGCACATTGTTTTTTAAATCTAGCTAAAGCATTATCTAAGCTTTCGTTATCCTTAATCTTTATACCTGGCATTTACTTTCCCTCCCTCCAGTTTGGGAAATACTTTTATATATATTATATAGTCTATTACTAAGTATTTCTAAATTTACTATTAAATTATACAATAAAATAATATATAAGTCAAGGAATAAGAAGAAAATTATGTAAAAAGAAAAATGGCAAAGTAAAACATATTATTGAGAATAAGTGCATAATAAAAAAAGTAGAGTTGACTATATTTTTTTATTAATATATAATAATACATAGTTAAACAAAGGAGATATAAAAATTGGAAGAAAATAATTATAATTATGAAAATGAAGGAAATAAAATTAATAAAACTAAAATAATTAGTAATGCCATTACTTTAACAATAGCAATAGTTTTAAGTGCTATTATTTTATTCTGTTTATATATAGTTGCAAAACCATATTTTGCAACTACTCTAACAAGCAACTTTTTTACACAAGAACAAATAGATAGATTAGAAACAGCTGCAAAAATTATAGATAATGATTTTCTATATGAGTATGATAAAGAAAAATTGGTTGATGGTGCAATAGATGGAATGGTAAATTCACTAGATAATATTTATACGTATTATGAGTTTGAAGACGAGTATCAAGAAAGCTCAAATGGTGGATCAAATGATAATTATGTTGGAATAGGTGTTCACTTAACTTATGACATTACAAATAAAGCAATTAAAGTCTTAGGAACAATGCCAAATTCACCAGCAGAACAAGCAGGAGTAAAAGCCGGAGATGTAATACTAACAGTTGATGAGTTATATGTAACAACAGATACATATCTTGAAGCAGTAGATAAAATTAAAGGAGAACCAGATACAACAGTAAAATTAACTATACTAAGAAATGGGGAAACTTTTGAATTAGAAGTAAAAAGAGCAAGTATAGTAGAAAATAATGTAGCTTCAGAAGTTATTGATGATATAGGATATATTAGAATATTCTCTTTCGATAATGGAATATATAATCAATTTAAAGAAGAATACACTAAATTAAGAGAGAAAAATGTAAAAGGAATAATAGTAGATTTAAGAAATAATTCTGGAGGATATGTAGCAGATACATTAAATATACTAAATTTACTTCTTCCAAAATTAGATGTTTTAAAACTAGTAGACAAAGATGGAAATGCACGTGTATTTAGAACAGATGATACTGAACAAATAGATATTCCTTTAGCTGTTATAGTAAATCAAAATAGTGCTAGTTCATCAGAAATATTTGCTAGTGCAATAAAAGATTCTAAAAAGGGTATTGTAATTGGTACAAAAACATTTGGAAAAGGTGTTGTACAATATGTAGAGCCTATAGCAAATCATGGTGCTATATCAATAGTTGCTGCACAATATTTTACTCCAAGTGGTGTAGTAATACAAGATAATGGTATTGAGCCTAATATAGTAGTTGAATTACCAGATGAAATAAAAAACAATTCATATATTGAAAGAGATCAAGATTTACAATTACAAGAGGCTATAAAATATATAAATAGTCAAATGTAACAGAAATGTTACATAAGCAAATGTTAAAAAATAAATAAAGTAGTGATAAATAAAATCACTACTTTATTTTACATATTTTGCTTTTATACACCCATTTTATGCTTTGACACTTTTTACAAAAAATGATATAATTCGCCTTGTAGAAAGTACAATATAAGAGGTGGTATATATGGTTTCAAAAGATTCACTAATGAAGATTAAACAAGACGTAGAAAACTATGTTGGACAAGAAATTTGTGTAAAAGCAAACGTAGGAAGAAACAAATGCATAGAAAGGAAAGGATATATAGACAGCACTTACACTAATTTATTCGTGTTTAGAGATTCTGAAACTGATAGCAAACTATCATATAGTTATTCAGACTTAGTAACAAACACATTAGAATTAAGTTTGCCAACTGGGGAGCCTATTACAAGATATGATTTCTCTACACCAAAATATACTAGATTATAATAAGGCAATCAAAGAAGTTGATATATATGAAAAAGAAGGATTAAATGCAAGCATTTAATCCTATTTTTTTTGAAGGTAAACCTTCTTAAATTCGGAGAGTATATAAATGTATGTTATAGTAAGAAAGAATTTATCTAATGCTAGATGCAATGCATCTAACTAATATATATTATGCTATATTACCTTTTTTGTTACAGAGGTAATATTTTTTTAACCTTTAAATATATATATATTAATAAGGAGGATAAGTAGATGAGTGTTAGTATCAGTAATATGAAGTTAAACTTAAATAAATTAAAGGTTATAGAAAAGGATGAGAGGTGGATAGAACAAGATATTATAGTACCAGATAATATGCCAGATGCAGTAAAAATTATTAATATAACATCAACACCATATATTAATGATTTAGAAATAAATAATGGTAGAGTAAAAATAGTAGGTAAGATAAATTATTCTGTTATATATAGAGCCAATGACGAGGAAATGAGCATAAGAGGTCTAAATGTTTCACATCCATATATTGTAAATTTGGAAAAAAATAATATAAAAAATAAAGAGGATGTAGTAATAAAATCTAAATTAAAAAATATAATATATTCTTTACCAAATGAAAGAAAAGTAGCGATTAAAAATGAGGTATGTTTTAACATAGAAATTGAAGAAAGTGTAAATGTAGATATTATTAAAGATTTTCCATCAGATAATGATATTGAATATAATAAATGTAAAAATTGGTTTAACAATATAAAAGAGAAGAAAAGAACTATTATTGCGTCTTCAGATGATGTAATGATAAAAAAAGAATCTTCAGCAATTTATGAAATATTAAAAGTTAAGGCAAAAATAAAAGATACAGAATATAAAGAAAGCTATAATAAATTAATGCTAAAAGGCATAATAGAAATAAGTATGGTATATATCGGTGAAGATAAAAAAATTTGTAGTGAAAAAGTAGAACTACCTTTTTCAAGTATGATTGAATTAGATAACATTTCAGAAAAATCAAAATTTAATATAGACTATATAATAAGAGATTTAAATATTAGACTAAATCCAGATATAGATCAAAGAACGTTGAATGTAGATTATAAAATAGAAAATAATGTTTCATTATATGAAAAAGAGGAGATAGAGTATATAGATGATTTTTATAGTAGATCTAGAGACTTAGATTATGAAGTTAAAGATATTTCTATATCAGCAGATGAATTTGATGTATCAAAAGAAATAAATATAAATGAAACAATAAGTGATATAATTCCAGAAGGTGGTAGAATTGTAGAGTATAGTTTAGATACAAATGGTATATTACCAGTGCTGGAAAATGATAGCATTAAAGTTAATGGGATAGCTAAACTAAATATTTTAATTCAAAATAAAGAAAATAACGAACTAGAAAATAAGACTATAGATATAATGGTAAATCAAGATTTTTTACTAGAAGATTCGTGGAAAAATTCAAATATACATATAAAAATAGATGATGTAACAATTAATGTAATACAAAATGGTATGGGAATAGATATAAAAATAATTATTACTGTTAAGATTAATGTTGAAAATGTTTTGAATATAAGCTCAATAGAAGAAATTAAAGATGCACCAATAAATTTAAAAAATATCAGTAGCATAAATATATATATAGTAAAACCAGGAGATAGTATATGGAAAATAGCTAAAAAATATAAAACTAGCATGGAAAATATTATAAAAATTAATAAGCTAGAAGACCCTAATATGATTGATATTGGACAAAAAATATTAATAATTAGATAATGAGAGCTAAGTATTATAAATTATCATTAAGACAAATGAAAAATGAAAAATCATTTGTCTTATTTTTTATATTTTTAGTTATGTTTTCTAGTATAACAACACTATATATAAAGGTAATAGAGCCTGTTTTGTTAAATTTTACAAAATCAAATGCATATACATTAGCTATGAGGGCCACAGAAGAAGCAATAAGGACCAATTTAAGCAATATCACATATGATAGTATAGTTTCAGAGGTTCTTGATGAAAATGGAAAAATAATAGCTTTAAAGACAAATACTAAGGAATTAAATAAAATATCTAATTATTTAGCAACAGATATAGAAAATAACATATCTAAAATTGAATCGAGTAAAATAAAAATACCAATAGGATTATTTTTTAATGCGGGAATTTTTAGTGGCGCTGGAATAAAGTTAAATATAAAAACTAGTCCGCTTGGAGATACTAAAATAGATTGTATTTCTGAATTTGATAGTGTTGGAATAAATCAGACACGACATAGAATAATTTTAAAGATAAAAACTTCTTTTACTATAATTGCACCTATATATGTAAATGACCAATTTTATGAAAAAGAAATTGTTATGGCAGAAACTATAATAAATGGTGAAATACCAGATACATATTACAATTTAGATTTAAAAGAAGAATCTGATGTAATGAATTTATTAGAATAAAAAGCTGTTTGCTATGGAAAAAAACAAATTACTGTTATATAATACAAATAGAAGGTGGTAAACATGCAGAAGCTAAATAATGTAAAAGTTATTTTTGTAGATATTGATGGTACTTTAACAAATAGCAAAAAAGAAGTAACTTTAAAAACTAGCGAAGTTATTGCTAAAGTCGTTCAAAAGGGAATAAGTATAGTTTTGTGCTCTGGAAGATCTAATCAATATACACAAATAAAAAGCAGACTAGCTAATGCAAGTTCACAAATAATATCTAGTAATGGTTCACAAATTTATGATTATTTAACTGATGAAGTAATATATAAAAATATTATAAGCAAAGATGTACTAAAAAAAGTTATGGAGTATATTAATTCAAAAGAAGAAGGTTTTATATTAAATTGTAGTGATATTAGATATGGAAATAAGTACTTAATGAGAAAAATGAATCCAGGAGATAAGATTATAAAAAATCTTAATGAAATAGAAAATAAGGATGTGTATCAACTTGTAATTGAAACAAATTCTTATGATAAAATGACAGAAATGATAAACTATATAAAAAATAATAGTGAGTTAGAAATATTAAATTGTTCAAGAGCATATATAAATGGACTAAGAAATGAATCACATTATTATATAGATGTTAACGATATAAAGTCTAGTAAAGGTAATGCTATAAAAGAGTATTTAAATGCATTTAATGTAGCTAAAGAAGATGCAATGTGCTTTGGAGACCATATTAATGATACTTCAATGTTTAATTCTTGTGGAATAAAAGTTGCTATGGGAAATGCTAATGATGAATTAAAAGCTAAAGCTGACTATGTCACACTTACTAATGATGAAGATGGAGTAGCATACTTCTTAAGTAAATATGTACTTTAATGTTTAAGTTAAAAAGATTGCTTATTGCAATCTTTTTTTCTATTGACTTTAAAGCTATTTTGATGTGTAATATACTTATATGAGGAGAAAATTATGAAAGAAGAAATAATTGAAAAAGCCAAATATTGCTTAAGCTGTCCTAAAAGACCATGCCATGATGGATGTCCGCTAGGAAATGATACTATGGAGTTTATAAGACTAATAAAAGAAGGAAAAGACAAGGAAGCATACGAACTTTTATGCAATACTACAGTGCTACAATCTATTTGTGGTAGAGTATGTCCTCATGAAAAACAATGTCAAGGAAAATGTATAAGGAAAATTAAAAATGAGGCTGTAGAAATAGGAAATTTAGAAAGCTATATAGGAGATTTAGCAATAGAAAATAATTGGAAGATACCTAAATTTACATCTAAAAAAATAGATAAAAAAGTTGCAGTAATAGGTGCTGGCCCATCAGGAATTACTTGCGCTTCGTTTTTAGCAAGAGCTGGTTATGATGTTACTATATTTGAAAAACATAATCATTTAGGAGGACTACTATATCACGGAATACCAGATTTTAGATTATCTAAAGATATACTAGAAAAAGCAATAAATAAGATATTAGAATTAGGAATAAAAGTTGAACTTGAAAAAGAACTAGGAAAAAATTTAAAGCTAGAAGAATTAGAAAAAGAATATGATGCTATCTATATAGCAATAGGTGCAAATGTATCATCAAAAATGAATATTGAAGGCGAAAATCTAAATGGAGTATATGGTGGAAATGAATTATTAGAAAGTAATATTCATCCAAATTATATTAATAAAAATGTTGCAATAATAGGTGGTGGTAATGTAGCTATTGATACGGCAAGAACTGTAAAAAGACTTGGAGCAAATAAAGTAACTATAATATATAGAAGAGCTATGGAGCAAATGCCTGCTGAAAGAAAGGAAATTAAAGAGGCTCAAGAAGAAAAGATAGACTTTTTATTTCAGACTAATATATTAAAAATAATAGGTAGTAAAAAAGTAGAAAAAATAGAATGCATAAAAACAGAATTAAAAAAGAAAGAAAATGAAGAAAGATTAAGCCCTGTAAATATAGAAGGAAGTAATTATTTATTAGATATGGACTATGTTATTATGGCTGTAGGCTCAAAAACTGAAAAAAGTGTTTTAGATAAGTTAAATCTTGAGCTAGATAAATGGAACTGCATTAAGGTAGATGAAAATCATCAAACTTCAAATCCTAAAATATTTTCAGGTGGAGATGTGGCCGGAAATAAAGCTACTGTAGCTTGGGCTGCACGAGCTGGTAGAGAAGCAGCAAATTCTATAATAAAATTTTTAGAATAATAATATTGCTTAAATTAAATATTTATGATAGTATCTTTTTGAAAAGAGGGGGATTATATGTTAGAAGTATTAAGAAAACAATATATAGATACCAAAAAATCTATGAATGTAATTATTACATTATTAATAATTTTAGGAGCATGTTTTGTACCAACATTTTTAGCTAAAATAGTACCACTTGGAAAATATCAACAAATAGTTGTTGGAACAATTGTAAATGCATCTTTAATATCTGTAGCATTATATACAAAAGGTAATATTAAGACTATAGCTATGGCAACTTTACCTTCAATGTCTACAATATTAGGAGGAGTACTATTTAGCAATATTACTTTATATTCAAAATTGATGATACCAGCAATTTGGCTTGGAAATTTTGCATTAATTTTAATATTTAAAGTGCTATTTGTAAATAAAAAAATAAACTATGTAATTTCAGGTGCAGTAGCAATATTAGTAAAAGTTGCACTAATATATGGTGGCTTTTTAATAATGAGTTCACTTGTAAATATACCAGAAGTTGCTAAAAATACTTTAAGTACATCAATGGGAGTAACTCAACTAATAACAGCAACTTTAGGAACATTGTTAATATATACAACAGTTTTATTTACTAAGAAGAATAACAAATAATATTAATAGGTAACAAAAAAACTCGGAAGATAAAACTTCCGAGTTTTTGTATAATCTTTTTTGTAAAAAGCTTCCTATCTCTTTGAGAATTGAGGTGCTTTTCTTGCTTTTTTAAGACCGTATTTTCTTCTTTCTTTTACTCTAGAATCTCTAGTTAAAAGACCATTTCTTTTTAATACAGCATGAACTTCTGGATCGGTTGTTGCTAATGCTTTTGCAATACCATGTGAAACAGCACCAGCTTGACCAGCAAAACCGCCACCATGAACTGTAGCTTCTACATCATATTTTTCCATCATGTTAGCAACTGTAAAAGGTTTTAAAACTATAGCTTTTAAAGTATCTAAAGTATAGATTTCATTTAAGTCTTTTTTATTTATTGTTATTTTACCAGTACCAGGAATAATGTTTACTCTTGCTATTGAAGATTTTCTTTTTCCTGTTGCATAAATATATTCTTTTTTTGCCATTTTTTAATTCCTCCTAAAAATTCCATATTTCAGGTTTTTGAGCTTCATGATTGTGCTCAGCACCTTTAAATACTCTTAATTTAGTTAACATTTCTCTACCTAAAGAATTTTTTGGTAGCATACCTTTAACAGCTAACATAACAGCTTTATCAGAATTGTTTGCCATTAAATCTTTATAAGATGTTTCTTTAAGACCAGTCATGTATTCTGAATGACGTCTATATACTTTATCGTTTAATTTGTTACCAGTTAAAACTATTTTATCTGAGTTTAAAACAATAACATTATCTCCACAATCCATGTGTGTAGAATAAGTAGGTTTGTGTTTACCTCTTAAAAGTCTAGCTGCCTCTGTAGCTACTCTACCAAGTGGCTTATTAGCTGCATCTAGAATATACCATTTTTTTTCGATTTCATTAGCTTTTACGCTATGTGTAGTATTATTCATTTAATTTATCCTCCTAAAATATAATCTTAGAAAGTCAAATTTTCCGGGGTTATAGTTTGACTAACTATACGATACTCGTATATTATACATTTTTTTTGTAAAAATGTCAACTAAATAAATATAAAGTTACTAAAAAAGTGAAAATTTAACATAATTATAACTAGTATTACTACTTGCAAATTAAAAACATTTATAGTAATATATATAGTGTAATTATATTTTTTATTAGAGAGGATAAAATATGATAAAATATGAGGTTTATGAAGGTATCTTTGATATGGATTTTGCAGATACTTCTGCTACCATGGTAGATGCTAGTGAAAGAGGAAGATTAAGAAATATTATAAATAATCTAAACATGTATGCAGACAATGTTAGAACAGTAACTGAAATTTATACAAAAGTTTTAATGGATGAAAATGTTTCATACTTTTTACCTAAAATAACACAACAAGATGTATTTTATAGACATTTTCCAGAACTATTTGTATATAATGAGTATGGAGAAAATCTATTTAATTGTCAGCAAAATAGTAAATATCATAAATATAGTGTTTTTCATCATATTGTTGCTAGTATAGAAAATGCTAATGTTACAGAAATTTCTATTGCAGATTGGCAAAAGAAAATAATTAAATGGGCTATGTTTCTTCATGATATTGGAAAACCATATGTAAAAAAAGTAGATGATGATGGCAATGAGAGCTTTGTAGGTCATAGTGAAAAATCTGTTGACTTAGCAGCAGCGATTTTAAGTAGATTTGACTTTACTGAAAATGAAAGAAATATAATATTAACTTTAATTAGATATCATGATATGTATTTAAATGCTGAAGAAGTTACACAAGAAAATTTAACTTTCTTAGCAAATGGTCTTAATGATGATAGAGAGCTATTTTATTTACTAATAAATGTTAAGGATGCAGATGCAAAAGCTAAAAATACAGAAGTATATAATGAATTTAAAGTTATTAAAGAAAAGTATTATGAGTTTGCTAATAATTACTTTATGCAAAAAAATAGAAAGAAAATAGAAGTAAATAGTGATGCTAAAAAAGATGAAACTGATGAAGAAACAACTAAAGAGGCAGAAGAAAAACTAACTAGTAAAGATATAAAAGAAATAATAGATGAAATTATTACTAAAAAGAATGTTAGAGTAAAATATCAGCCTATTGTAGATTTAAAAACTCAAAGTGTATATGGATATGAAGTTTTATCTCAAATAACTACAGGAAAGAAAATAAGAATAGATAAATTGCTTGAAGTAGCAAAAGATTACAATGATTATGATAAATTACAACAAGTATTATTTACTAATGCAATAGAGCAATTTGAAAATGTTGTAAATCGTGAATCTAATATGATAATGGTAAATATAGATTACAATAGCTATGTAAACTATGTAAATAAACCAAGAATATACGATATGATGGCAAGAAATAAAGTAGTTATTGAATTTAAAAATTATGAAAATAAAGATTTAACAGATATACAAGAAACAATAAATAGTATACATTTAAAAGGTGGAAAAGTTGCATTTGATGACTTCACATTAGATAAATTAACTATAGAAGATATATGCTATTTAGATATAGATTATATAATTCCTGATATGTCATTTATTAAAGAAATATATAAAGATTTTGAAAAGCAAAAGTATATAAATAGCTTAATTACATATACAATATCTAAGGACATAAATTTAATTGCAGTAGGAGTAGAGGACAAAAGAATACTTGATACACTAAAACTAGTAGGAGTAAGATTAGTTCAAGGATATTATTTTGGAAAACCATTACCAGAAATAAATATGATAAATGAAAAGGTTTATGAATTATTAAATTCAGAAGAAGACCAATCAATAATGTAAAACAGAAGATTTTTCTTCTGTTTTTATTTATTATATATAAGAAATTTTGCGATGAAAATAAATCAAAAATATATTTACAAATCTAAAAGCAACTGATATAATTTCGTTATACAGAAGATAAAATTTTTTTTGCAACTCAATAAAAAAAATACTTGTAAACATTGAAATATAAATAAAAATTAAGAAGTAAAAAAAAGTATAAAAAAGGTGTTGACAAACAAAAAAATTAATAGTATAATAATAAACGAACAAACGTTCTAATACGTATAAGGGGGAGAAAATTATGATATCTGAAGAAAGAAAAAAAGCACTAGACATAGCAATGGCTCAAATTGAGAAAAATTTTGGTAAAGGTGCTGTTATGAAATTAGGAGAAGTAGGAGATGTTTCAATCGATACAATTCCATCAGGAGCATTAAGTTTGGATATTGCATTAGGAATAGGTGGTTTTCCAAGAGGAAGAATTGTTGAAATCTTTGGACCAGAATCATCTGGTAAAACTACAGTTGCTTTACATGCAATAGCAGAGGCTCAAAAACAAGGTGGTATTGCTGCATTTATTGATGCAGAACATGCTCTTGATCCAGTATATGCTAAAAATTTAGGTGTAGATGTAGATAATTTAATTGTTGCACAACCAGATACAGGAGAACAAGCACTTGAAATAGCAGAACAATTAGTAAGAAGTGGAGCTGTTGATATCATAACTATTGACTCAGTTGCTGCATTAGTTCCTAAGGCAGAAATAGATGGTGAAATGGGTGATTCACACGTTGGATTACAAGCTAGACTTATGTCTCAAGCATTAAGAAAATTAACAGGTGTATTAAATAAATCTAATACTGTTGCTATATTTATTAACCAATTACGTGAAAAAGTTGGAATAATGTTTGGAAATCCAGAGACAACTCCAGGTGGAAGAGCATTAAAATTCTATGCTTCAGTAAGACTTGATGTAAGAAAACAGGAAGCAATCAAAGTAAATGGAGAAGTTATGGGTACACGTACTAAAGTTAAAGTTGTAAAAAATAAAGTTGCACCTCCATTTAGAGAAGCTGTATTTGATATAGTATATGGAAAAGGAATTTCAAATGAAGGTTGTGTATTAGATCTTGCTACAGATATGAATATAGTAGATAAGAGTGGTGCATGGTTTGCATATAATGGTCAAAAGATAGGACAAGGTAGAGAAAATGCTAAAGTATATCTTGCAGAAAACCCAGATGTTATGAAAGAAATAGAAAATAAAGTAAGAGAAAACTTTAATACTGCTTTTGAGAATAGTATGACTGGCACAACAGAAAGTGAAGACGAGGAAGAAGAAATTCCATTAGATGAAGAATAAAAATAAAGGCACATATATATGTGCCTTTTAAGTTAGGAGAGGTATATGAATTTCGAAGAAGCAAAAGAAAAGGCAGTTAAATATTTAGTTTTAGCATTAAGAACAGAATTAGAAGTAAGAAATAAATTAAAAAAGATAAATGTTGAAGATGATGTTATTAATGATGTAATTGAGTATTTAAAGGAAATAGGATATATAGATGATTCCAAATATGTAGATTCATATCTAAGGCAAAGTATAAATATTCCTAAGTATTCATTGTATGAAATTAAGATGAAACTAATACAAAAAGGAATAGACAAAAACTTAGTACATAAAAAAATTGAAGAATTTAACGGAAAAGAATATGAAAGACTGCTTATAGAAAAACTATTAAATGGCAAATTAAAAAATATGGAGCCTTTAAAACAAAAAGCATATTTATATAGGAGAGGGTTTAATAATGTAAATCAAGAAGAATACTAAAATACTAGTATTCTTTTTTTCTTGCATTAAAAAATAAAATAGTATATAATCTAAATAGATTTTGGAGGTAGAATATGAAAATAGATGTACCAACACCTCATAACGAGGCAAAATTTGGAGATATTGCAAGTACTGTATTAATGCCAGGCGATCCATTAAGAGCAAAATACATAGCAGAAAATTTTTTGGAAGATGCTAAATTATATAATAATGTTAGAGGTATGCTTGGATATACTGGAAAATATAAAGGAGTAACTATTTCCGTTCAAGGAAGTGGAATGGGTGTACCATCAATGGCTATATATTCAAAAGAACTATATGAAGGCTATGATGTAGATAATATAATTAGAATTGGTAGTGCTGGCTCATTAGATAATGATGAAGCTAGTGATATTTGTAAAAGTGTAAATCTTGGAGATATAATAATTGCCGAAGATGTTATTACAGATTCAAATTATATTGTTGAAAATGAGTATGATGTATATCCTGTTGCATCTGAAAAGTTAATGGAAATAGCAAAACAAAAAAGTGCTAAGAGAAATAATGTAAAAATAGGCACAATTTATACATCTGATACTTTCTATAAAGATAGTAAATTTTTAATACAAGAGTCAAAAAGTGATGTACTAGGTGTTGAAATGGAAACACTAGCATTGTATACAAATGCACTTGTTGCAAATAAAAACGCTCTTGCAATATTTACTGTATCAGATAAGCCATTAAAAGGAGAAGCTATGCCTTCATCTCAAAGACAAACAGGGTTAAATGAGATGATAGAATTAGCACTTGAAATAGCAGTTGAATTAGAAAAAGGAAAAATGTAGTATGGTAACTGAAAAAATAGAAGATTTTAAATTTAATATAACTAATTTTGAAGGCCCATTAGATCTGTTGTTATATCTAATTTCAAAAAATAAAAAGGATATTTTTGATATATCACTTAGTGAGCTTACAGATGAATATGTTGGCTACCTTCAAGAAATGAATGAAAATAACATAGAAGTAGCTTCTGAATTTATAGTTATGGCAGCAACACTTTTAGATATAAAAGCAAGAAAATTATTGCCACAACTTGAAGATGAAGAGGAAGAAGAACAATTATCCGAAGAAGATATATTAAATAAATTAAACCAATATAAAATGTATAAAGAAGTTGCAGAACAAGTATATGAACTATATAAACAAAATTTTGGCTCTTTTGTTAAAGCATTTGAAAAAATAAAATTTAAAAGAAAAGTTGAGTATACTGGTGAGAAATTTAATAAAGAAGATATTTTTAATGTATATTCAGATATATTGTTTAGAAATCAAAATAAGATAAATAAAAAAGCAAGAGAAATCGAAAAAATAGCAGTATATGAAAAATATACTGTTCAAGACAAAGTAAAACAAATAGTAGGATACTTAAATGAAAATAGAAATATGGTGTTTAATAAAGTGTTTAATGATAAATGCGATAATTTAGAAGTAGTAACCGCTTTTCTAGGTGTCCTTGAACTTGGTAAAATGAAACAAGTAGATATTGAACAAAAATATCTATTTTCAGATATAAATGTAACTAGAAGAAATAATGATAAAATTAGCTTTGATCCAACAAAGTTAAACTATTAAAGAGAGTATATACTCTCTTTTTTTGTTATATTATTTATTCTTATGCATATATAATATTAGGAGGGATAAAAATGATAAGATGCATAGGAAAAAATATAATTGTAGACTCAGTAGGTCAAAATGAATATGAAAAAAACGGTATTATTATTAAGACAAGTACAGTATCAAATATTATTGGTAATGTAATTTGTGTTGGAAATGAAGTTATGGATATAAGTGTAGGAGATAAAGTTATATACAGCGAAAGTAATGCTAAAAAAATAATATATGAAAGTAACGAATACTACGTTTTAAATGAGAAAGATGTTTTAGCAATAATATAAGGAGGATATATGGCAAAGAAAATATTATATGGAAATGATGCTAAAGAGGCAATACAAAAAGGAATTGAAAAATTAGCTAATGCCGTCAAAATAACTTTAGGACCTAAAGGAAAAAATGTGGCATTAAAAAGTGAATATAGTGCACCAGTAATAATAAATGATGGTGTAAGTATAGCAAAAGAAATTGTTTTAGAAGATGAGTTTGAAAATTTAGGAGCAGAGCTTTTAAAAGAAGTTGCCATGAAAACTAATGATATAGCAGGAGATGGTACAACTACTGCAACCGTTCTTGCATACAATATGGTAAAAGAAGGAATGAAAAATATAGCTGCAGGTAGTAATCCAATTTTGATAAAAAAAGGAATGCAGAAAGCACTAGATGAAACTATTAAAAATATAAAGGAAATATCACAGAGTATAAATTCAAATGAACAAATTAAAGAAATAGCTACAATTTCAGCTAACGATAAAGAAATTGGAGAGCTAATATGTAGAGCGATAGATATGATAGGAAAAGAAGGAGTTATAACTGTTGATGAATCTAAAAGTATGAATACTAATTTGAATATAGTTGAAGGCTTAAAAATAGATAGTGGCTATATTTCATCATATATGGTAAATGATAATTTAAAAATGGAAGAAGTTTTAGAAAATCCATATATATTAATTAGTAATAAAAAAGTTACAAGTGTTCAAGAAATAGTACCTTTAATAGAAAAAGTTGCTTCACAAAATAGACCTTTATTATTAATAGTAGATGATATAGAGGGAGAAGCTTTAGCAACACTTATTGTTAATAAATTAAGAGGAAACTTTAATTCTGTTGCAATTAAAGCTCCAAGTTTTGGAGATAGAAGAAAAGAGATATTGGAAGATATAGCTTTGGTAACTGGTGGAAAAATGTTAGATGAAGAAATCTTAGTTGATTTGAAAGATATTAATACTGAAGATTTGGGAACTGCTAAAAGTGTAAAAATATCTAAAGATTCCACTATAATATTAAGAGGTAATGGTGATAGTGTAAAAATAGAGGAAAAAATTGAAGAAACTAAAAATACTTTACTTACTAAAAATGATGATGAGGAAATAAAAATACTTAGAAAAAGATTAGCTAGATTATTAGGAGGGATAGCTGTAATAGAAGTAGGTGCTGCTACACAAACTGAATTAAACGAAAAAAAACTAAGAATAGAAGATGCATTATCTGCTACAAGAGCTGCTATAGAAGAAGGAGTTGTTGAAGGAGGAGGCAGGGCATATATAACAGCACTAAAAAGAATGACTAATTTTATGAATACTTTAAATGATGAAGAAAGAGTTGGAGCACAAATTGTATTTAGAGCTTTAGAAAAGCCACTTTACCAAATAGCACAAAATGCAGGTGCAAATGGTGATATAGTTGTAGAAAAAGTGAAAGAAAGTCCTGAAAATATTGGATATGATGCTATAAATAATACATATGTAAATATGAAAGAAAAAGGAATAATTGACCCAACTAAAGTAACAAGAACTGCACTTGAAAATGCTGTTTCTATTTCTTCAATGATCCTTACAACTGATGTTGCAATCTGCCCTAGCAATGTTGTACAAAATCAAGAAACATAAAAAAATCCTTAAGAATTATTCTTAAGGATTTTTAATATAAGCTAAATAAACTTATCTTTTTAGTAATTTTATATATCCTCCAATAGAAAGTGATAAGCAAACTACAAATAATATTAATGATAAAGCAAAACTAATAATTGTTAGTTTATTTTTTGTATCTGCTTTCATACATCTATATGATAAAATCATAGCTGGTACTACTAGTACGTATGAGAATATTACGTATTTAAATAAAAAGATTATTGAAGTTAAATCCATTATGATTGAAATAATAGATATAACCTTTGAATTATGCTTATTTACTTTCAATGAATCTGCAACATTCATTGTTATTATTAGTAATACTAATCCAACAATACCTACAATAAGTGTTTTATTAGAATTAGTAACTACAACTAAAACACATAAAAGTGTAAATATAATTAAAATAACAGAAAATATTTTTACTATAATATTTTTCTTGTTAGAAGTTTCTTTATTTGACATATTTTAACACCTCTTTGAAGTTATTATATTATATAAAATTATCAAAGTCAATTTAGAATTTACTTAAAAAGTTTAATTTAAAAATAATTCTTGCAAAACACAAGTATTTAATATATAATATTATGTAGATAAATTAGGAGAAAAGTATGGAAGAATATATAAAAAATATAGATATTCAAACTGTACCTGCTCAGACTTTAGCATTTATAGGGGATGCTGTGTATAATGTTTATATTAGAACATATTTGACAAGTATTTCTAGTGCTAAAAGTGGACAACTACATAAGTTATCTATAAAATATGTTAGTGCTAAAGGACAAGCATATACTATTGATAAAATAATGGAATTTCTTACAGAAGAAGAAATTAATATATATAAAAGAGGTAGAAATACCAATATTGCAACTGTTTCTAAACATGTTGATGTGATAGAGTATAAAAAAGCTACAGGCTTTGAATGTTTAATTGGATATTTATATATAAAAAAAGAAAATGAAAGACTAAATGATATTGTAAAAAAATGTATTGAGTGCTTTGAATAAGGAGGATATTATGGGAGAAAAAGATGAAAACAAATCTTATGATTTAGAAGAAGAACTTAGAAAAGGTGTTCTAAAAAGTTTAGATAAAGAGTTATCTAAAGAGGAAATAAAAAAATTAACTGAAGAAGCAAAAAATAGTATAGACTTCTTACAAAAAATAGACGAAGTTGAGTTGCCATCAGATAAATATGTTATTTTTACAGATGGAGAGGAACAATTATATTATGAAAATGGTGAGTTCTTTTCTATTTCTTCTACAGACAGTACAAAAAGAAAAAAGAAGAAAACTAAAAAAGAAGCTACTGATATGTATTTAGATTATTTTATAAAATATCAATTAAACCCTATATTAGATCAAAGAGATGTTAAAAAACAAAAAATGGAAATTATTGAAAAACAAAAAGCAGAAATGGCTAAAGAATTGCTAAAGAATGAAGCAATGCAAGATAAAGCTAAAAAGCAAAAAGAAAAGAAAATAGAAAAAGATGAAAAAATGATATAAAAAAAGTACCTAAAATAGGTACTTTTTTTAGCAAATAGCATTTTTAACTTGCTCAATATCTGCTGCACCAGCAGGTGCTGCTGGGATATAATATCCTTTTTCTTTAGCAATTAAATATATTTGCCATTGATAATTTTCTAGTGAATTTCTAGAAGTTATTAAAGTGTCTCTAAAATTTTTATTATTAGATTGTTGAATTGCATAATTTATTAAAGTAATTGTTGAATTTAATGTAGATAATACATCATTTACAGCTATTTTCTCTGTCATTTTATTCACCTCACAAAATATTTGATAACTCAGATTTTAAATTGTTACACTCATTAGTAATATCATCTAAAACGGTAGTAACATTAGTATCTGAAGTTAGAGTTTTATAGTAATTAATTTTTGAACAAAACTCTGTTGCATGACCACATATGTGTCGAATATTTTGAATTTCAATTTGATTTAAATTATCCATAATAACCTCCTTTTAAATCACTAATAATAGTATGTGATAAAGAATAAGAATTATACAATTATTTTATTGTTGGTTTAGAAAAGAGCGAAGCTAGAAATCCAAATACTACTGCTGCAGCAATACCACCAGCAGTTGCTGTAACACCACCTGTAAATATACCTAAAATACCTTTTTCATTTATTGCTTTTACTGTACCTTTAAATAGTGAATAGCCAAATCCAGATATTGGAACTGTTGCTCCACATTTTCCAAATTCAACTATTGGTTCATATATACCTAAAAATGTAAATATTACTCCAAGTGTAACAAAAAGTGTTAGAATTCTTGCTGGAGATAATTTAGTTTTGTCTATTAAAACTTGACCTATTGTACAAATTAAGCCACCTGTTAAAAATACTTTTCCATATGTTAAAATTATATCCATGATTACACCTCATTTTCTATTGCTATGGCATGTGCAATTCCTGGTATTGATTCACCTTGACTTGAAGATACAGGACTCATAAGAGCACCAGTTGCTATTAGTAATATTTTATTTATATTTTTAGCTTTTAATTCATTAAAAATATAAGAACTAAATACACTAGCTACGCATCCACAACCGCTGCCACCAGAATTTACATCTTGATTTTCTTCATCATATATAAGTACACCACAATCTTTATGTTTTTTGCTAATATCTATTCCTTCTTTTTTAAATAATTCATATAGCATATCTGAGCCATGTATTCCTAAATCGCCTGTTATTATATAATCATAATAATCTATAGTTCTACCGGTATCTGTTAAGTGATTGCTAATTGTACTAAATACGGCAGGCGCCATTGCAGCTCCCATATTTGACATATCTGTAACACCTAAATCTATTATTTTTCCAGGAGTTACATATGTTATATGAATTCCATTATCTGCTACTTCTCTATTAGTAATAAGGGCAGCACCACTTCCAGTTACAGTAGATTGAGCAAGAGGACTTTTTTGGTTCCCGTGTTCAAGTGGCATTCTAAACTGCCTTTCTGCACTGCAAAAGTGTGAAGAAGCACTAGCTATTACTTGCTTTGCTACATTTGCTTCTATAACTATAGAAGATAAAAGTAATCCTTCGCAAAATGTAGAACAAGCACCATAAAGTCCTAAAAATGGAACATCAAAATTTCTTATTGCAAAGCCAGATGAGATACATTGATTAAGCAAATCACCAGAGAAAATAATATCTACATCATTTTGAGTTATACCACTTTTTATAAGTAAATTATTTATGCAAGTTTCTAGCATTTTACTTTCAGCTTTTTCAAATGATTTTTCTTCAAAATATACATCTTTTATATGTAAATCGAAATACTGAGCAAGAGGTCCTTGCATTTCTTTGGGGCCAACAATACTAGAAGTAGAATATATACAAGGCTTACTTTCTAATTTTATTGTTTGTTTACCTATTTTCATTATTTTACCTCCTAAAAAACAAAATGAAATAAATAATATACAAAGCCTAATATAACTGTAGAAGTTATACCATAGACTAAAACAGGACCTGCTATTTTGAACATATTAGCACCAATTCCAAGTACATATCCTTCACTTTTAAACTCAATAGCTGGAGCAACAACTGAATTAGAAAAACCTGTTATTGGAATTGTAGAACCAGCACCAGCAAATTTACCTATACGAGAATACAAGTTTACAGATGTTAAAAATGCCCCTATAAAAATTAAGATTATACTAGTAAAGGCAGAAGCTGATTCTTTATCTATTCCAAATCCCATTAATTTGTTATTAATAAATTGACCTAGTACACAAATTAGTCCTCCAACTAAAAAAGCAAGTAAAATATTTTTTAATATAGGACTTTTTTGTGCTTTTTGAGATATCAAATTATCATATTCACTATTTGAAATATTTAAGTTTGTATTCATAATAATCACCAATACTAGTATTTGCTAAAATTTAGATAATATAATTTTTAGTCATATTTTTTAAAAAATATTGAAATAAAAAAAATAATTTGGTATAATTAGCACATATATAAGTAGACTTTTTGGGGGGAAGTATTATGGAAAACGAAAAAAAGTTTGGAACTGAAATGTTCGGTTATGATAAAAAAGAAGTAGAAGAATATATGAAAGCTATGAAAGCTGAATATGAAAGTAAAATACAAGCTGAACGTTCAGATGCAAATAGAATTGCAAACGAACTTTCATTAGTTAAAAGAAAATTAGAAAAATATGAGTCTGACTATATAGCAAAACAAGAAAAGGTTGCTAGTGCTTTAATAACAGCAGAAGATCAAGCTAAAAAAATTATAGAAGATTCTAGAAGTGAAGCAATACAAGAAAAAGATAGAATTGAACACTTAATTGAAATGGAAAAAGAAAAACTCTTAGATATGAAAAGAGAAGTAATAGATTTAAAAGAAAAAACTGTAGGTTTGTTAGACAAGTATAGTCAAGAAATTAATAATTTATTAGATTAGTAATTATATTTTAGTAATCGTAATACAATAGAACATAGGAGAGTATGTTTTATGAAGGTTGCGATTACTTTTTTTGGTAAAAAAAGGGAAAAAAACAAAAATTTAAAAGATAAATATATAAATTTAATTAACCAAAAGACAATAAATATTGATAAATATCAAGTTATAATTATTTTAGTAGTAGGTATAGTTATTGCATTTAATAGTAATAATATGTTATACTTAGCTACTAATATATGTAATATTAATTTTTTTAAAGTTAGTAAAGAGGATATAATATCACTAAATGGTATAGCAAATAAAAACAATTATAAGTTTAGTATAGTAGAAGAAAAAGAAGATGTAAAAGAAAATATTAGTGATGATATGTTAGCTATGGATAAAATTGCAGAAGAATATAATGAGCAAATGGTATTTAATAATATATCTAAAAGTGATATAAATATTGTAGCAGATGTTTCAACTTACCAAAAATTAAATATATGTGGTATAGATATAACTAATTACTCTACAAATAGAAATATAGATTTTGAGAGTATTTTTAATAGTGAGGATATATTTTTTAATAAGCAAGTAGATAAAGTAGCATTATATACAACTCATACATCTGAGTCATATGCTAATAGTCAAAATTATAAATTTGAATATACTAGTCCTAGAAGAAGTGTAGATGGAAATTATAATATGTTAGCTATATCATCAACACTTTCTGAAAATTTAAATAGTAAAAATATTAAGACTATTAATAGCTTAACACCTCATGACTATGGAGAGTATAATAGTGCATATACTAATTCTAGAATGACACTTGCAACATTACTTGAAGAAAATGAAGATATAGCCATATCAATTGATGTTCATCGAGATGCAATAGAAGATTTAGAATTTGCACCTAAAGTAAATATAAAAGGATATGATGTAGCAGCAATAATGCTAGTTATGGGAATAGGATATGAAGGACAAGAAAACCCGTATTATATGAGAAATTTAAAATTAGCATTAGAGTTACAAGAACTTGGAAATAAAATATATCCAGGCCTTTTTAGACCAATGATAATAAGAAACTCAATATATAATCAAGATTTAAAAGCAAATTCTTTTTTAGTAGAAGTTGGTGCTTCTGGAAATACAATAGAAGAAGCAAAATTAGCTACAAGATGTTTGGCGAATTTATTAAATATATTATATAAGGATTGATTTGAGTAATTTGTTTATGATATAATACAAAATCAGTAATGAAAGGTATGATTAAATGGCAAAATTAGTAATAGTGGAATCACCTTCAAAAGCAAAGACTATAAAAAAATATTTAGGTGATGATTATGAGGTTATTGCCTCACAAGGACATATAATAGATTTACCTTCAAGTAAATTAGGTGTTGATATAGAAAACAACTTTAAGCCTGAATATAAAACAATGAAGGGAAAATCAAATATAATAAAAGAAATAAAAGAACTAGCTAAAGATAAAGAAATAGTATATTTAGCTACCGACCCTGATAGAGAAGGGGAAGCAATAGCATGGCATTTAAGAAATGTATTAAATATAAAAGACGACGAAAAATGTAGAATAGAATTTAATGAAATTACAAAAAATGCTGTAAAAAATGCTGTAGAAAAACCAAGAGTAATAAATCAAGATTTAGTTGATGCACAACAAGCCAGACGTATTCTAGATAGAATAGTAGGATATAAGCTATCTCCACTTTTATGGAGAAAAGTAAAAAAAGGTACTAGTGCTGGAAGGGTGCAATCAGTTGCTTTAAAAATAATAGTAGATAAAGAAAGGGAAATTCAAAACTTTAAGCCAGAAGACTATTATTTAATGTATGCAAAATTAGAAAAAGGCTCTGATGTTGTTATTGCCAAATTTTATGGAGATATTGATGGTAAAATCGAATTAAAAGATAAAAAACAAGTAGATAAAATAATTAAGAAAATAGATAATAAAGAGTATAAAGTTGTGGATATAAAAAAGAGTGAAAGAAGAAAAAATCCACCTGTACCTTTTACAACATCTTCATTACAACAAGAGGCTTCAAGAAAATTAGGCTTCGGTGTAAAAAAGACAATGATGGTAGCACAAAAGCTATATGAGTCTGGATATATAACTTATATGAGAACTGACTCTATCAGACTTTCTGATGATGCTAAAAAAATGGCAAAAAAATATATTACTACTAATTTTGGAAATAATTATTATTTAAATAGAGAATTTAAGGCTAAAGAAAATGCTCAAGATGCACACGAAGCAATAAGACCAACACATTTAGAAAGTGTACCAAGTTTAAGCAAGGATGAAGAAAAATTATATACTTTAATTGTAAACAGATTTTTAGCATCTCAAATGGCAGTTGCTGTATATGATACTACAAAAATTAAAGTAAATGTAGAAGATTATATATTCAATATAAATGGAAGTGTAATAAAATTCGATGGCTTTATGAAACTATATATTGAAGGAAAAGATGAAAAAGCTAAGGGAAAAAGCTTTAATGAAGATGATGAAGATGAATTAACAAGTCTTCCTGAATTTGAAATGGGCGAAGTGTTAAAGCAAAAAGAATTGATAGCAGATAAGAAAACAACTGAGCCACCAGCAAGATATACAGAAGCAAGTCTTGTAAAGGTTATGGAGGAAAAAGGCATAGGAAGACCAAGTACATATGCTCCAACTATATCTACTATAGAAGATAGATTATACATTGAAAAAGAAGGAAAATATTTAGTACCAACAGATTTAGGAATAGTAGTAAATAAACTACTAGAAGAAAACTTTAAAGATATAGTAGATATCCAATTTACAGCAGATATGGAAAATAAATTGGATATGGTGGCTGATTCAAAACAAAATTATATAGAAATGTTAAGAAACTTTTATGAACCTTTTAATAAAAATTTACTTGAAGTGCAAGATAAAATTGAAAAGGTAAAAATACCTGAACAAGAAACTGATGTGATATGTGAAAAGTGTGGAAGACATATGGTAATTCGTCAAGGAAGATTTGGAAAATTCTTAGCTTGTCCAGGCTATCCAGAATGCCAAAATATAAAACCATATAATGAATCAATAGATGTTCCTTGCCCAGAATGTGGAGGAAAAGTTTTAATAAAAAGAACAAAAACTAAAAGACCTTTTTACGTTTGTGAAAATAATACAAATAGTGAAGATAGTAAATGTCACTATATATCATGGACTAAACCAAAGGCTAAAAAATAATAGTTTATATAAGATATCTGGTATCCAGATATCTTTTTTTCTATTGAAAAAATGGTGACAGTATAATATAATAACAATAGTTAGGAGAATAAAATGGATACAGTAGTAAATGTAATTGGAGCAGGACTTGCAGGATGTGAATGTGCATATATTTTAGCAAACAATGATATTAAAGTAAGGCTTTATGAAATGAAACCTAAATATAAAAGTGAAGCACATACATCAGATAAATTTGCTGAACTTGTTTGTAGTAATTCTTTAAAATCAGAAGCACTAACAAATGCGTGTGGACTATTAAAAAAAGAAATGCAAATTTTAAATAGCCTATTTATAGAAGCAGCATATAATTCTAAAGTACCAGCAGGTCAGGCTTTAGCAGTAGATAGAGAAATATTTTCAAATTATATAACAGACAAAATAAAGAGTAATTCAAATATTGAGATTATATATGAAAAAGTTGATGATATTGATAGTATAGATGGAATAAAAGTAATTGCAACAGGACCGCTTACAGATGAAAAATTAATGAATACATTAAAGGAAAAAATTGGAGATGATAGCCTATATTTTTATGATGCAGCAGCTCCAATAGTATCAAGAGAATCTATAGATATGAGTATAGCATATTGGGGAGATAGATACGATCAAGAAAGAAAAAGAGAAGAATCAGTAGATGAGTGGAAAGCAAGAATAGAAAAAGCACCTAAAGCAGATTATCTTAATTTACCTATGAATAAAGATGAATATATTGCTTTTTATAATGAGCTAGTTAATGCTGAGGTAGCAAAACTTCATGAATTTGAAAAAAAGGAAATCTTTGAAGGTTGTATGCCAATAGAAGTAATGGCAAAAAGAGGTGTAGATACTTTAAGATATGGACCATTAAAACCTGTTGGCTTTACAGATACAAGAACTGGTAAAAGGCCATATGCTAATGTTCAACTAAGAGCAGAAAATAAAGAGGCTGAAATGTTTAATTTAGTTGGTTTTCAAACTAATTTAAAATTTTCAGAGCAAAAAAGAGTATTTTCTATGATTCCAGGTTTAGAAAACGCAAGTTTTGAAAGATATGGAGTTATGCATAAAAATACATATATTAATGGTGGAAAATTATTAAATGATAATTTTAACTTAAAATTAGATAATGATATATATTTTGCAGGACAAATATCTGGTGTTGAAGGATATGTTGAATCAGCAGCCTCAGGACTTATTGTAGCTTATAGTATAATTGAAAGGACAAAAAATAAAAAAATAAAATTTCCAGATGATACAATGCTTGGAAGTTTAGCAAACTATGTATCAACAGAAAACGAAAATTATCAACCAATGAATGCAAATTTTGGAATATTAAAGCCATTAGAAAAGACTATTAGAGATAAAAAAGAAAGATATAGTGTTTTAGCCGATAGAGCAATAGAGAGCATATCAAAATTTAAAGAAAATCTATAAGGAGAAAATATGAGTAATATTTATTTATTATATGGTGAGGAAAAGTATGATTTAAACCAAAAAGTAGAGAAAATAAAAAAAGAATTTACTAGTTTAGAAGTAGGAGTAAATCTTTTTTATATAAATAGTGATAACATAGATGAATTAGAAAATGTATCACAGGGAGTAACATTTTTTGGAAGTAAAAAGCTAATTATAATAAAGGATACAAATTTGAAATTTAATGTAAAATACTTAGATAATTTAGATGAAGATGTAACAGTTATAATTATTGAAGATAGTGTAGATAAAAGATTATCTGAGTATAAAGCAATAGCTAAAATTGCAGAATGTATTGAATATAAATATTTAGATGAAAAGCAAATGACAGACTTTATTATAAATACTTTAAAAAAGTATAATGTAAAAATATCATATGAAGATGCACAGTATATGCAAAATGTATGTGGAAACAATAAGTCTAATAATATTAATGAAATGCAAAAACTAGTTATATACGTTCAAAATGGTGGAACAGTTACTAAAGAAATAATAGATAAAGTTTGCTCTAAAACTTTAAATGCAAAGATATTTGATGTGTTAGAAAATATAGTAAATAAGAAAAAAGAAATTGCTATAGAACAACTCAATTCATTATTACAACAAAAAGAGCCAATAGTTAAAATTTATATAATGCTATATAAACAGTTTAGACAACTATATATGATAAAACTTTTAAAAGAAAAAGGAGAAAAGAATATAGCCCTTGAACTTGGAATACATCCTTTTGTTGTAAAAAAACTACTATATTCTTGCGATAAATATAAAGTAGATGAACTAAAAAATATATTATATGCGTTTGATGATTATGATAAAAAAACTAAAAATGGTGATATGGATTTTGAAATAGGACTTAAAAAAATTATATGTATGTTATAGAATAAAAGTGCCTCTATATAAGCATAATTATATAGAGGTGTTTTTTTATGAATAAAATAAAATTTAATACGGATATGGCAGATGAAAGAGTAGACGAATACAAAGTAATTAATGATATGGAAAAAATTGATGGTATAGAGATTAAGGAAGAAAATTTTGAAGAATTTAAAATTATACAAGTAGATGTATTAAATGAAAATGGTGCTAATGCCATAGATAAACAAATAGGAAAGTATATTACTTTTGAAATGCAAGAAGTAAAATATATAAATGATAGAGAAAAGCTAGTAGAAAAAGTAAAAGAAATTTTAGTTAATCTTATAGAAGATAAAAGATCAGTTTTAGTTGTAGGACTAGGAAATATGTATGTTACACCGGATGCACTTGGCTCAAAAGTAGTAAAACAAATAGATGTTACAAGACATATATTAAAACTTACAGAAGATATTTTATCTAAAGATACAAGGGAAGTAAGTGCTATATGTCCTGGCGTAATGGGAAATACAGGAATACAAACATCAGAAATTATTTCTGCTATTTCAGAATTAGTAAAACCAGAATATATAGTAGTTATCGATAGTCTTATGTCAAAATCAATAAAAAGAGTAGGTGCCTCTATTCAAATTAGCAATGTTGGAATAACACCAGGATCTGGAATAACTGGAATAAATAATAAAATAGATACTGAAAGTACAAATGCTAAAATTGTATCGATAGGAGTACCTATGGTGGTAGATATTGCAACTATAACTAATGATGCTTTAAACATAATAGAAAATAGCAAAGATGAAAAAAATGAAAGATACCAAAAAATAGCCTCTACTTTAGATACACAAAATTATATTGTAACACCAAAAGATATAGACGAACTCATAGAAATAATGGCAGACATAATATCACAAAGCATAAATGAAGTGATGTAAATATTATTGATTTTTGCTATTAAGTGTTATAAAATAACTATATATTAGGGGGAATAAAATATGAAGAAAAAAGTTTCTTTACTTATTTCACTTGTTTTTGCATTTGTACTATTATTTAATAATATTTATGCAGTATCAATATGGGATACTAAAACTTTAAGTACAATGTATAAAGTTAGTGAAGATACATCTGAATTTAAACTTCCGTTTGTAAGAGTAACTACTCAAAGAGTAGAAATGGATAAAGAACTAAGTCAAAGTGGAATTATATGTAGTACATCTACTATTGATATAAATTCTAAAATGGATGGAAATTTATTAATATGTAACCAAGATACTATTAGAATAAATTCAGATATTAACTCAGCAGTCATTTGTACTACTGGAGATACAGTAATAAATGCTAATGTTAATAATGCAATTATATTCTGTACAGGAACAGTAACATTAGGCGAAAATTCTAATGTAAAAGAAAATCTTACAATTTATGCATCTGATTTAATAGTTAATGGAAATATTGATGGAAATATATTAGGCTCTACTGTAAGTGCTAAAATAAACAATAATATAAAAGGTGAATTAAGACTAGATACAGATAGCATAGAATTTTCTGAAAATGGTAAAGTTGAGCAAGGAATATATATTAATACATCAAATACAGATCTTAAAGTAGATGAAAGCGTAGGAACTGCTACTATTGACATAGTAGAAGAAGAAAAAATAACAATAAAAGATTATGCTATGGAAATATTTTCAGCTGGTATAACAAACTTTGTTTTATTTTTAATAATATTACTATTTATTAAGAAAGATGGATTATCAAAACTACTAAATAAAATTGAACAAAGCAATGCTTTATCAAATGGCTTAAAAGGATATGTTGCTATTATTGGTGCTATATGCTTAGGAATAATATTCTTAATGCTTGCTCCATCAGTTGGAATTGCTGCAATAGTATTTGCAGCTGCGATACTTGTATGCTTATCATTAATAAAAAATATAATTGTTGGAACATTTATAGTACAACTTGTAGATAAAAAATATGAAAATGTGGATAAAACAGCTATAAGACCTAATAATATTTTAGTAGCTATAATTACATTTATATTACTTGAACTATTAGAAAAAATTCCATATGTTGGAGTTGTAATATCATTTATTGTATTTATAATTTCACTTGGAGTTTGTATATCATTAATTATTCCTAAAAAGAAAAAGGAAGATAATAATGAGCCTGAAACAATAGTTGCAAAATAATCATAAAATAAATGAATTAAACATAGATTATATCAGAAAGAAGGTATAACTATGTTTAATTTTTTTGCCAGTAGAAAAAATAGATGCCCAAATAGAAATTTAATATATAATTTGGTAAATTATGATACCGTAAGAAAAATGATAGAAGATAAAGATAATATAGTAATTGATGTTAGAACGAAAAGAGAATATGATATTATGCATATAAATAATGCAGTAAATATTCCGGTAGATAAGATAAGATGCTGTGAAAATGAATATAAAAATAAGAAATGTATAATAGTGTATTGCTCTAGTGGTATAAGGACTAAAGAGGCAATTAATATATTGAATTTACTTGGATATATGAATATATACATATGGGAATATGGAGCATTATCTAACTTCCCATTTAAAGATATGCTAATTTTTTAAATGAATTATGTAAAAAAATTAGAATATAAAATCATACTTTAACATTTTTTGAAAAATTATATTTAACATGGTAACTTAATTGAAATGATTTTGTCCTTGAATTTAAATTAAGATTTTTGTATAATTTAATTACTTTTTGGAGGGAAAAAAGTGATATTAAAAAATAAGAAAATGTTAATGCTATATCCAAGCATTATGGAAATAGAACAAAAATGTGATGTTAACTCTTTTTGGAAGAGTGAGTGGAAAAGAGTAAAGGAAGATATAAAAGAATTCAAGACTTTTATAGAATATTTGTTTGAAACTAGATAGATATTATTGTAAACTGTTACGACATATAAAAATGATAAAAAGACACTTTTTTTGATATATATAGCATATTGTAATTTTAATGAAATGTAAATAAAATATTCTTGTTATTGCTTTTTTATTTAGCATTTAATATAATGAAGTTACATATAATAATGGTTATATTATGTACAAAAGAGGTGTTTTTAATGTTTGAATTTTGGAAAAATGAATGGAAATTATTTCTTGAAGATATTGACTCTGTAAAAAATGCAATAGCTAGATTGTTTGGTAAAAAACAAGATTATTTAATGTTAAAATCAGGAGTTCAAGAAAACGGAGAAGTACTTCCTACTGAAGAACCTGTACAAGCGTCTTCATCAATATCATTAGAAAATGTATCTTCAGAAGTAACTTTAGATGGTCAAACTGATAGTGTGGTAGGTGGAGCATTTGCACAAGACAATGGTGTATTTGCTGATGCTAGTCAACCAGCTGAAAGTGCAGAAGTTCAACAACCTATATATCAATTAGATGGAATAGATCATAAAGTTACTGCTTATTTTGGTGAAAATATTGATGAATTAAGAATGAATATGAGTGGAGATAAAACACAACACGAAGTATTAAGAGAATATGCTCAATATTTTAAACCATATAGTGAAGCACAAGATATGTGCAATAGTGCATTTAGAAAATATTATGATAGACATGCTTTAAAGATTGCAACAGAAGAACTTCCAGTAGAACAAGCAAGAATAATTCAAAATAATGTAGATTTGTTTATAAAAGGACAAGAAGTATTTGGAGAAAATGGACAATTCATTGATTCAAGAGTAGATACAATTTTTGATAAAATTGGTATAGATCAAGTAAATAAAGTAGTAAATATTTTACATGATAATACTGATGAAGGAGTAAATGTTCAAGGAGAAAGATTATTTGCAGAAGTTGTTACTTATATGGTAGATAATGGTATCAAAGTAGAAAAAGATGCAAATATATTAGAACCTATAAAATCAGTATTAGAAGAAAAACTAGATGATGTTCATAACAACTTAAAAAATCATGAAGATTGGAATGAAGAATATCAATCATTATTATCTCAAGAAAGAAAATATTTATATGCTTTAAATAGAATTGAACAATATGAAACTGAACAAAGAATATCAGAATTTGAAGAAAAATTAAATGATATTGAATCAGTATAATTTAATATTTAACTATTAATGTTGCTACACAGTGTAGCAACATTTTTAATGGGATTATTTTACAGAATAAAATATATTGAAAAAAATACTTATATGTGATATAATGTCGTGGTAATTACAACACAATTGAATAAAAGGAGATTGAAAAAATGAAATGTATTTTACTTTGTGCAGGATATGCAACTAGATTATTTCCATTAACTGAAAACTTTCCAAAGGCATTACTAGAAGTTGGTGGAAGACCATTAATAGACTACATTTTAGATGAGGTTAATTCATTAGAGGAAGTAGATCAAATTTATTTAGTAACTAATAAAAAATATACTCCTCACTTTGAAGAGTGGGCAAAAAACAAAAACAATGTAAAGCCTATAACTGTATTTAATGATAATACAACAACAAATGAAAATAGACTTGGAGCTATTGGAGATATAGAATTCGTAATTGAAAAAGCAAAAATAGATGATGATTTATTAATAATAGCAGGAGATAATTTATTTACATTTAAATTAAGAGATTTCGTAGATTTTCAAAAAACAAAAGGTACATCTGCTATTTGTGTTAGAGAAGAAGATAATGAAACATTAAAAAGATTAGGTGTTGTTGAAACAGATTCAGATATGAAAGTCGTTGGATTTGAAGAAAAACCAGCAGAACCTAAGGGTAAATTTGCTGCATATGCAGAATATTTATATCCAAGAGAAATCGTACCTGTATTTAAAAAATATATTGAAGAAGGAAATAATAGTGATGCACCTGGTAACTTTGTAGCTTATTTATATAAACATGCATCAGTATATGCGTTCCCATTTAAAGGTGATTGCTATGATGTTGGAACACATGAGTCTTTAGCTTACGTAAATAAGTTATATAGCAATAAATAAAAAGTAGAGTGGTTAAAATATGAGTATAAGTAAAATTTCACGTAGTATAGTTGTAGTAATATTTGCAGTAGTTATATTATTATTAGGCATAACAGATTTTATATATATTGGTAAAGGTGTTGCGTCTTTAGATGGACCAAGTGGAATTTTAAAATTTGGATATTTCGCTTTAATAATTATACTTATTTCGTTATATACTTATGTTAGAGAAAAATTATCTAGATTAAAATTACAAAAAAAGATTGCAACAGCATATAGATATACATACATAATATTAGTTATGCTTACAACAACTTTTTTTAAAATATATAGTATAATGGATATTTATCCTAAAAAGACTTTAGTATTATATTTTATATTAACTTTCTTAATGGGCTTTTATACACAACGTATAATATTTAACGTATCAAAAAGTGATGTTTTATCCGTATTTGGAATGTTTGTAGCATTTTCTTTACCTAATATTGTAGAAGATAAAACTATGAATTTAAATTCAAAATTCATAGCTGTAATGTTACTACTTTCTATTTATATTATGCAGACACTAATTGATGAGTTAAAACAATTAAATATAAAAAACAAAAAGTACATTAGACAAGCTATAATACTAGGTATATGCATAGGATTTAGTACTATTTGTGGTGTTAATTATATTGTTTGGATGGTACTTGCTATAGTTTCATTAATGATAACTTCAAATTTAGATTCTACAAGTTTAAACCTTTCTAACAAATCTAATAACACTATAAAAAGAAGAAGAAATAATTATTTTATATATAAAGTTGAGAGAATAAAAATCAGCAAATTGTTAATCTCTTTAATTATAATAACTATAATTGCAGCTTTAATATACTTTGGTGGCAGATGTGTTGTAATAAAAATTGCTACATATGGTAATGGAGTTGCTGGAAATATTGTTAGAGATTTAACATATGGCATACATTCAAATACTAATATAGGTCTTTCAAACATTAAAGAAAATGCCTTTGTATTTGTAGGAATGTCAACAAAATTTTATATATTATGCTTTGTATATATTCTATTTATGGAAATTTTATCTATTACTTTACATAGAAAATATGATACAAAATCTACTTTAATAAAAATGATATTTGTTGCGTTATTTGCAGTTATAACTATATTTAAGATAAATATATTATATTATCAACCAATACTTACAATACTTTTAGTTATAATATGTATTGTTAATACAACAAACATATATTATAATCGAGAAGAAAGAATAAAAATGATTGAAGCATAAAAGGAGGGCGATAAGAGGTGGCATACTATTCAGGTGATTTAATAGAAGAAGTTATATCTCAAAATGATATAGTAGAAGTTATATCTGAATATGTAACTCTAAAGAAAAGTGGCAGAAACTATATGGGTCTTTGTCCTTTTCATAGAGAAAAAACCCCCTCTTTTTGTGTCTCAATGGATAAACAAATATATAAATGTTTTGGATGTTCTGAAGGTGGAAATGTCATTTCATTTATAATGAAAGTAGAAAACATAGAATTTTGGGAAGCTGTTGAAATGTTAGCTGAAAGAGCAGGAATAGATACAGCTAGATATGAAGTTAAGAGTTATTATAATAAAATGGACTCAACTAAAAGCGATTTAAAAGAAAGATTATTGAAACTTAATAGAGATGTTGGGATATTTTATCATAATAATTTGATTGAACTTCTAAAAGAAGAAAATAATCCAGTAAAAGAATATATTATAAAAAGAAAATTAGATATAAAGACTATTAATAAATTTGGAATTGGATATGCTACAGGAAAAGTTTCATTAGAAGAACATCTATTATCTTTAGGATATACTAAAGAAGAAATGTTAGCTTCTGGCATTTTACTTGAAAGCAATAAAAATGGAAAACTCTATGATAGATTTTATTCTAGAATTATATTTCCTATTTTTGATATTAGAGATAGAACTATTGCTTTTGGCGGTAGAGCATTTAGTGCTAAAGTATTAGATAAAACAATACCTAAATATGTAAATTCACCGGAAAATGATATCTATCATAAAGGAAAAACGTTATATTTAATGAATTTTGCTAAAAGAGAAAAACTAGATAACATTATAATAGTTGAAGGCTATATGGATGCAATAGCATTACAAAAGTTTGGTTTTTTAAATGCAGTTGCTTCTTTAGGAACAGCACTTACTGAAAATCAAGCAAGGCTTATAAAAAAATATACAGATAATGTTATAATAGGATATGACCAAGATGGTGCAGGACAGGCTGCTACTATGAGAGGTTTAGATATTCTTGTAAGTCATGGTTTAAATGTAAAAGTCTTAAAATTAGATAAAGATGATGTTAAAGATCCAGATGAATATCTAAATAAGTACGGACCAGAAAGATTAAAAAAATGCATAGAAAATGCTATTTCTTTAGTAGAATTTAAAGTGTCAATTTTAGAAAAAGATTTGGATATAAATGATTTTGATTCAAAAGTAAGATTTCTTACAGGAGTTGCAAATATATTGTCTAAAATAGATAATAATATAGAAAGAGATTTGTATATAGATAAAATTTCAAAAAAATATGGCATGAGTCCAGGACCAATATTAAAAGAAGTAGAAAAAGGTTTAAAAACCAAAGCTACAGATAATTTGGTAATAGATATGCAAACACTAAATAAGAAAATGCAACTAGTAACAAATGTTAGAAAAAGACAAGAACAGTATATAGTAGCATTGCTACTTTCTAAGAAACCAAAAATATTAGAGCAAATCTTTTTAAATATAAAATCTTCAGATATAGAAAATGAAGAAGTTAGAAAAATTTTCGATTTCATATTATCTTTGAAAGATAATTATGATATAAATAAAATTGATATCTTATCCAAAATACAAGATGAAGATATGATAAAGGAAATCACTGATATAATGTATATCGATATTTCAGGATATGAAGAAAAATTGCTTCAAGATGTATTAAAGAATAAGAAAAAAGAAAAACTATTTACAAGAAGAGATGAAATTTTAAAACGACTAGGAGAAAACGTCTCAAATGATGAAAGCGAAATATTAAAATATGAATTAAATCAAATTATAATTGAGCTTTCAAAATTAAAGTAAAAAGGAGTTCATGAAAAATGGAAGAAAAAGAAAAAAAGGCAACAGAAGTGAAAGAAAAAAAAGTAACAGAAGTGAAGGAAGTTTCACAAAAAGAAAAAGTTAAAAAATTTATTGATGAAGCTGTAAAAGCTAAAAAAATTCAAATGAAGGATGTAATTGAATTTATCAGTAAAGAGGATATTGATTCAGAGTATGTAACTAAAATATATGATGAGCTAGATAAAGCCAAAGTTAATTTAGTATTAGATGACGAAGATGATGAAAAAGACTTAATGATTGAAGGAAAAATAAAAGAAGAACTTGAAGATGATAGTGATAAAAAAGATGATGATCTAGCTGTTGCTGATTTAGATATTGAACCAGATCTTGATGATATCGATGAAACTGAAAAAGATTTACTATTTCAGGATATGCAAGATATGTCATTTGTAGATAATTTAAATGTTGATGACCCTGTAAAAATGTTCTTAAAAGAAATAGGAAAAATTAGATTATTAACATATGAAGAAGAAAATGCATTAGCCGAAAGAATGGTAAATGGAGATCAAGAAGCAAAAAAACAACTTATCGAATCAAATTTACGTTTAGTTGTTAGTATAGCCAAAAAATATATTGGTAGAGGAATGGGATTTTTAGACTTAATACAAGAAGGTAATTTAGGTTTAATAAAAGCGGTAGATAAATTTGATCAAACTAAAGGATACAAATTTTCTACTTATGCAACTTGGTGGATAAGACAAGCTATTACAAGAGCTATAGCAGACCAAGCTAGAACTATAAGAATACCAGTTCATATGGTAGAGACAATAAATAAATTAATAAAAACATCTAGACACTTACTACAGACTCTAGGTAGAGAACCTACTCCTGAAGAAATTGCAGAAGAACTTGAAATGCCTGTAGAAAAAGTTAGAGATATACTAAAAGTTTCTCAAGAGCCAATATCATTGGAGACACCAGTAGGTGAAGAAGATGAAAGTAATTTAGGAAACTTCATACCAGATGATGATGCTCCATCACCATCAGAACAAGCAGCTGATACTTTACTTAGAGAGCATATCGAAGAAGTTATGCAAACATTAACGCCAAGAGAAGCTAAAGTATTAAAATTAAGATTTGGTCTTGAAGATGGAAGAATGAGAACTCTTGAAGAAGTTGGAAGAGAATTTGATGTTACTCGTGAAAGAATAAGACAAATCGAAGCTAAAGCATTAAGAAAACTAAGACATCCAAGTAGAAGTAAAAAATTAAAAGATTTCATGAGTAGTGATATATAAATTTTGAGGTAAGTAATAATGGAATGGGGAATAGCAATATTCATATTAACAATGGTTTTAATAATTTTCTTTACTGCTGGAGTATTATCTTATGTATTTTATTCTGTGGGATTATATAAGATAGGAAAAAGAGAGGAAGAAAGTTCATATCCATTTGCATGGATACCATATTTAAATCAATATTTATTAGGTAAAATAGCTTTTAAATCTAAAGTACAAGCAATAATAATGCTAATTATTAATATATTAGATATGCTATTATATACTTATGCTATTTTTATATGTAAAGATATATATGTATTGCGTATATTATCTATAGCTATCTTTGTAGTATCTTTTATCGTGTCAATATATTCTTTTATTGCAAGATATAAGATATATAATAAATATAGTAAAAGTACAATAATTATGCTAGTTATAGATATTTTATCATTTGGATTACTAGGACCTATATTTATATTTGCTATAAGAAATAATGAGAAAAAATAAAACTTTAAAATATGCACTTGACAAAGTGTATATTTTTTTATATAATAATAGTCAAAGAAAGTCAAAGTTAAAAGGAGATGATAAAATGAATCTATCTGATATAATTGAAAAATATATAATAGATGCTTTTGACGAGGCTGAGCAAATCGAACTTAAAAGAAGTGAACTGGCACAAGAATTTAATTGTGTGCCATCACAAATTAATTACGTTATTTCAACAAGGTTTATACCAGAATTAGGATTTTATGTTGAAAGTAAAAGAGGTGGTGGAGGCTATATAAAAATTAGTAGAATAAGCCACTCAAAATCTGATTACTTAAAAAATATAATTTGCAAAATAGGTAGTAATATGTCGCAAAGTGTAGTAGAGATTTACTTACGTGAATTACTTGGATATAATATTATAGATGAGAAGAATGCAAATATAATAAGTAGTGCATTATCTGAAAAAAGTTTAAATCAAGTAGACAAATTAAAAAGAGATCAAGTAAGAGCAGATATGTTTAAAAATATACTTGTTAGCTTGATGTAAAAGGAGTGAATTATTATGAAGTGTACAAATTGTGGAAAAAATAATGCTAATATTACATATCAACAAAATATAAATGGAGAAGTTACAAATTTAATACTATGTGAAGAATGTGCAAAAAAGTTAGGAATATTCAATAGTTTTGATAATATATTCTCACCAATGGTCTTAGACTTAGATTATATATTACCAGAAGAAGTAAAATGTAAAAAATGTGGATATACTTTATCTCAATATAAATCAACTGGATTATTTGGCTGTGATGAGTGCTATGACACATTTAAAAATGAAATTGACGCTATATTATTAAGACTACAAGGAAAAAATAGAACTCTAAAATTAAAAGCAGATAAAAAAGTAGATAAGAAACCAGATAAGAAAGTAAGTAAATTAGATGATTTAAAAGAAAAACTTAAAAAATTAGTAGAAAATGAAGAATTTGAAGAAGCTGCTAAAATACGTGACGAAATAAAAAAACTAGAAAATAAATCATTAAAGGAGGAATAATATGGAAGATTTTAATGATGTTGTATTAACAACTAGAATAAGACTTGCCAGAAATATAAAAGGATATAGATTTCCTAATAATATGATAGATAAACAAAAAAATGAAATTTTAAAATATTTAAAAGATAAATTAAATGGAAAATATAATATTCTAGAATTAAATAATATTGATGATGTAACAAAAAAATCTTTGTTTGAAACACATATGATTTCTAAAGAATTATTAAATAGTAATGAAACTGCATTAATTTTAGATGAGAAAAACAACATTACTACTATGATTAATGAAGAAGATCATTTAAGAATACAAGCCTTTGAAAATGGATTTAATATAGATAAGGCATACGATGAAATAAAAAATTTTGATAGAATATTAGATGAAAATGTTGAATATGCATATAATGAGAGATATGGATATATAACTGCTTGCCCTACATGTATAGGTACAGGTATGCGTGTATCTGTAATGCTACATTTACCTGCATTACAAAAAATTAGAGCTTTAGATAAAATATTTAGTGAAATCTCTAATCTTGGAATTTCTATCAGAGGAATGTATGGTGAAAATTCAAATGGAGATGGAAATATTTATCAAATATCTAACCAAAAAACTTTAGGCGTTTCAGAAGAGGAAATAATTGAACAAGTAAAACAAGTTACTAAATATATAGTAAATCAAGAAAGAAAAGCTAGAGATATAATAAAAAATAAAATAGAAATTAAAGATGAGGTATATCGTTCTTATGGAATTTTAAATAGTGCTTATCTTATCTCTAAAAATGAGGCTATGGAGCTTCTATCTAATGTACGTATGGGTGTAAATATGGAACTTATAGATAAAACAACATTGGATAAAGTGGATAAAATAATAAAAAATATAGGTAAAAATACACTAAGAAAAAATTTAAAAGATAATTTTCCAAGAGAACAGGAAAACTTAAAACGTGCTGAATATATAAAAAATAACATATAAAGTTAAAGGAGGAAAAAAATATGTATGAATTTACAGAAAGTGCAAGAAATGTAATAGAATGTGCAAAGAATTTTTCTATCGAACATAATTACTCATATATAGGTACAGAACACATTTTATATGGACTCATTGCTGAGGGCGAAGGACTTGCCGCAGTTATTTTAAAGAAACAAGATTTGACTGCTGAATATATAGAAGATGAAATTGTAAAAATAGATGGAATTATGAATACAGTTGTAGATGAAAACGATATAGATTTTACTCCTAGAGCAAAAAGAATAATTGCTAATAGTCAAAAAGAAGCATTAAGAATGGGACAAAACTATGTTGGCTCAGAGCATATATTATTATCGCTTATGAGAGAAATAGATAGTGTAGCTATTAGAATACTTATTGATGCTGATGTTGACCCTCAAAAAATATTTACTGAATTACTTAAAATATTAGGTGATGAATCTCCTATATCTAATTCATATAACGACCCTGCAAATTTAGAGACAAAGGGTAAAAATAGTACACCAACTCTTAATCAATATGGTAAAGATTTAACAGAACTCGCTAAAGAAGGAAAACTAGATCCAGTAATTGGTAGAGAAAATGAAATAGAAAGAGTAATTGAAATATTAAGTAGAAGAACAAAAAATAATCCTGTACTTATAGGTGAACCAGGTGTTGGTAAAACAGCTGTAGTTGAAGGATTAGCTCAAATGATAAATGAAAATAACGTGCCAGAAATACTAAAAAATAAAAGAGTAGTTTCTCTAGATATGGCATCAATGCTTGCTGGTGCAAAATATAGAGGAGATTTTGAAGAAAGATTAAAAAAATCATTACAAGAAATAAAATCTGCTTCAAATGTAATACTTTTCATAGATGAAATACACACCATTGTTGGAGCTGGCTCTGCAGAAGGTGCTATGGACGCAGCAAATATTTTAAAACCTCTTTTATCAAGAGGAGAAATTCAAGTAATTGGTGCTACAACTTTAAATGAGTACAGAAAATATATAGAAAAAGATAGTGCACTTGAAAGAAGATTTCAAAGTGTAATAGTTGAAGAGCCAAGTGTAGAAAATACAATAGAGATATTAAAAGGCTTGAAGGACAAATACGAAGCACATCATAAAGTAAAAATAACAGATGAGGCAATTAAAGAGGCTACTATTTTATCTGAAAGATATATCACTGATAGATTTTTACCAGATAAAGCTATTGATTTGATTGATGAAGCATGTTCTAAAGCTAAAATAAAAAGTCTAACAAAACCAGATAGCTATAAAAATCTTGAAAAAGAATTAGAGAAAAAATCTAAAGAAAAAGAAGAAGCAATTATATCTCAAAATTTTGAAAAAGCAGCTAAAATTAGAGATGAAGAAAAAGAGCTAAAAGAACAAATAACAAAACAAGATGAGGCTTGGAAAAAACAAGGAAAAGCAGAAGAAATATCAATAGGAAAAGAAGATATATGTGCTGTTGTATCAAATTGGACAAAAATTCCAGTAACAAAATTAACATTAACTGAAGCTGAAAAAATTAAAAATCTAGATAAAGAACTTAAAAAGAGAGTTATAGGTCAAGACGAAGCAATAGATGTGTTAGCAAAAGCTATAAAAAGAGCTAGGGTCGGATTAAAAGATGTAAATAGACCGATAGGTTCATTTATCTTTTTAGGTCCTACTGGTGTTGGTAAAACAGAGTTAACAAAAGCATTAGCTACAAATATGTTTGGAAGCGAAAATGCAATGATTAGATTAGATATGTCAGAATATATGGAACCACATAGTGTATCTAAATTAATTGGCTCACCTCCTGGATACGTTGGATATGATGATGGCGGTCAATTAACAGAGCAAGTAAGAAGAAAACCATATTCTATTATATTATTTGATGAAATAGAAAAAGCACATCCAGATGTATTTAATATATTACTTCAAATACTAGATGACGGTAGACTTACAGATTCTAATGGTAGAACAGTAAGCTTTAAAAATACAGTAATAATTATGACTTCAAATACAGGTGCAAGAAATATTGTTGAAAATAAAACAATAGGATTTGTAAGTAAAGAAAATGACGAAGAAACTTATCAAAAAAATAAAGCAGAAGTAATGAGCGAATTAAAAAGAACATTTAGACCAGAATTTTTAAATAGACTAGATGAAATAATTGTATTTAAAAAATTAAATAAAGATTCTATAGAAAAAATATCTAAAATTATGCTTAATGAAGTTATAGAAAAATTGAAATCTAGAAATATAAACATAGAAATTGATCAATCTTTAATAGACTATGTAGCTAAAGTTGGATTTGATGATGTTTATGGTGCTAGACCACTTAAAAGAGCTATACAATCTAAGGTAGAAGATAAGTTTGCTGAAGAACTGCTAGATAATAAAATAAAAGATGGAGATAGTATAGTAATCTCTGCTCAAAATGATGAAGTAATTATAAGTAAGAAATAAGTTGAAATTATAAGATTTTTGTGATATAGTGTAATTACGAATAAGGAGGAATTTGAATATGGAATTTATGAAGAAAGTAGAACAAATATCTAAAAAAGTTGGTGATACTGCAACAAATACATATAATACTGTAGCAGATAAATCAGGAAAGTTAATTGAGGAAACAAAATTAAAAATAGCAATATCAGAAAAACAAACAGATATTGATGAGATTTATGAAGAAATTGGAAAAGCAGTATATAATGCATATAAAGCAGGGGAAGATGTAGGAAAAGATTTCACAAAAGAAGCTAAAAAAATAGATAAGCTAAATGAAGAAATTCAAAACATGAATACAAAAATCTTATACAATAAAGGCTTAAGAGTATGTGCATCATGTGGAGAAACTATTCCTTTAGATAGCAAGTTCTGTGTAAACTGTGGAGAAAAACAAAAAGCTGTAAAAATAAAAGAAGAGAAAAAAGAAACTAAAAAAGAAGAAGTTGAAGTTGAAAAGGTTTGCCCAGAATGTGGTCAAGTTTTTGAGCCAACAGCTAAATATTGTAATAAATGTGGTCACAAATTCTAAAATTGTAAAAAAAGAGCTAGTTAATTTATTAACTAGCCTTTTTTTGTCTAAATTTTAATTTCGTCTATATTTAATGTTAAAGTATTATCTGAGGAAGATAAAATGAAAAAATATATTATAATAACAATTTTTATAGTAATAATGCTGCTATTTTTAGGCTTTAATTCTAATATAGAAAAAGAGGAAATATTGACTAAAAATGAAATATTTGATATTATTGATAATGTAGAAAAAGTGGCACTTTGCTGTATGTCAAGTAATGGAGAAATTGAAATTACACAAGATGATAAACTAGACTTTATGGTAAGATATATTATTGAAAATAGAGAAAAATATATAGAATATATAAAGCCATGTCAAACGGAATATAAAGTATTTAATGGTACTCCATACTTTAACTTTGGAAAAGTAACTTCGTCTTTTTTTATAGCAGAATTAAAAAAATTTTTTACTAATATAGATAGTAATATATCTTCATATAAATTTTTTGAAGATGACTTTGTAGAACTATATTTAGAGCCAATAGATTATATTGGATATGATAATAGAAATATTGAGTCTATATTATATGAGAATAATTTTGAAGTTGTTTATGTAGGATATACTAAAAATATTGGTAATAAAATGATTTATTATAAGGTTAGATATGATATAGAAAAAGATACATCATTAGTAAGCAATGTCACAATATGTAATTCTACTATTAATTAAAAAGGTGATTATGTATGAAGTTGAAAATAACTAAAGGTAAAATAATAATTTTTTCTGTAGTAGTTATTATATTAATAATAGTAATAAGTTTTTTACTTACATTTATTATACGAAATAATATAATTGCAAATCAAATATTTAATAGCCTTGATTCTCAAAATCAAGTGGCTATATCATATAGTAGTGGAAATAATATATTTCTTTCAAATAAAATATATAATAAATTAAAAGAAGAAAAAGTAGATTTGATAATAGTTAATGAAAAATATATAGCTAAAATAAAAAATGAAAATATTACTAAAAATATAAACTTGAATGTAAATATAAAAAATAATGAGCTTTATACTTATATAAAAGTAAGTGGAGCTATATTAGATGATTTGAAAATAAAAAATAATATGGATAATATTTATTGGCTTTCAGAATATTATAATAATGAAACAGAAGAAGTATATGTAGCTAATGATATTAAAATGGATGAAGCTGGTTATTACGATTTAAAACTTATAGAAAATGCTAGAGAATATATTTTAAAATATATAGAATTAGATGTAGAAAATCTAAATATAGAAGAATTAAAAGTAAATAAGAGAGAAAATATAAAATTAGATTTTGGCATAAATGAAGAATGTTATACATATAATAGTTATTTAGTGGAAGCCGAAGATAAAGAGGCAATAAATGTAGATGAAAATAATAATTTAACTATTAATAAAGTAGGTGAATATAAAATAATATTAAAAAATAGTAAGGCATCTAAAGAATTAAAACTTATAGTAGAGCAACCAGTAGAAAAAATAGAACTTAGCAAATCAACTATAGAAATAGTTATAGGAAGGTCTTCTAAAATAGATGTAAGTATTAGTCCTGATGATGCTACAAATAAAGAAATTAAATTTAGTAGTAGCGATGAAAATATAGCAAAAGTAGATAATGATGGAAATATAGTAGCTGTGGCAGTTGGAAATTGTCAGGTAACAGCCTCTACTCTGTCTGAGCCTGTTATAAGTGCAACTGTTCAAGTACAAGTAATAGAAAAACCTGTTTTACAATTACCAAATATAGGAGCACAAGTACCAGGAATTACTTACATAAATGGAATATTACTTGTAAATAAAACTCATCCAATACCACAAGATTATGCACCTGGACTTTTACAAATTGCTTATAATGCTTTTCAAGAATTAAGAAGTGCAGCATTGCAAGAAGGATATGATATACAACTATTATCTGGCTATAGATCTTATGAAACTCAAAGAAACTTATACAATAATTATGTAGCAACATATGGACAAGCTGAGGCAGATACTTTTTCAGCAAGACCTGGAACATCTGAACATCAAACAGGACTTGCCATGGATGTGGGCTGGATAGATGATGCATATGCTGACACACCATCTGGTAAGTGGCTTGCTGCAAATTGCTACAAATATGGCTTTATAATAAGGTATCCAAAAGATAAAGAAAATATTACAGGATATAAATATGAACCTTGGCATATTAGATACTTAGGCAAGGACATTGCAAAGGATGTTTATGATAGTGGTTTATGTTTAGAAGAATATTTAGGAGTTAATTAAAAGTGCTTATTTTTAAGCACTTTTTCTTTGATTGAAATATTTTTGTAAAAAAGTTTACTTTTTTTTGAAAAAGGTGTTGACAAAAGCATTTTAAAGTAGTATCATAATAGACGTCGCAAGGAGATAAAAAACATAATTTTATTGGTAAAAAGTTTTGAAAAAAACTTTTTTTAAAATATATAAAAACATGTTGACAAAAGTTATCTTTTTGTGTTATAATAAAATCGTTCTCACGGAGTGAGAACAAGAGCACATTGAAAAATAAACAATGCAAGAAACAAACC
>CANQVI010000003.1 GCA_947627255.1 uncultured Clostridia bacterium | reverse complement strand
AGGAAAGCAAAGGAAGAACTAGATAAAATAAATAATGATGAGCATGAAAGAATGTTAGCAGAATTAAGAGAAAAAGCGATAATGGATGAATTGGCAATAAGAAAGACAGGATATAATGAAGGAAAAAAAGAAGGTGTAAGAGAAGGTATAAAAACTGTAGCTTCAAAACTATTAAAAATGGGTACTAATATAGAAGAAATTATTGAAGCTACTGGACTAACTAAAGAAGAAATAATAGAAATAGAAAATAAAGAAAATTAGAAAGTAAATCTTCTTTTGTATCAAAATAATATATTAAGAATATAATATATTAGTGTTTATATAACACTAGAGACAGGGGGGAAAATATGGGCTGTTATAATAACTGGAGTAATAATTGTTGTAATAATAACAACAATTCTAATTGCTCATGTAATAATCAGCAAAATAATAATCAATCAAATAATTGTTGCTCATGTAATTCAAGCTGTAATTCATGTCAAAACACAAATTGTTACTCAAATGGATATGATTGTTATTCACAATATTATTAATATTAAAAAGACTATAGAAATAATTACTCTATAGTCTTTTTGAATTTTAAAATTTGTTATTTCCTATTTACAATGCTTTTTTTATGTGCTATAATAATTTACGTAATTAAATTACAAAAAATAGATAATAAATAATAATTAACAAAAACTATGACGAGGAAGAGTAATAGTAAATGAAATATCAAGCGAGATAGGGATGGTGTAAGCCTATTTAAATTAGTTTATTATGAAAATCACCTCTGAGTTGCAGTCTGAACTAATAGTAAGATTCGCCGTATTCCTTACGTTATAAAGGGCACATATGTTGGTATGTTGTATATTAAGGTGGTTATTATTTTGTATAAATTATATTGTGTTAATATAATCGTACATTCCTTATATACAGGTATGTGCGATTTTTTTATAATTAATTATTATTTTAAAGGAAAGGAGAAAATTATGTATAAAAAAGTTGAATTAAAAGAAGATGGCTTTGTTGGTATGGAAAGAGATGTAGCACAAGTTTGGAAAGATAAAGATATCATTAAAAAGAATTTTGATATGAATAAAGGAAAAAGATACTTTACTTTCTATGATGGACCTCCAACAGCTAATGGTATGCCTCATGCAGGACACATTATAACTAGAGTTATGAAAGATATTATTCCAAGGTATAAAGTTATGAAAGGCTATAGAGTAATAAGAAAAGCTGGTTGGGATACACATGGATTACCTGTTGAACTAGAAATAGAGAAAAAACTTGGAATATCTGGAAAAGAACAAATTGAAGAGTATGGTGTGGAAAACTTTGTCAAAGAATGTAAAGAAAGTGTATTTAAGTATGTTAATATATGGGAAGAAATGACAAACAAAGTTGGATTTTGGGTTGACATGGATAATCCATATATAACTTATGATAACAAATACATCGAATCTGTATGGTGGGCTTTAAAAGAATTATGGAATAAAAAGTTATTATTTGAAGGACATAAAGTTATGCCATATTGTCCACGTTGTGGTACAGCATTATCTTCACACGAAGTAGCACAAGGATATAAAGACGTAAAAGATTTAACATGTGTTGCTAAATTTAAAGTTGTTGGGGAAGACAAGTATATATTAGCATGGACAACTACACCATGGACTTTACCATCAAATTTAGCTTTATGTATTAATAAAGCATATGATTATTGTGATGTAAAAGTAAATGTTGGTACTGAAGAAGAACCAAAATATGAAGTATATGTAATGGCTAAGGAATTAGTGGATTCTGTTTTAAATAATATGCAATATGAAATATTAGATACATATAAAGGAGCAAAATTGCTTGGAACAAAATATGAGCAATTAATGCCTTTTGCAAAAGTTGACGGAAAGGCTTTTGAAGTAATTCATGGTGACTATGTAACATTAACTGATGGTACTGGTATTGTTCATATTGCACCTGCCTATGGTGAAGATGATAGTATTGTATCTAAGCAAAATGGAATTACTTTTGTTAATTTAGTAGATAAAAATGGTAAATTTGTAGATGAAGTAGAGCCTTGGAAGGGTAGATTTGTAAGAGATTGCAATGAAGACATTTGCTTATGGCTAAAAGAAAACAATAAATTATTCTCTAAACAAAAAGTAGAACACTCATATCCACATTGCTGGAGATGTGATACTCCATTATTATATTATCCAAAGGAAAGTTGGTTTGTTGGCATGAGTTCTTTAAGAAATGAACTTGTAGCAAATAACGATAAAGTAAATTGGTATCCTGAAACAATTAAAAAAGGAAGATTTGGAAACTTCCTAGAAAATGTTATAGATTGGGGTATTTCTAGAGATAGATATTGGGGAACACCACTTCCAATTTGGACATGTGAAGATGAAAACTGTGCACATCAAGAGTGTATTGGTTCAATAGCTGAACTTAAAGAAAAAGGAATAGATGTACCAGAAGATATTGAATTGCACAAGCCATATATTGATGATGTATATTTAAAATGTCCAAAATGTGGTAAAAAAATGAAAAGAGCAAAAGAAGTTATTGATTGTTGGTTTGACTCTGGTTCAATGCCTTTTGCACAATGGCATTATCCATTTGAAAATAAAGAAATGTTTGAAAATAACTTCCCAGCACAATATATATCTGAGGCTATCGACCAAACAAGAGGATGGTTCTATACATTAACAGCTCTAGGAACAGCACTATTTAACAGAACACCTTTTGAAAACTGTATAGTTTTAGGACATGTATTAGATGGAAAAGGACAAAAAATGTCTAAATCTAAAAAGAATGGTGTAGATCCACTTGTATTATTAGATACTGTTGGTGCAGATGCAACAAGATGGTATTTCTATACAGGAAGTGCACCATGGTTATCTTCTCGTTTATCAATAGAGAATGTACAAGAAAGTCAAAGAGGATTTTTAAGTACATTATGGAATGTATATTCATTCTATGTTTTATATGCACAAATAGATAATTTTAATCCATTAGAGTATGATAACTTTAAATCTAATAATGTAATGGATAAATGGATTATTTCTAAATTAAATACTTTAGTAAAATCTGTTGATGATAAATTAGAGCATTATGATATAACAGGAGCAGGAAATGATATAGAAGACTTTACAGATGAACTTTCTAACTGGTATGTAAGAAGAAACAGAGAAAGATTCTGGGCACAAGACTTAGATGATGAGAAAATAGGAGCATATGTAACATTATATAGAGTATTGACTACATTAATAAAAGTCTCTGCACCTTTTGTACCATTTATAACAGAAGAAATATATCAAAATATTGTATGTAATTTAGATAAAGAAGCACCAGAAAGTGTACATCTATGCTATTGGCCAGAAGTTAATGAATCAGAGATAGATAAAAAACTAGAAGATGAAATGGATATGGCATACAGAATAGTTAAATTAGGTAGAAGTGCAAGAAATGCTGAAAATATTAAAAATAGGCAACCACTTTCTGAAATGTTAATTTCAGTTGATACATTACCAGAATATTATGGCAATATTGTTAAAGAAGAATTAAATGTAAAAGAAGTTGTACTTGGTGCTGAAATGTCTGACTACGTTAACTTTGAAATAAAGCCAAATCTTCCTGTGCTTGGTAGAGAATATGGAAAATTAATACCAAAGATTAAAGAAGAAATAGCAAAAAGAAATCAAATGGATCTTGCAAATAAAGTTAAATCTGGTAAAGTTGAATATATTGTAATTGACGATACTGAAATAGGATTAGATTCAAATAATCTTTTAATTACAATGCAAGGAAAAGAAGGATTTGCATTTGCTGGTGAAGGTGAAATCGGTGTTATATTAGATACTCATATTACTCCTGAACTTAAAGAGGAAGGATTTGTAAGAGAGATACTTTCAAAAGTACAAAATATGAGAAAAGACAAAGGATTTGAAGTATTAGATAGAATTAATCTATATGTTTCAAATAACGAAAATTTGGAAAATGTTGTGAAGAAGTTTGAAGAAGAAATAAAACGTGAAACTTTAGCACAAAATATTGTATATAATGCAAAAAGAGACAATTACACAGACACTAATATAAATGGTGAACATTTAGATATAGATGTTGAAGTAGTAAAATAAATTTAAAATAGCAAGGAATACCTTGCTATTTTTGTAGTAAATCTTGTATATTTTGTAAATTTATGCTAATCTAAAAATAGAGGTGGATAGCATGAGAAAGCATATACCAATGATTGTCGTATGTATTTTTTTAATAGGAAGTATAGTTTTATGTGTATTTTGTATAAAGACTATTGTAAAGAATAAAAATAGTATTAATGAGCTAAATATTAAATTAAATTTAGCCAAAGAAGATTATGATAAACTTTCTAAGGAATATGATGAGTTTAAAGAAAGTGTAAATAGTAAAGAGGAAAAAGTTCTACCTGCAATTTTAGATGAGAGCAAAATGGATTATGACAAAAATATATATAGCTTACTTAGAAGTCTACATGACCAATCTTCTGGAATATCAATTAGTATAATAGATAAAAAGGTAATGCTTGCTACAAATTCAGAGGCTGAGCAATATTTTTATTATACTGGAGAACAAATTCAACATGAGATAGAATTAAATGATAAAAAGGCAGTACAAGTAATGATTTGTGGCTATGGAAGTTCTTGTAAAGCATTTATATTAATGGAAGACGGAACATTAAAATATATTGAAGGAAATAGCATTATAAAACAAGATTTTACACTTCATGATGTTGAAGGTGTTGAAGATGTTGTAAGAATACAGAAAGCTTTATTCCAAAGAGCAAATGGTGGAGGTGTTATATTACCAGTTGCTGTTAAAGGAGATGGAACTTCAAAAGTTATACAATAGTAATGGAGGGTTTTATGAATAAAAAAAGTAAAATTATAATAGTAATATGTACTATAGTAATACTAGTATTATTAGGAGCATTTATTGCATATTCATTATTAAATGGCAAGACAAAGGAAAAGCTAGAGATTAATGATAATGATACATCTGTAATTGAAAATGAGACTGATAATCCTAATATGGAAATTGAAGACCTAAAAGATGATGAACTTAGTAATCTAACAGATAAAGAGTTAGAAGAATTATTTTAATATGCCTATTATAGGCATATTTTTTTCACCAAATAAAAAATCACACATACTATAAAGTAGGGTGTGATTTTATTATGGATAATATATACGTAGATAATAGTTCAACTACAAAAATAGACACGAGAGTATTAGAAAAAATGATGCCATATTTGAAAGAAAATTATGGAAATGCTTCTACTTTATATGAACTTGGTAAAATATCTAAAGAAGCTATAGAAAAAAGTAGAAAGGACATTGCTAAAATATTTAATGTAGATGAAAAAGAAATATATTTTACAGGCTCTGGAACAGAGTCAGATAATATTGCTATTATGGGAATTGCATATAAGTATAAAAATAAAGGTAAGCATATTATAACTTCAAAATTTGAACATTTAGCAGTTTTAAATACTTGTAAAAAATTGGAACAAGAGGGATTTGAAATTACCTATGTTGATGTTGAGAAAAATGGAATTATAAATGTAAATAAAATTAAAGAGGCAATAAGAGAAGATACAATATTAATAAGTATTATGTATGTAAATAATGAAATTGGTACTATACAAAATGTTGAAGAAATATCTAAAATAGCAAAAGAAAATAACATTTATTTTCATACAGATGCAGTACAAGCAATACCACATATGAAAATTGATGCATCTAATTTTGATTTAATGAGTGGTTCTGCACATAAATTTAATGGACCAAAAGGAGTGGGACTACTATACGTTAAAAAAGGAGTGGAAATTTCAAATATAATTTGTGGTGGACATCAAGAACTAGGAATAAGACCTGGAACAGAAAATGTTGCTGGAATTGTTGGAATGAGTGAAGCTTTAAAAATAACATATGAAAATATTGAATATAAAAATTGTAAAGAAAGAAAACTTAGAGATTACCTTTTAGAAAAATTACAAAAAGATATAAAAAATATAGAGATAAATGGTGATATGAATAGTAGAATTAGTAATAACCTAAATATTTCATTTAGTGGAATAGACTCATCACAAATAATGCTATTTTTAAGCATGAATGGGATTTGTGCATCTAGTGGTAGTGCTTGTAATTCTAGTAATAAAGAAATATCACATGTTTTGAAGTCTATAGGACAAAATACATCATCAATTAGAATAAGTTTATCTGAAAATAACAATTTTTATGAAATGGATAGAATAGCATATGTCATAAAAAAGAGTATTGATATAATAAATTATAAAAAAAGATGTAAATAATTTAAAAAAATCGGCAAAAAAATTATCTTGCTGATTTTTTTGTGTATTTCAAAAGAGTTACCAATGAATTTAAAAATTATGTAAAATTTGAAATAAATAAACAAAAGAAAAACAATTAACATAAATAAATTGTTAAAAAAAGATAATTTTTTTGTAATGAAAATTAGTTAGATTTTTGACTAATTAAGTAAACTAATGTAGATAAAAAAGCATTAGTTTTTAGTATTTTTTTTAAAAAAACTATTGATTTTTATATTTTTTTATAATAGAATAATTGTGAAGTGGTATAAAGTGGTAAAACGTGGAAAGAAGGTGAGCCAAATGTTACTAGGTGAATATAGACACAATGTAGATATAAAAGGAAGAGTTAGTGTACCATCAAAATTTAGAGGAGATTTAGGTCAGACTTTTGTAATAACAAAGGGTCTAGATAACTGCCTATTCATGTATTCAAAACAAGAGTGGGAAACATTTGAGCAAAAATTAAAATCACTTCCACTTACTAATCAAGATGCAAGAAGTTTTGTTAGATTTTTCTTTGCTGGTGCTACTGAATGTGAAGTAGATAAACAAGGAAGAGTTAATATACCACAAAATTTAAGAGAATATGCTAATATAACTAAAGATGTAGTTATAGTTGGTGTTGCAACAAGAGCTGAAATATGGGATAGTGAAAATTGGAATAAATACACAACATCAGATTCTCTTGATGGAAATAAATTAGCATCTCAAATGTCTCAATTAGGCATTTAGGATATATAACAAAAGATAAATTAAAAATAAACGAAAGATAAATATTAAATGAACAAAAGATAAAAATTTTTAATAAACAAAAGATAAAAACTTAAATAAATAGATGTATTAATTAGACGAGGTAAAAATGGAATTTAAGCATAAATCAGTATTATTAGAAGAGTGTATAGAAAATTTAAACATCAAAAAAGATGGAATTTATGTAGATGGAACTTTAGGTGGTGGCGGTCATTCATATCATATATTAAAAAAATTAGAAGGTACGGGATTACTAATTGGAATAGATAGAGATATGGATGCAATAAATGCTGCAAGTCAAAAACTAAAGGAATTTAATAATTTTAAGCCAGTACATAATAACAACGCTAATATTTTAAGTATTTTAAAAGAATTAAATATAGAGTATGTCGATGGAATATTGCTAGATTTAGGAGTATCATCTTATCAGCTTGATGAAGCTGATAGAGGATTTAGTTATATGCATGATGCAAAGCTAGATATGAGAATGAATAGAGAAGATAAAATCTCTGCATACGAAGTAGTAAATAATTATTCAGAAGACGATTTGTATAGAATATTTTTAGATTATGGCGAAGAAAAATTTTCAAAATCTATTGCTAGAAAAATATGTAAAAGCAGAGAAGAAAAGCCTATAGAAACAACTTTTGAATTAGTTGATGTAATTAAAAGTGCTATGCCAGGCAAAGCATTAAATGAAAAGCAACATCCTGCAAAAAGAGTTTTTCAAGCTATAAGAATTGAAGTAAATCAAGAATTAGAAAAATTAAAGCAATCAATAATAGATAGCATATTATCTTTAAATAATGGAGGAAGACTTGCAGTTATAACATTCCATTCACTTGAAGATAAAATTGTAAAACATGCATATGAGGAAATGGAAGGTAGATGTACGTGCCCAAAAGATTTTCCTGTTTGCGTGTGCAATTATAAATCATATGGAAAAATTTTAAATAAAAAACCAATAGTTTCAACAGAGGAGGAATTAGCAGAAAATCCAAGAGCTAGAAGTGCTAAACTTAGAGTTTTTGAAAGAGTAATAAAGTAAAATTAGATGTAGTTATAACGTAGTATAAAAGGTAGTAGATGGTATAAAGAAAAGAGGTGAAAAGTATAGATGCCAGCCAGAAGAATTAATAGTCAGTATTATCAAGATGGTTCTGCAGCAAGAAAAATATTACCTGATGAAAGAATGCCTAGAAGAAAAAACAATACTACTGTAAAAAAGAATATATCAAAAAATAATAGTGTAAGACGTCAACAAGTACAAAGACGAAAAAATGTTTCAATGGTAGCATTTATACTTTGTGGATTTACTATGTCTATGATTATTACTTATAGGTTTAGTTTAATAAATGAAAAAAATTTAAAAGTTCAAAATTTAATAAATGAACTTGAAATTGTTTCTTCTCAAGTGGCAACTTCACAAATTGAAGTTGACCAAAATACGGATTTAAATGCAATAGAAGCATATGCCAAGCAACAACTTGGAATGAAGAAAGCAGATAGTAGTCAGACAGTATATATAGATACTTCAAAAACAACAAATCCAATTCAAGTTAATCAAGAAACTACTATTATAGATAAAATAATTAATTATATAAAAGGAATATTTTGGTAAATTATGAATAACCAAGACAAATTTTAAGTATTATGTAGTAGGACTTTTGATTTGTCTTGGTTTATTATATTATAAAAAAAGGGGTGAGAGTAGTGTCATATGTTAGTATTAATACCAAAAAAAGAGCATTAATAATAATGATATCATGCATTGTAGTATTATGCCTATTATTATTAAGACTTGGATATATACAGGTAGTAAAAGCAGAATATTATTCTCAACGTGCATATAATCAGCAAACACGAAGCAAAAGTGTAGAATCAAAACGAGGAACTATATATGACACAACAGGCGAAAGAATACTTGCCCAAAGTATATCTACTAATATTGTAACAGCTGTACCTAATAGTGTACCAAAAGAGAAAAAGGAGGAAATTGCTAATACTTTTTCACAGATATTAGGAAAGGATAAAGATACAATATTACAAAATTTACAAAAAAATGTATCTAGTGTAACTATTGCAACTAAAGTTGATGAAGAAAAAGCAAAAGAATTGCTTAAATATATAAATGAAAATGAAATTACAGGAATAAGTGTTGATGAGGATATGCTAAGAATATATCCATATGGAACACTTTTAGCTCATGTTTTAGGGTTTGTAGGAACAGATAATCAAGGACTTAATGGAATTGAAGCATATTATGATAAAGATCTTTCTGGTACTCCTGGAAAAATTGTTGCAAGTTTTGATGGAAGTGGTAGAGAAACTCCTTTTACACAAGAGCAATACATAGCTGCTGAAAATGGTAAAGATATTGTCCTTACAGTTGATGCAACAATTCAATCAATAATTGAAAAATATTTAAGTAAAGCAGTAGAAGAAAATATAGCAGAATATGGAAGTATAGTAATTATGCGACCTTCTACAGGTGAGGTTTTGGCTATGGCAAATTACCCTACTTTTGATCCTAACGACCCATTTACTCCAAATACTGAGGAGTTAAAAGCTAATTGGGATTCTATGGATTCGGCTGCTAAAAGCGATGCTTTAAATATGATGTGGAGAAATAAAGCTATTTCTGATACTCAAGAGCCAGGTTCTACTTTTAAATTAATTACTGCTACTGCTGCATTAGAAGAAAATATAGTAAATATTGATGATAAAACTTTTTATTGTTCTGGATCAATGGATATAGGAAAATGGAACATAAAATGTTGGAGATATTATAATCCACATGGAAGTGAGTCACTAAGAGAAGGAATTATGAATTCTTGTAACCCAGTATTTATGCAAGTTTCACAAAGAATGGGAATATCAACTTTCATGAAATATATAAGAGCATTTAATTTAGATTCAAAAACAGGAATAGATTTACCAGGTGAAACTGGTGGTATTATGCATGATGAAAGTACTATGACTGATGTAGACCTTGCAACATCTTCTTTTGGTCAAACTATACAAATAACATCATTACAAACTGCTGTAAATTATTGTGCTGTTGCTAATGGCGGATACTTAGTAGAGCCATATATAGTAAGAGAAATCAAAAGTGGTGCAGGAAACTATGATGAACAAATAGAATCAAAAGTATTAAAACAAATTATGTCTGAGCAAACAGCATCAGATATTATGAATGCACTTGTTGATACTGTAAATATAGGAACAGGTAAGTCTGCTAAAATATCAGATTATCAAATAGCTGGAAAAACAGCTACAGGTGAAAATGGTAGAGGAGATAATACAAAATATTTGGCTGGATTTGTTGGCATAGCTCCAGCAAATAATCCTGAAGTAGTTGTTGTAATGAATTTGTATAATCCTGTTGGTCCATCAGGACATGGTGGTGCAACTATTTGTGGACCAGTTGTGGGCTCAATAATAGATGAAGTATTAAAATATATGGATGTACAAACAGACTATACTATTAAAGAGTCTGAAAGTAATGAAATTGTTATACCTAATATAGTAGGAAAAACATTCCAAGAAGCTCAACAAATTGCCTCTGAAAGTGGATTTAATTTAATTACATCTTCTGAATTTGGAAATGATACAATAATAACAAATCAAGTTCCAAAAAATGGAGCATCATTAGTAAGTGGTTCAAGTATAATGGTATATAAAGCAGAAGACCAAGTACAAAAAGTTCAAGTACCTGATGTTAGAAATATGAATACCGAACAGGCAACTTATGCATTTAGAGTTGCTGGATTAAATGTAAGAATTGAAGGTACGGGATTTGTACTTACTCAGGACGTAACTCCATATGAAGAAATTGAAAAAGGTTCTATTGTTACTATTAAATGTGTTGACGATTTAAGTGAGTTGCCATAGTGCTTGCAATGTGATATAATAAAGTGGAATGGAGGCTTAATATGCTTTTACAATATTTATTAGAAAATTTAACTAATGTTAAAGTTAATGGAGAAACTAACAAAGAAATTAATAAAATAGAATATGATTCTAAAAAAATAACTGAAGGTGATGTATTCGTTGCAATAAATGGATACAATGATGATGGAAAAAAATATATAAAAGAAGCAATAGAAAAAGGTGCAGTTGCCATTGTTACTCAAGATGAAGTTGAAGAAGAAAAAAATGTAACATATATAAAAGTTGAAGATGCAAGAATAGCACTTGCTATTATGGCTTCAACATATTATGGAAATCCTGCAAGAAAATTAAAAATAATTGGAATAACAGGAACAAAAGGAAAGACAACAACTGCATATATGATTAGAGATATAATGCTTGCTTCTGGTAAAAAAATAGGTATGATTGGTACTATTTGTAATACATATGCTGATGTAAAAGAAGAAGCTATTAGAACTTCACCTGAATCTTTAGATTTACAGGCTTTACTGGCAAGAATGGTAGAGGCAGGTATGGAATATGTTGTTATGGAAGTTTCATCTCATGCATTAGAATTAAATAGAGTATATGGATTAAAATTTATTGTAGGTGTATTTACTAATTTATCAGAAGACCATTTAGATTTTCATGAGACTATGGAAAATTATTTAAATGCTAAAGCTAAGTTATTTGAAATGTCAGATTTTGCTATTGTTAATGGTGATGATATTTATGCACCAAGATTAATAAAAATGATAAAGACAAAAATTGCTACATATGGATTAGATAATGCAGTAGACTTAACTGCTACAGATGTTAGAGTAAATCCATCATATGTAGAATTTAAAATGTATGTAAATAAAATGTTAGAAACAATAAAAATAAATATACCAGGAAGATTTACAGTATATAATGCTTTGGCAGCGATAGGAGTTTGTAGTTTATTTGGCTCACAGATGGATTCTATTCTTGCAGCATTAGCAGCATTAAGAGTTCCTGGTAGAAATGAAGTTGTGGATATAAATAAAACATTTACAGTTATTATAGATTATGCACATACACCTGCTAGTTTAGAAGCTATATTATCATCTGCAAAAAAATATACAAAAGGAAGAATTATTTGTGTATTTGGTTGTGGTGGCAATAGAGATAAAGAAAAAAGGGCTATGATGGGTGAAATTGCTGGAAGACTTGCAGACTTTACAGTAATTACTTCAGATAATCCACGAAATGAAAATCCAAATGAAATAATAAAAGATATAGAAACTGGTATGAAACAGACAAGAGGATTATATAAAGCTATAGAAAACAGACGTCAAGCTATAAAATTTGCTATGCGTATTGCGTGGAAAAGTGATGTTATTATAATTGCAGGTAAAGGTCATGAGACTTACCAAGAATTTGAAAATAACAAAAAAATATATTTTGATGACAGAGAAATAGTTAAAAAATTAGCAGAAGAAATGCCAGACAAGAACATTCAATAAACAAGGAGAAAAAAATGAATATACAAACAACGTTATTATTTGTATCTTTTTTTGCAACTATTATTTTAGGTTTAATAGTTGTACCAATATTAAAGAAAAAGAAAATAGGGCAAGTAGTTAGAGAAGATGGGCCACAATCTCATCTTCAAAAAAATGGAACACCAATAATGGGTGGCATTATAATTATTTTAGTTTTAACAGCTATTTTAGCCTTTTTTGTAAAAGATAATCCAGTATTAGTTTTACCAATTATTTCAATAGTTGGATTTGGTTTAATTGGATTTTTTGATGACTTCAAAAAACTTATTTTACAAGATCCAGAAGGATTATCACCAAAGAAAAAAATGATAGGCTTATTTTTAGTAACTGCTATAATAATAGCGTTGTATTTATTTGTATATAATTTAGGTACAACTACAATTATACCAGTATTTAATCAACCATTAGCATTAGGCTTACCAATATTTATTATCTTTATAGCATTTATATTACTAGGAACAACAAATGCTGTAAATTTAACTGACGGATTAGATGGATTAGCTACAGGAGTTGTAGCAATAATAATGACATTTTTTACTTTAATTGCATTAAAACAACAAAATATGCCAATGGTAATATTTTGTGCTAGTACAGTTGGAAGTTGTATAGGATTTTTATTATTTAATATGCATCCTGCTAAAGTATTTTTGGGTGATACTGGATCTTTAGCATTAGGGGGAGCAGTAGCTATTGCTGCTATAATTTTAAAAATGCCTTTATATCTTGCTATTGTTGCATTTGTATGTATAGTAGACACAATATCTGTTATATTACAAGTTGTATATTTTAAAATGACAAAAGGAAAAAGACTTTTTAAAATGGCACCTTTTCATCATCATTTAGAATTAAGCGGATATAAAGAAACAACAGTTGTAGTAATATTTTGGATAATAACAATAATATGTTGTACTATAGCATATTTTATTTAAAATATATAAGGGGTTCTGATGAAAAAAGAAGTTGATAATGTGAAAAATCTAAGTGGTGGTATGGATTTTGGAATGTTTGTCATAACAATAATTTTACTCTGTATTGGATTAGTTATGGTTGCTTCTGCAAGTTCATATCATGCACTATATTATTATGGTGATAGTAATTATTTATTTAAAAGACAATTACTGTTTGCTATTGTTGGAGTAATTGCTATGATAGCCATTTCTAAAATTGATTATAAAAAATATAAGAAATGGAGCTATTTAGCTTTTATACTAGCTGCTATACTTTTACTACTCGTTATGACTCCACTTGGTGTAACAGTAAATGGCGCAAAAAGATGGTTAGGCTTTGGAACTACTTTTAGATTTCAGCCATCGGAGATAATGAAGCCTGTGCTTTCTATTGCCATAGCTACGTATTTATCTAGAAATATAAAAAAATTAGGAAATATAAAAGGATATATTGTTCCAATTATTTTCCTTCTTATTGTAATTTTGCTTATGTACATGCAAAAGCACATGAGTGGTATGTTAGTTTTAATTGTGGCAGGAGCATCAGTAATTTTTACTAGTGGAATAAAATTAAAACTAAGAACAGTAATGGCTGTTGTATTAGTAGTTGTCTTAGTTGGTGCTGCTTTTATAATGGCAGAAGATTTTAGACGTCAAAGATTATTCTCGTTTTGGAATCCAGAACAAGATATAAAAGATGGAAACTGGCAAGCAGCACAAAGTCTGTATGCTATTGGTTCTGGTGGGCTTTTTGGAAGAGGACTAGGTCAGAGTAGACAAAAGTATTTATGGCTTCCTGAAGCACAAAATGACTTTATATTTTCAATACTTGGCGAAGAATTAGGATTTGTTGGTACATCAGTTGTATTAGGTCTTTTTGCATTTTTCATATATAAAGGATATAAAATTGCATTAACTTGTAAAGATTTTTATGGTTCACTTATAGCATCTGGCATAACAAGTGTATTTGCTGTACAAATTATAATTAATATAGCTGTTGTTACATGTAGTATGCCGGTAACTGGTATGCCATTACCATTCTTTAGCTATGGTGGTACATCTTTATTTATTAACCTTTGCTCAATGGGTGTAATGCTAAATATTTCTAAAAACTGTAATAAAGTAAAAGAGTAAAAGGAGGAATTTTAATGAGAGTAGTTTTTGCATGTGCTGGTACAGGTGGACATATAAATCCAGCAATAGCTATGGCTAACTTAATAATGAAAAAAGAACCTGAAAGTGAGATTATATTTATAGGAACAGAAACAGGCCTTGAAAATAAAATGGTAGTAAATTCTGGATATAGTATAAAACATATTAGAACGGGTAAAATAATAAGAGAACTTACATTAAAAAATATAACTGCATTAATAAATGCATATAAAGGAATATTTGATGCTAAAAAAATACTTGCCGAATTTGAACCAGATTTAGTTATAGGAACTGGTGGATATATATGTGGACCTGTAATGAAGGCTGCAAAAAAATTAAAAATTCCATATATTTTACATGAGAGTAATGCTTTTCCAGGCGTTTCAGTAAAATTACTTGCTAAAGATGCAAAATGCGTAATGCTAGGATTTGAAGATGCAAAAGAAAGATTAAATAAAAAAGCAAAAACTATTTATACTGGAACTCCTGCAAAATTTAATGAAGAAGATATTTTAAATTTGGATAAAGAAAAATGCTTAGAAAAGCTAAATTTAAGTAATATAAACAGAAAAATTGTATTAGTTACCTGTGGAAGTCAAGGAGCTAAAAGAATAAATGAAGTAGTAATGTCAATGATAAAGAAATATCAAAATAAATATTTATTCTTTATTCTAGTTACTGGAGATAAAAATTACGATGAAGTATTAAATATAAAAGAAGAAGCACAAAAAGAAATTGGACATAGTTTAGATGAGTGCTTAAGACTTGAAAAATTTATATTTAATATGGATGAGATGTACAAAGTAGCAGATGTTTGCATTACTAGAGCTGGTGCTATGACAATAAGTGAACTTGCTTTAAGTCATAAGCCATCAATATTAATTCCGTTACCAACAGCAGCAGAAAATCATCAATTCTTTAATGCTAAGGTATTGGAAAATGTTGGAGCAGCTAAAATAATCGAACAAAAAGATTTAACAGAAGAAGTATTAAATAATACTTTGTTAGAAATAGTATCTAATAATGAAAATTTAGAAAAAATGGAAAAAAATGCATCAAAAGTTATTGTTAAAAATGTTGAAGAAAAAATATATGATTGTATTAAAATAAAGTAGGTGATTTTGTGAAAAATAGTAGGACAAGTACAAAGCCAAATAAAGTTAAATCTAAAAAAGCTATTAACAACAAAAGTACTAGTCCTTCTAGTAAAAAAGTTGTTAAGAAAAATAATGTTAAACGACAGCATAATACTAAAAATATAAATAGAACAAACACTGAAAATATAAATGTATATAGAAAAGATGAAGATATATATTCAAATGTATTTGAAAATTTATATCCAAGTCAAATAGAAAAACAAAATAATGTAAAATCTGAAGAGAAAAAAAGAAGGATAAAACCTATAACAATATTAAAATTTACTTTCTTTATTGCTATTTTAGTAGTGTTAGTATATTTAATGTTTACTTTAGAAATGTTTAATTTAAAAACAATAAAAATTGAAGGCAATGAAAAATATACTGATGAGGAAGTTTTATCTAAGGTTAACTTAAATATTGGTACTAATGTATTTAGGCAATTATTTAATACTGAAAATATAGATTTACCATATATATCTGGTAGACATTATAGATATATATTTCCAAATACAATAGTAATAAAAGTAGAAGAAAGATATCCTCAATATATAGCTAAGGATAAAAATACACAAAAATACTATAAAATAGATAATGAAGGATATTTACTAGAAGAATGTAGTTTAGAAGATAAAAAAGATGAAATTTTGGTTGAAGGATTTACATTTGAAGAAAATCCAGATTTTGGTAACCTTATTAATGAGGTATATATTAATAAATTAGATATTTATAATCAAATAAAAAAGCAACTAGAAAATTATGAAATAGCAGGAGAGATAACTAAGGTCAATTTCTCTAATTCCTTGACAATCATAAAGTTAGATGATAAACTTAATATTGTATTTGCAAACGATTCGAACTTTGGATATAAAGTTTCATTTTTAAAAGGAATTATTGAACAAAATGGTGGTATAGTAGAAGGAACTATAAATATGAGCGTAGATAATCCTGTATATTCAAAATATAATTAAGGAGTGATTAATTTGAAAAAGGATATGCCTGAAAATAGTAAATTTAAAAAAATTGTTGAATATATGCAAAAAAATTCAATTCCTGCGTATATATCTATTGGAATATCTTTATTTTTACTTGCAATTATGATAACAGCACAAATTACTACTATGAGCAAATCTGAAACTATATTACAAGGTAAAAGAGAAAATGAACTTGCAGATTCTTTAGTAAATTTGCAAAGAGATTATGATGAATTAAAAGCAAAATATGATCAAAATATAAAAATAGTAGAAGAATATCAAAATAATTCTTCGACAAATAGTACATTAATTGCTTCTATGAGAGATCAAATAAGTAAATTAGACCTTTTAGCAGGAACAACAGATGTAAATGGTGAAGGAATTATTATAACATTATTTGATGGAAATACATCAGACTCATTAGTACATGACAGTGATATATTAACTGTAATTAATGAGTTAAGAGTAGCTGGTGCTGAGGCAATAAGTGTAAATGAACAAAGAATAATTGCTACATCTGCTGTAAGATGTGTAGGCTCAGTAGTACAAATTAATTATCAAAAGGTTGCAGCACCATTTGAAATAAAAGCTATTGGTAATGCTCAATATTTAGAAAGTGCATTAACAATAAAAAATGGTGTAGTTGATGTACTTAAAAATAGTTATGGATTAAAAGTTACATTATCAAGACAAAGTGATATTAGTATACCAAAGTATGATGGAACTTTATCATTCAATTTTGCAAAGCGAGGAGAATAAAATATGATAGTAGGACTTTTAATATTAGTAGTATTTATATTATTAGGAATATTGGTAGGACAAAATGTTGTTATACCATATTCTTCATATCAGTATGTAGCTGTTGCTATACTTGCTTGTCTAGATTCTATATTTGGAGCCTTAGCAGCAAGTACTGGTAAAAACTTTAAAATGAAAATATTTTTATCTGGCTTTTTCTTCAATGCCATTTTTGCTATGTTTCTTGTATATTTAGGAGAAATTTTAAATGTAGAAATATATCTTGCAGCAATAATTGTATTTGGTGGAAGAATATTAAACAATTTCTCTATTATTAGACGAGAAATAATGGATAAGGCACATGACCAAAGGAAAAAGTATAAAATGAAAAATTCCAAAAAACAATCTAATAATGTCATTAAAAGTGATGTTGAAGAATAAAACAGATAAATTTATTTTATAAAAATTAAGGAGGGTTTTATATATGAGTGCAAGTGAAATTAGAGCACAAGCTAGAAAAGACTTATCAGGAAAGTGGGGAAAATTTATACTATTAAATGTATTGTTCATTATAGTAACAGCCGTATTAGCACTTTTAAACATGATACCTGTTGTAGGTGCTGTAGTTACTGTTGTAGTAACTATTCCTTTAGAATATGGATTCCTTATGAACCAAATTAGATTAAAAAGAGGAGAAACAGAAAGTGTAACAGAATTCTTCAAACTAGGTTTTGATAATTTTGGCAGATCATGGGCTATTGTTGGACATAATATACTAAAATTAATAGTTCCTCTTATAGTATTCTTACTTGTATATATAGGAGGTCTTGTAGCTATTCTTACACCTATGATAGTTGCTTCAGCTACTGGTGCTGATACTGGTGCATTTGTAGTACTATTATTTATATGGGCAATAGCAACTATAGCTTGTTCTATTTGGCTTATAGCTAAATCATTATTAATTATGCTATCACAATATTTTGCTATTGATAACGAAAATATGACTGCAAAAGAAGCTGTTGAACAATCTGTTAAAGTTATGCAAGGTAATAGAGTAAAATATATTTGCTTATCACTTTCATTTATTGGATGGGCAATATTATCATCATTAACATGTGGAATAGGATATTTATTCTTAGCTCCATATATTGCTGTTGCTGGTATTGTATTTTACGAGAATTTAGCAGGAAAGAAAACAGAAAATCCTGTTGTAGAATCAAGTGCAGATACTGTACAAGAAGCTAAAGCAGTAGAAAATGTAGAAGAAACTACTACTGAAAATGATAATCCAATAAAGGAAGAATAAATTTATTAATGTAATTAAGATGCTATCTTAGGGTAGCATCTTTTTTTGTATAAAAAAAACATTTTATCATATAATTTATTGAGGTTGATAAAAAATGAAATATTTAAAAAGTTATTTAATATCATTGATGAGTTTTGCTGTAGCAATAGTTACACTTTTAATAATAATATCGCTAATTTTTGCTTATACTAATATAAATGACGTATATATAGAATCAGCAGTATTTTTAGCTATGGCTATATCTGCATTTATATCTTCATTTATATTGTGTAAAAAAATTAAAAAGAATGGTTTAATACATGGCATTATAGTAAACGTTATTAGTGTATTAATTATTTTTGCTATTTCATGTATATTAAATAATAGTTTTTGTATTACTAATACATTAGGAATATATTTAGCTATTTGTTCTTTAACAGGAATAGTTGGAGGAATTCTAGGTGTAAATGTTTAAAAATAAAAAGAAATTATTAATTATTATTATAGCTATAATCGGTATAATAAGTATTACTAGTTGTATTGCTATCAGTCTAAAGGAAAATGTAGTAGAATGTTCTCTAAAAGAAAAAGAGTACTATGTTGGTGGAGAGGCAATAGGAATAAAGTTACTTGCTAGTGGAGTTTTAGTAATGGGCGTTGAAAGAGAAGACATAGATTTAAAAATAGGTGATATCATTTTAGAAGTTAATGGTTGTAAAATTGAAACTGATGCAGAATTAGAAGAATATGCAACTATAGGTGAGACTTTAAATCTAACTGTGTCTAGAGATGAAAAAATTATTAATGTAGCAGTAGAGCCTAAATTAAATGAAAACACTAAAACATATAGGCTAGGTCTTTGGGTAAAAGATAGTAGTGCTGGTGTTGGAACTATAACTTTTTATGAAAAAGATACAGGCAAATTTGCTGCTTTAGGCCACGCTATTACAGAAACAGCTAACCAATATATTTTACCAATAACAACAGGTGGTATTACTAAAACTGACATATATATGATAAAAAAAGGTATAGCAAAAGTACCAGGTGAGTTAAAAGGTACTATAACTAATGATACAATAGGTCAGATATATTGTAACACTCAAAATGGCATTTTTGGGCATATTGATAATGAAAAAATATATAGTGATAATGATGTAATAAAAATTGGTAAAAAAGAGGAAATTGAGCTTAAAGAGGCATACATATATGTAACTTTAGATGATAATATAAAAAGAAAATATGAAATTCAAATAGAAAAGGTATATTTAAATTCTAGTGGAAATAAAAATATAGCTATTAAAATTACAGATCAGGAGCTACTAGATAAAACAGGTGGAATAGTACAGGGAATGAGTGGTGCTCCAATAGTACAGGATGGAAAATTAATAGGTGCTATAACGCATGTATTCTTAGATGATCCGGAGCGTGGATATGGAGCATTTATTGAAAATATGATTCAAGATTTGAGTAATATATAAAATTTTCTTTCTATTTTTTATTGTTGCGTTATTGTTTTATATGATATACTGTGATATAATACGAGGGCAAGAAGAATTTTGTAAAAAAATAGGAGGATATTATGAAAGGAAAAAATAATAAATTTAAAGTTATAATAGCTTTAGTAGCAATTGTTGTTTTAGTTGTAGGAGGCGTTTTAATATATAAAAGTGTTAAAGGTTCTAATACTATAGAAAGTACATTAGGACAAGAAATATGGTTAAAAGCTGGAGAATCTTTAAAGGTACAAGATGGTGACAATACATTAATTTTAACTATAGATTCAGACTTAAATTTTGATAAATCTTCTGAAGATTACAATAACGGATATGAAGTTCCATATGCTTTAACTGTAAATGGTACTGAGTACTTAGGTAGTCATACTTTTAGCAATGGATATTCTGTTCATAGCGAAGATAATGATATGCCATATAAAGTTAAAATGATTGATTTTGAAAATGGAACTATCCAAGTAGCTATAAATAATAAATAGTAATTTTAAAATAAGAGCTTCAGTTATTGAAGCTTTTATTTTTTTTTGCTATAATGTGCTTGTAAGGTGATTTTATGAAAAGAAAATTTTTGACTAATACATATTTAAGAGGAATAGATAATTATATTATGATGCAATTTGAAGACAGTAAACTAGACTGTTATTCGGTTATAAAGAAAGTAAATAGTATAGATAAGCCATATATTACAACTCATACTGGCAAAAATATATGTCTTTTAAAAGAAGGATATTATATGCTAGAATATTTACCAAAAAATGAAAATTATGGTGTTAGAGTATTTTTAAATGATAAAAAACAGACAATATCATATTACATAGATATAATAAATGGTATAGGAATAGAAACAGGTAAAGGGTTATATTATGATGATTTATATTTAGATATAACAATAGATAAAGTAAATGATTTAGTACAAGTGTGGGATGAAGATGAATTGCAAAAAGCATTAGAAGATAATGATATAACTAAAGAGCAATTTGATTTAGCCTATGACACATTAAAAAAGCTATTATCTCAAATAGCAGAAAATAGTAATGTATATATAAATAATAATCATAAAAAATATATTGAAAAAAATTTTAAATAATAAGAAGGTATAAAATGATAAGACTTGCAAATGAAAATGATATAGATGAAATATATAATTTAAATACAGAATTATTTTTAGTATTAAACAATTTGAAAGAGGATATTTATAATCCTATAGGATTTCCTAAGGAGTTTATTAATGCAATGATTAAAGCTGTAAGCTCAGACTATATTTTAGTTGAAGAAGATGATAGGATAATTGGATATGCTTTAATTGAGCAAAGAGAATCACCATATAAACAATATGATTCTTTTAAAGAGGATAATTATTCATTTATATATGAACTTATAATTTTGCCAGAGTACAGGTCAAAAGGATATGGAAAGCAATTATTAGATAAAGCTAAAGATTGGACCAAAAGTAGAAATCTTTCATCTATTGAGCTTAATGTACTTAGTAATAATTATAATGCAAGAGCTTTTTATGAAAAAGTAGGATTTGAAGAATATCAAATAAAATTAAGAAAAAGTATATAAAATATAGTTTGACAAATATTTGCATCTGTGTTATAATTCAAACTATGATAAAAGAAAGCCTATGATAAAGCAAAGTAGGTAGCAGAGAATATATTTAAAGAGAATGTATGTCACCGGCTGTAAGCATACTAATATACTGTTACTGAAATTTCACTTTGGAGGTCTTGTTTTGAACGGAAACTATTAGGAACAAGCGGGTGTGCCCGTAATAGCTTTTGAGAGCATTTAGTATAAAGCTAAATGAAATTAGGTGGTAACGCGGAATTTAAAGTCATTTCGTCCTAAGTTTTAGGATGAAGTGGCTTTTTTTTAGGAAGGAGAAAAATTAAAATGGAAGAAAAAATATCACTTTTAAAAGAACAAGTAGCAAAGAAAATGAGTGAAATTAAAAATGCTACTGATGTTGAGAATATTCGTGTAGAATATTTAGGAAAAAAAGGACAAGTAATAGAAATCCTTAAAAATTTAAAAAATGTAGAAGCATCAAAAAGAAAAGAAGTTGGAGAAAAGGCTAATATTTTAAGACAAGAAATAGAAAAAATGATTGAAAACAAAAAAGAGGAAATTAAAGAAAGAGAATATGATGAGAAAATAAACAATGCTGAAAAAATAGATATAACAGTACCTGTTGAAGATAATATAGGTTCTCTTCATCCTATTACAATAGTACAAAAAGAATTAGAGGATATATTTACTGGTATGGGATTTACTGTTGAAGATGGTAATGAAGTAGAAACTGAATATAATAACTTCGAAGCAGTAAATGTTCCAAAATATCATCCAGCAAGAGATATGCAAGATACATTTTGGTTAGAAAATGGTGAACTTCTAAAAACTCAAACTTCTGCTGCACAAAATAAGATAATGCTTAAGTATGGAGCTCCTTTAAAAGCAATATTCCCAGGAAGATGTTTTAGAAATGAAGCATTAGATGCATCTCATGAAAACACATTTTTCCAAATGGAAGGTATGATGATAGATAAAAATGTTTCTATATCTAATCTTATATATTTTATGAAGACTTTGCTTTCAGAAATATTTAAAAAAGATGTAGAAGTAAGATTAAGACCTGGATACTTCCCATTTGTTGAGCCAGGATTTGAATTAGATATAAAATGCCCATATTGTGATGGAAAAGGTTGCAAAGTATGTAAAGGTGGAAGCTGGATTGAATTATGTCCTTGTGGAATGATACATCCAAACGTACTTAAAATGGGTGGAATAGATCCAGAAGAATATTCAGGATTTGCATTCGGACTTGGACTTAGTCGTCTTGCAATGATGAAATACAATATTAATGATTTACGTGCATTAAATTCTTGTGATGTAAGAATATTAAAGCAAATGAATATTAAGTAGGAGGAAAAGCAGATGTATATATCAATAAATTGGATAAAAGATTTCGTAGATTTAGATGGTGTTGATGTAGAAAAGTTAATATATAAATTTACTATGTCTACTGCAGAAGTTGAAGGAATTACAAAATATGGTCAAGATATAGATAAAGTTATTGTAGCTCAAATATTAAGTGTAGAAGATGTAGAAAATTCAAAGAAATTACATAAATTAATGGTAGATACTGGAAAAGAAAAGCTACAAGTAATTTGTGGAGCACCAAATGTGAAAGTAGGTGCAAAAGTTGTATTTGCACAAGTTGGTAGTACAGTTAATGGTGAAAAAATAGGACAAGCTACATTAGCTGGTCAAGTAAGTAATGGTATGTGTTTATCTGAAAAAGAACTTGGTGTAAGTGATGATCATTCAGGTATTATAATCTTAGATGATGATGCACCACTAGGTGAAGATATAAAAAATATTATTCCTGTTGAAGATGTAATTTATGAAGTAGATAATAAATCTTTAACAAACAGACCAGATTTATGGGGACACTATGGAATAGCAAGAGAAATAGCAGCTATTACTGGAAGAAAACTAAAACCATTAGAAGTTGAAGATTTAAAATTATATAATGATATGGAAAAACTTCAAGTTGGAGTAGAAGTAGAAGATGATGATAATCCACTATGCTTAAGATATAGTGCAATGAGAGTTGAAAATGTTACTAAAAAAATGTCATCTTGGAAAGTAAAAGTAAGACTTTATTATTGTGGAATGAGAAGTATTAATTTACTTGCAGATATGACTAACTATATAATGTTAGAACTAGGACAACCAATGCACGCATTTGATGAAAAAGTTGTTGGAAGTGTAAATGTAAGAACATTAAAAGAAGATACTAAATTCACTACATTAGATAAGCAAGAAAGATTACTAGATAAAGGAACACTTATGATATGTCATGAAGATGAACCTGTAGGAATTGCTGGTGTTATGGGTGGTCTTGATAGTGAGATAACAGATAATACAACATCTTTATTCTTAGAGTCAGCTAATTTTGATGCAGTTGCAATAAGAAAAACTGCAAGCAAATTAGATTTAAGAACTGATGCTGCAGCACGTTATGAAAAAACACTAGATCCAGAACTTACTGAACTTGCAATAGCTAGATTTATTAAAATATTAAAAGCTGAAGATAAAGATATTAAAGTAACATCTGCTTTTACAGATGTATATATAAAAAGATATCCTCATATTACTATACATATAGACAAAGACTACATAGATAGAAGTATAGGGAAAGTATTAACAATGCAAGAAATAACTACTACACTTAAAAATCTAGAATATGGTTTAGATGTTGATGGTGATAATATTACAATTGAAGTACCAACATTTAGAGCTACAAAAGATGTAAGTCAAAAAGCAGATATAATAGAGGAAATAGCAAGAATACATGGATATGATAATATTGAGCCTAAAACAAATCTATGGAAAATATCTCCAGTTCCAAAAGACCCAGTTAGAGAATTAGAATATGCTTCTAAAGAATTACTAGCAACAAAATATGGAATGTCTGAGATACATAGCTATGTATGGTATAATACAGAAATGAATCAAGAATTAGGAATTAAAGTTAGAGATAACTTAAAAATTGTTAATGGTATTGTAAAATTAGATAATACTTTAAGAAGAGAAATGGCACCAACTATGCTTTATGCAATAAATAAAAATTTAAAATATATGCCAGAATGTAGAGTATTTGAAATAGGTAGAACTTTTGAATATGAATTTGATGGCAAAGATGCAAAAGAAAATAAAATATTAGGAGTTGCTGTTGCTAGTTCTAAAGCTAAAGAAAAAGAACTTGTATATGAAGTAAAATCTATGATAGATAATATAATAAAAATTAATAGAAACCTAAATGCTAAATATGAAAATATTGAATTAGTACAAAATAACTGGATGCATCCTGTAAATAGCTTTAGCATAATAGTTGAAGGCCAAAATTTAGGATATATTTCAGTAGTTCATCCAAAAATAAAAGATGCAATTAATCCAAAAACTTCTATAGTAGTTGCAGAACTTGCTATTGATAAATTAGGAAATATTGTTAAAAATGATATTTCATATAAAGAGATATCTAAATATCAAACAGTTACATTTGACTTATCTTTAATAGTAGATAAAAATGTAAAATATGGTGATATAGAAAAAGTTATACAAGAAACAAATATGCAGTATTTAATGGAATATTCTCTTGTAGATATATATGAAAATATAGAAAAAATGCTTGGTAAGAAAACAGTTACAATAAGATTTGTAATTGGTTCATATACTGATACTCTAACTAAAGAACAAATTGATAACGAAAGAGAAATAGTGTTAGAAGCATTAAAGAAAAATAGTATGTATATAAATGAATAATATAATATAAGCAGTTTTATAAAACTGCTTATATTTTTTCTAATTTATTAAACATATTTTTAATAAAAAGTATAAAATAATCTTTTGCAGAATTTTTAGCTATATCATACTCAGTAAAAAAATCTTTACTATATAGTATTTCATCACCAATACTTACTTTATATGTACCAATGTATGTACCTGCTTTAATAGGAGCTTCTAATTTATCTACAAAATTTTGAGAAACGTATATATTTTTATATTCCTCATCAGTTAATGCTTCTTTTTTATTATCAGAAAAACTTGAAATATAATTTTTTATATTTCCTTTTACAATAGGAATATTAATATATACATTTAGAAAGTTAGAAATATCATATAACTTGTATTTGTTAAATGTATCTTCTAATATATCTTTTGCATCTTTAAACCTTATAGAAGATGTTTCACTTCCAAGCACTACAGCAATTAACTCTAATTCATTTTCTTTGGCAGATGCAATTAAACATCTATTAGCACCATTAGTAAATCCTGTTTTTACACCATTTGCTTTTTCATATGTCCTTAAAAGTGAATTAGTATTAGTAAGATGCTTAGTAAATGAGCCTAAAACTACATCCTTTTCATTTGTTGATACCACTTCTTTTATTTTACTATATGAAAGAGCATATTTAGTAAGTAATGCTAAAGAAAGAGCAGTAGTGTAATGCTCATCATTATCTAGACCATGTGGATTAGCAAAATGAGTGTCATCAAGTCTTAATTCATTTGCTTTATTATTCATCATCTTAGCAAAATTTTCTATGCTACCACCAATATGATATGCTATTGCAAGAGCACAGTCATTTCCTGAGGGAAGAAGCATACCATATAGTAAATTTTCTGCTGTTACTATATCATTTGCTTTTATTCCAGCTTTAGAACCACCAATTTGGGTTGCTCTTTTATCTATTGTTATATTTTCATTCATTTTACAGTTCTCAACTAATAATAATGCAGTCATAATTTTAGTTAAAGATGCCATTTTTCTTTTTTCAGTAGAATTTTTATCAAAAAGGACTCTACCACTATCACTACATATTACAACTGCACTAGGTGATGAGATTTCTATTGCTAATATATTTTTACTAAAAATAGTTAATAATATAGTGTATATAATAAATATTTTTTTTAACATATTAAAAATTACCTCATAACAATATATTAAAAAAAAGTTAAATTATACTATAATTATTTTAGAATAGTTTATATAATAATTGCTATATTTTTTTATTTAATATATAATTTAATAAATGAGGTGATACCTTGAAAAAGAAAAATGGAATATTAAAACGATATATAGAAGCAATATTATACTGTATAGTATTAGTAATTGGCATATATACTTGTTTATATGGAAATATATTTATAAATATGATTCCGATTGTATTTTTAATAGGAATATTAGGGTACATTGTATTTGAAAAGAAAATGATGACAAGTTTCTTTTTATTTCTTCTTGCTATAGTTATGCTTCAAATAAAAGTGCCATCAGAATTAGTTAGTAATTTAATAAATTCATTTGAAATAGGTGTTGTAAGTATTTTAGGAGAAATATTTGGTTTTTCATTAAATACATTAATAAAAAAACATAAAGTAAAAAAGAATAAATTTAAAGATAAAGCAAAATATTATGCTATGTGTATTGTAACTTTAATATTTGCAATAGATATTAATGCCATAGTTCATGGCGATATATTTAGCTATAATATTGCAAAAAAGAGTTTATATAATTATACAAAAAATGAATATTCATCTAGTAGTAGATTTAAAATAGTATCTAGTAAGTATGTCTTAGATAATAATCCAAAATATATATTTTATACTCAAGATACTTTAAATAACAATAATTTGGCAAGGTTTATTGTATATAAAAATGATATAAAAAACGTACAAGATGAGTATAATGAAAAAATATTAAGGGCTGTTTGTAATAATATATATGAAAGTGTAAAAGATATAGAAAAAAATAATATGGATGTAAAAATAATGTATGATGATACATCTACTTTAACAATTAGCTTTGCTAAAAAAATTGAGCAAATAACAAAAAAAGATATTGAAGAATTTTCTAAAGATATTGCTACATATATAGCTAAGGCAAAAGAGGTTAAAGATTTTGAATTAATTGAACAAATAAAAGTAACATTAGAGTCTGAAAAAAACTCAAAAGATAATGTGGCTGCATACATATATATGACAGGGTATAATAATATGTTACAAAAGAATGAAGAAGAACCATATCAATATATTATGAAAGCATTAAATGTAGAGTATTTTGAGTAATGGAGGAAAGAATGCAAAAGGAAAATATTAATGCAAGAAAACTTTCTGTATTTACATATTTTTTTATTCTTTCGTGTGTTGTTGGAATAACGATACTTTTTGTAAAAGAACTTAATATTTCATCTGGTTTTGATGAAATTTTGTACCAAAAGGATATTCAAAGTAATGTAGAACAGGAAAACAAATATTATATAAAAAAGATAAAAGATGAATATGGAATAATTGTTACATTTGGTGAGTCAGAAAAAGGTTTCTTATCTGCTGTTGATGCCAATATACAATATGATGAGTTTATTGCAAATAATAATATAAAAAGCATATATGACGCATTAAAAAAATATCCTAAAGATGTTTTTGATATATTCACTAAAGAAAAATATTCATTATATATATTATTAGTGTCAGAGTTTAACGATAATAATATAGCACTTGCATCAAAGAACTCTTTAAATCAATACAGAATATATTTGAGCAATAATGAAAATTTTGAAAGAGCATTTCATCATGAATTTTTTCACATATTAGAATATTATATGTCAGATAGAACTAAATTTTTATATTCTTCTTGGAATGAATATAATCCAATTGGATTCCAATATGTTGACAATGTTTCTAGACTTACTGATGAATATGTGTATAATAATTATTTTACAGATGAGCAAAATAAAGATTCGTATTTTGTAACTAAATATTCAAAAGTTTCTCCAAAAGAGGATAGGTCAGAGCTATTTGCAGAAATGATGACAATAAATAAAAACATGAGCTATCTAAAAAAGGGAAGTAGAATAAGAGAAAAAGTAGATTACTTAGTTAATGAAATTTATGAAAATATATCAATATCAGATTTTTATTTTTCAAAGTATGTAGATAACTAAATAGTGTTTAACTTTACATATTCATTGTTACATGATATAATTATGTGGCAAAGAGGGAGTGCGTTTTATGAAAAAAATTAGCTTTTTATTCATAATACTAACTGTAATTTTATCATTTGATTTTAATAGCAAAATATATGCACAAGAAAATGAAAATACAGAAGTTACAAAACAAGAAGATAAAGAAAAAGAGCAAATAATTACATTAATAAATGAATGTTTAAATAATATAGAATTAAAAATTAATAATATTGATCAAAAAGTCGAAAAAGTAAAAAAGCAAAAAGAATTTGAATATTATCCAGCAATAAGATTAAATGTAGATAGTCCAATACTAGGTATGAAGACTGTTCTTGAAAATAAATTAAGAGTAAAAAAAGATATAACAACTTCTGATGTTGCTTCTAAATATTCTATAAGAGATATTATTAAAAATAAGAAAATTAAATTACCAGATTCATATTTAGGTGCAATTATTGTATCAACAAGGGAAGTTAGTATAGATAGCACAATGGAGCTTCCGGAGGCTAAACTAGCTTTAGTAAAATGTATACAATATTTGTCTCAAGTAAATAGTGCAGAAGATTTTTTAGATAACCAGATAAACAATATATTTAGAGACTATATTGATGAAAATAAGAGAAATAATATTAATAATATAAAATCAAGAGTAACTGATTTACAAAAAGAATTAGTAGATATATCAGATAATATAACTATATTAGGCTTTTTAGATTATGATGTAAATGAGTATAAAGAAAAATATAATGAAATTAGCAAAGAATTATATCAGATTGGTAAAGAGGCTAAAAATACATTAATATTAGATGAAACTTTAAATGAATTAAATAAAAATATTGTTAATACCGAAGCAAAGGTATTAGATTTAAAAGATAATGTTGAAAAAGCATATAAGACTTCTATAAATAAAATGGATTATGCTAAATTTTTAGATAAAGTAGAAAAAGATATAGAAGCAAGAACTAATGCGGTAAATAAATATATAGAAGGCTCTAAGACTGTTAAAAAAGAAAAGGTAGACAATAAAGATGTAGAAGAAACTATAATTAATTATAGTGTTACTTCTAATGCTACATTAGATTATATGAAATTATCAGTAGAATATATGCAAAATGCTAAAAAAGAGGAAGATAATAGATTAAAAGAAGAACGAGAACAAGAACAAGAAGAGGAAAAAGAAGAGACTGAAACTCAAGATACTGTAGTAGAACAAGAAGAACAAAAGAGTGATGAAGAAATTTTTGAAGAAAATAATAATAAAATAAAAGATATATATTCAAAATATAAAGAATTTTTAAATAGAGAATATAAATTTTATACAGATAATATAAATATGCTATTAAAAGATACTAATGATAAGGTTTCTTCAATAATATCAGAAATAGATTCAGGAATAAATGTAGATAATAAAATATTTGATTATACTAAATATATTTATATAGATTTGCCAAATAATCTAACACAATATATTGATTCTAACAATTTAAATTCTGTTATTGAAATGAATAATTTAATCAAATCATTAAAAAATGAGTTAAATAATTTATCTACTAAAAATATAGATATAACAAAAATGTATGATAATATGATAAACGATATATTAAATAGTTAGTAGGAGATTAAATGAGTAAACAATATGTAAATAAAAATGATATATGTATAAAAAACAGAGAAATTAACTTTAAATATGAAATAGTAGAAAAATATGAATGTGGAGTAGAGTTAAAAGGAACAGAAGTAAAGTCTATAAGAGATGGGATGTGTAACTTAAAAGATAGCTTCGCATTAATAAAAAATCAAGAAGTAATACTAAAAAATATGCATATAAGTCCATATGAACATGGGAATATATATAATGTAAATCCATTAAGAGATAGAAGATTATTAGTCCATAAAAAAGAAATTTTAAAAATGTTAAATTATATTAAACAAGGTGGGTATACATTAGTTCCATCAAAAATATATTCAAAAGGAAGATGGTTTAAAGTAGAACTTTGCATATGTAAAGGTAAAAAATTATATGATAAAAGAGAGTCTTTAAAAGAAAAAGAAGCAAAAAAACAAATTAATATTTTTAAAGCATAAATTAATGGTTCTAAGTCAATAGTTGGGGTAAAAAATAACCCGAAACCTTAGAATTCTTAGAACCAAATTAATAGCTACACTTATTGAGTGTAGCTATTATTGTTATTTGTTCCAAAAGTAAGCATACTAGATAGATTTTGACCAACCATTTCAAAAAGATTAGCTAAATAATTAACTAAATCTCTTGGAAGATTATTATATATCCACATAGAAATAATAGTAGATACAAGTAATATATTATTAGGTATGTTATACACTAGTTATTGTAATTATATGAGAACATTTTGAGGGAATTAAAATACTTGTAGCTACTCCTAATAAAATATTTCTAATAATGACACAATTTCCATTTTGGATAATTACTGAAAATCTTGTATTAGATACACTTATTACATTTAGTGAGTAATTATTTTGAAGTTGTAAAGAATCACTAGTTGATGTAATAGTTTCTGTCTTTTCTAATGTGTTTTTATAACATTTTGTACAATATGTATCATTAATATTTAAAGTTATATTCATATTTATCACCTTATCAAATATGGACACGGACAATTATTATCATTTCGCATAACACCAATTAATACTATATATGTACCATTATACATAGGTAAATCGAAAGTTCTAAAAGTATCAGTTGGAATATTAAACCTAACGGGTTCTAATAAATCAAAATTTACTATTTCAATAGTAACACTAGTATTATTTTTAGATATTATATTTATTACATATCCAAAAGATAGCAAAATCTGAAAGTTGTTGGCTATATTAGTATAAACATTATCTGAGGTAACTGATATATTATTTTGACATTTTCTTTGCCTTATAGCTAAATCATAACAAATATTATCCATAATTTCACCTCAATTAATATATTATATGTAGAAAAAAATTATATGTGAAAAAAAATAAAGCACTGAACGAATCAGTACTTTATTAATTTTTTAATTGCAAGTTCTAAGTCTTAATTGCTGACCATTAATTTTAGCAATTCTTAAATTGATTGTTGAACCAATTTCGAACTTGTTGTTCTTATTGTAGGTTGTTAAATCAAAGATACCAGAATATTGAGGATTAGATATTACTTCAACGTAAAATCCGCTATTGTCGTCTAATTTTTTAGTAATACGACATTTAATTAAGTTGCCACGTTGCAAGTCTAAAGTTACAAATTTATAAAGCTCAAGTCTAGATAATTCAAAATATCCATCTTTTTTCTTTATAATTTTGCACTTTATTTTATCACCGATAGAATAAATATCCAAAGGTCTATGTACTTTAGCAGAAGTCATTTGATTTAAGTACATAATTCCACTTAAACCTTCATCAAACTCTAAGTAAAGTGCTTTTTCTGATGCTGATACAACAGTTGCTTCAACTACATCTCCTTTATTATATTTCTCTACACGTTTCTGCATTAGTTTTGCTCTAGATAATATATATCCTTTGTCGTAACCTATGACTTCGCATTTTATTTGCGAACCTAATAGTCTATGTAAATAATCACCGTTAATGTTGTTATCTTTGTTCATTGATAGCTTTTGATATATACTAATATCCTCTAGAGCTATTGTTGCTCCCGTATCTTTAACTTTGGCTACTAAGCATTTGTCTACATAATCGTATCCTAATACTGTAGCAGCAACCTCCTTGTCCTTTGTTAGAAGTATTGGTCTGGTAATAATACCTCCTAACAAATTTTTCATAAATTTACCCCCTATCATAGTAGCATAAATAGCTACATAAGTTAATCTTGTAACATAATTAGTTACAACACAATTATTAATATAATTGTCCATCTAATTATACCACACGATACAAGTATTGTCAATATTATGTTAACATTATTAAATAAAAATAAGCAAAATTATCACTAAATTTTCATTGTTTTTTTTATATTTTTTTGATATAATAACTTTGTGAAGGAGAGCATAGTTATGTTTAAAGCGGGATATATAACTGTGGTAGGAAAACCTAATGCTGGGAAATCTACTTTAGTAAATAAATTAGTAGGTTTTAAAGTAGCAATTACAACACCTAAGCCACAAACAACTAGATTTAATATAAAGGGAATAATAACTGATGAAAAATCTCAAATGATATTAATAGATACTCCAGGAGTTCATATACCTAAAGATAAAATGGGCGAGTATATGATGAAAAATGTTGAGAGTGCTATTCAATCAGTTGATGTGATTATTTATATGGTGGATGCTAGTAAGCCAACAATAGATAAAGCTAGTGAAACTATTATGCAAAATATATGTTCAAGTAAAAGTAATATTATATTATGCATTAATAAAATAGATAAAATTGAAAAAGAAAAAATTCTAAAAATTATTACTGTATATAATGATTATATTAAATCTATTGGTGGAGAATTTAAAGAAATAGTGCCAATATCTATATATAAAGAGGACGGACTAGATATATTAAAAGAATGCATAGAAAAATATTTACCAGAGGGTGATTTAATATATGCAGAAGATGAAATAACAGATATAACAGAAAGAGAAATAATAGAAGAAATTATAAGAGAAAAGGCATTAAATAATTTAGATGAAGAAGTACCACATGGAATAAAAGTTGAAGTTGAAAAATTTAAGAAAAGAAAGAATAGACAAAAACAAAGTGTTTATGATATAGACGTAAATATAATATGTGAAAAAATGTCTCACAAGGGAATAATAATTGGTAAAGATGGAGCAATGCTAAAGAAAATTGGCTCACAGGCAAGAGTAGATATAGAAGATATGCTAGAAGATAAAGTTAATTTAAAATTATGGGTAAAAGTAAGACAAGATTGGCAAGATAATGAAAATTATTTAAAAAATATAAAATCTAAAATTTAAGGTATCTAATTTTATTATTTACATATAATAAAATTAAGAGGTGAGCAGAATGTATGAAGATTTTGCTTGGAAACAATTTTTAGTTACAGGAAATGTTGAAACTTTTATTGAATATAAAAAAATATTAGAATTACATAATAGCAATAGTATATATGAAAAAAAGGGTGATATTTTAAATGAAGCTAGTAAAGGTGAAGGGGATAGTAATACGAGAAGTAGCTTATAAAGATAATGATAAAATAATAACAATACTTACAGATACTTTAGGTAAAGTTTCAGCTATAGCTAAAGGTGCAAAGAAAACTAATAGCCAATTTCTAGCTAGTTCTCAGTATCTTGTTTATAGTGAATTTGTATTATATCAAAATACTAGTTATTATTATTTAAATTCTGCTTCAGTTATAAATACATTTTATAATTTAAGAATAGATTTTGATAAACTTCAAATAGTTTTTGAAATGACAAAATTAATAAATTCAGTAACTGATGAAAATCAGGATTGTGATAAAATATTAAAACTTTTTTTAAATACTATATATGCGTTAGATAAGTATGAAAAAGATACAAAACTTATTATTAATGCTTTTAAAATTAAATTGTTTACTGTCTTGGGCTTTGCACCAAGACAAGATAAATGTGCAAATTGTTCAAAGTCTTTGCTAGATTCAGATAATAAAAGTGTATATTACGACTATATAAATAACAATTTTATATGCGAAGAATGTTGTACAAGCGTAGACTTAAAGAGTAAAATACAAATAAGTATTGCAACATATAACGCAATATTATTTGTTATAAGGTCAGATTTTAAAAAGATATTTTCTTTTGAGCTTAAAAGCTATAAAGATTTTGAACTATTTGGACAAGTATTTACTGATTCAGTTCTTAGTGGATTATAAAGGGGGTAAAAATGAAAAATAAAGTAGTTACAGCGGTATGTATAATTTTAGTTTTACTAGCTATTATTTGTTTTGGGTATATTTTTCTTAACATGAATAAAGGAAAAAATGAAAAAAAAGAAGAACAAGTTGAAGAAAATGTAGAAGATAATCAAGAGATTATTGAAAGAGAAGAAAGAGGCCAAAATATAATTGTAACAAGTAGAATAGGTGTACAATTAAAAGAGTTAATTAAGTTATCAGAAATATATTCTAATACAGTAATAAATGAGCTAGATCAAAATGGTGTAGATAATAAAGCTAAAATATTATTTGCACTAGATAAAGTGTTTAGAAAACCAGAATTTGTTGAATATGTTGAATATTCTGAGACGTATTCTAGTACTGCTATTGCTGCTGAGAATATAAAGAAAATTATAGACGATACTTTTGTTGATTCTGATTTAACACTAACAAGTATAGATGGAGTAGTAAATTATGATGAAGCATCTCAATTTTTCATAATTCCACCTATTGGACTTGAAGGAGGTACATTAGAGTATACTGTAGAAGTTCCATATAAAATTACTGAGTATGAAGATAGGATAGAGTTATTAGCATATAGATTATATATAACTAAGAAAGTAGAAATGAATGAAGCTGTTTCTATAAGTCAAGATGAAATATATTATGATAAGGCTAAAACAAACTTAGCATTAATTATAAATGATGGAAGTCTAGAAACACAAACAGACCAAATAGATTATTTAAAATCTAAAATAGATGAACAGAGTATAGATGTAAATAATCTACAAAGTGTAAAATATACTTTTAAGAATGAAGATGAAAAATATAAAATAGTAAGTTTTGAAAAAATGTAAAAAAAGCACTGCAACAATTTGTTGCAGTGTTTTTTTATCGTAAGTAATAGGACTCCATCAGTTGTTTCCATACAGCATTGACATTTGAAACTGGTGCAGTTTTAGGAGTATCATAACCACCCCAAAAACAAGCAGTAACGTCATCTGTAAAGCCACAAGTCCATATGTCTTTAGCCTCATTAGTTGTACCTGTTTTTAGATATGCTGTTGTAAAACTTAGATTTGCCGTTCTACCAGTACCATATCTTGCAACACAGTTTAACGAGGTTTTCATCATATCTGTGGCACTTTTAGAAATAACTTGATGTTCATTTCTGTCTTTATAAAATGCTTTTCCGTTTATTTCTATTTTATTAATAGTAGAAATACTACGAAATACACCATCATTATTAAAGACATTGTATGCTTGTGTCATTTCATATGGAGAAATACCATAAGTAAGGCCTCCTAGTCCTAAAGCAGGATAATATAAGTCATGATTATCTACAGATGTTACACCAAAACTTTTTACATATTCTAGTGACTTATTTAATGATACCTTCTCTAAAGTTATTACTGCTGTTGTGTTTAAAGAGTATGCAATAGCATTATTAACTGTTAGAGTACCTCTAAATCTATTATCTGCATTAGTTACATGCCAAGTACCAGAAGAAGAGGTTATAGATACCGGTGCATCTGTTAGATAGCTATTTGGTGTTAAAATTCCTAAATCGTAGGCAGGTGAGTATACACTTAAAGGTTTTATTGCCGAACCAGTTTGTCTAGTCATAGTATATGCATGGTCAACTTGTGAGTTTGTCCTTGAGCTAACTATTGCTAGAACTTCACCTGATTTGCTAGTTAACACACCTCCAATTTCAAATTCCGGATAATCTGTGTAATTAGAAGTTGCAATTTCATAAGCCTTTTTCTGTAAGTTAGTATCCATATTTAGGTAAATTTTAGTATTACCATTTAAGATAATATCAATAGCTTCTTCATCACTACAAGAGTAGTTTTGTTTAACTATATCTATCGCCTCAGAAAATGCAATTTTAAAATAAGCACTAGTTGCCGGATCATTTTTTGAAAGTTTTCCAGCACCATTTTTAAATTCAACATTAAAATTAACAGCTTCGTTATATTCTTTTTCAGTTATTAACGAAAGTTCTAGCATTTTCTTTAATACTAACTTTTGCCTATTTAAAAGCTTATTTTTGTTTTCTTCACCGGCATAAGGATTTAGACTTTCTGGAGAATTTGGAATTGCAGCGAGTGTAGCAGCTTGAGCTATATTAAGATTTTTTGGCTCTGTATCAAAATACGTATAAGCCGCTTCGTAAATTCCATAAGCTCCATTGCCATAATATACAAGGTTAATATAACTACCAAGTATTTTTTCCTTAGACCAATGATCTGTTAAGTATAAAGCATTACCAATTTCTCTTGCTTTTCTAGATGGGGAATGTGAATCATCTCCTGTTGAAACTTTTATTAATTGCTGAGTTATAGTGCTACCACCAAATGAAGAATCTCCTTTTACTAAATAATTAAAAGTGGCATATAACAATCTATTTACAGATATTCCACTATTATCGTAAAAAGTTTCATCTTCAATAGCAGTAAATGCATTTCCTATGTACTTAGGAAGTGAAGATACATCAGTATAAACACTAGAGTATGTAGGTACAAATCCTGTTTTACCAGAATCATAGTATCCATACATTAATGACAAAAGATTGCCGTCTTTATCATAGATATGAGGAACAGTATCTACATCTATTCTTGTTGTATCAACTCCATTTTCATAGGATTTTAAGGCTATTGAAATATAAGGTATAAAAAATATAGTGACTCCTATTAACCCTAAAATAAAAATAACTAATAATGTTTTGAATACTTTTTTTGTTCCATTTGAAGATTTTGCTGTGTAAGAATTATTACTATTTTCTGTTTTAACATTTAAATTAGATTTAAAATGTTCATCCGAACTTATATCTTTTTCTACACTTTTAAAATCATTCTTTCTTTTATCATTAATCTGTTGCTGATAGCTTTTTGTAAATGTAAAGTCCATAACTTTTTGCTTAAAGCTGTGGTTATTAACATCTGCATGTTTTCCACTAGGTGCAACATAAGAAGATTTTCTCCTTTTCCCATAATTCTTTTCCAATTTTATCCCTCCAATTCTTAAAAATAGTAATTTTAAGATATAACATTAAAATCCGATTAGTATTTTACCACTTTGATAAAGAAAAGTCAACATAATTCTGAATAGAAGGATAAAAAAATGACTTAGAAAATTCTAAGTCATTTTATATTATTCAACTGTAACAGATTTTGCTAAATTTCTAGGTTTATCTATGTCACAACCTCTAAGTTTTGCAGTTTCATATGCAATTAATTGAAGAGCTGATACTACAAGAATTGGTTGTATAAATTCACTAGCTTCAGGAACTATAACAGTTTTATCTGCAAATTCTGCAAAGTTCATATCATTGTGCTTATCAGTAGTAACAAATATAGAGTATGAGCCTCTAGCTTTAGTCTCTTTTATATTACTTACAGTTTTTTCAAAAAGAGTAGGGTCAGTTGCAATAGATATTACAGGTGTTCCATCTTCAATAAGAGAGATAGTACCATGTTTTAATTCACCTGCACTATATGCTTCTGAATGCATATATGATATTTCTTTTAGTTTTAGAGAACCTTCCATACAAACAGTAGAGTCAATTCCTCTGCCAATAAAGAATAAATCATTGTGATTATATATATCTTTTGCAATGTCTAAATATGTATTCCTATTTGAAATAACTTCATTTAATTTATCTTCAATAGTTAAAAGCTCATCTTTTAACTTAGAAGAAGTATCTTCATCAAGAAGTCCTTTTTGTTTCATTGCATTAAGAACTAGAGTAGAGAAGATAGCTACTTGTGATGTGTATCCTTTAGTTGTTGCTACAGCTATTTCTGGTCCAGCATAAGTGTAAATACATTTATCTACTTCTCTTGAAATAGTAGATCCTACTGCATTTACTATTCCAACAACATATGCACCTTTTTCTTTTGCAAGTCTAAGTGCTGCAATAGTATCAGCTGTTTCACCAGATTGTGAAACAACAATCATTAAAGTTTTTGGTGTTATTAATTCTTCAGAATATCTATATTCAGAAGCTACTTCAACCATAGCAGGTATTTTAGCATAAGTTTGAAGTAAGTACTTGCCAACAAGTGAAGCGTGCATAGCACTTCCACAAGCAACAATATGTATGTTATCAAAATTAGAGAAATCTATATCTGCATAATCACAGTCATTATAATATCTAGAGAAGATATCTTGAATAACTTTAGGTTGCTCATAAATTTCTTTTAGCATAAAATGGTCATATCCATTTTTTTGATATTGATTAGCATCCCAAGTAGCAGTTTTAATTTCTTTTGAAACTTCTTGAAGTTTATCATTATAAAAAGTAACAACACTATTAGTTATTTTTACAAAATCATCTTCGTTTATTAATGAATATTTATTAGTGTAGTCTAATATTGCTGATACATCAGAAGCAGCAAAATTTCCCTTGTTACTATATCCTACTACTAAAGGGCTATCTTTTCTTGAAGCATATATTGTATTTGGTTCATCTTCATATATAACATTAAAAGCATAAGAGCCTCTAAATTTTTTACAAGCATCAATAAGAGCTTGTAATTTGTTATTGCATTTATTATAGCAATAATCTATATATGCAGTTGCAACTTCAGTATCTGTTTGTGAATTAAAAGTGTATCCTGCTTGTTGTAATTCTTCTTTTAAAGCAGCATAATTTTCAATAATTCCATTATGTACTAATGTTACTTTACCAACATGATGTGGGTGAGCATTAGTTTCATTTGGTTCACCATGAGTTGCCCATCTAGTGTGTGCAATTGCACAATTAGATGTTGTATTCATTTTTGATAGCTTTTCATCTAAATTAGATATTTTACCTTTCGCTTTTACTATATCTAATTCGTTATTGTTATAAAAAGCAATTCCAGAGGAGTCATAACCTCTATATTCTAAATTTTTTAGACCTGATAAGGCCACATCTACCGAATTACTACTTTTAGTAGTATATCCTATTATTCCGCACATAATTATTTACCTCCTAATATTTAAATTTTCAATGTACAATTAATTTATTATATTAGAGTTAATATAGTTTTGTTACAATTTTAGATTTTGTGTTTTAGCTATATTATAACGATATCTAATTACCGTGATAGCATCCGCTGATTATTCGACAACTATCATCCTCGTCAACATAAATAATTATGCCCTTGCGCTAAGAGTAATATTTCTTTTTGTCCACCTCCGTGAAAAATTACACTTTTGTCGATATTATAATATATAACTTCGAGAATGTCAAATATGAACATAATAGAAAATGCTGAAATTACGTTGAAATGTTTAACATTATTACAAAATGTGAAAAAAATGTGAAATTTTAACAAATATAATGCTGTAAGACAGTAAATTTATATTAAATACTTTGACAAAGTATGCGTTTATGATATAATTTTCATATAAAATGTATACTTTTTGTCGACAAGGAGGAAAAATGAAGACTAAAAATTTAAAGTTTAAGGGAATAATAGCAGTTCTTATTGTCTGTATTATCACTTCAACTATAAATTTTCATAAGGTAGAAGCTACTTTAAACTCTAATTTACCGGTTTCATATATTGATGATAATTTTCCAGATTCATATCTGCCATATATAAATGCTATGAAGGCTAAGCACCCTAATTGGTCATTTAAAGCTGTTCATACAGGACTTGATTGGAATTTGGCATTATCTCATGAGACATATGAAGTAAATCCTGCAATTAGTTTAGTACAAGATATATTTGGTAGTGAGTGGAAAAGAGACGGAAAAAACTACTATTATGATGGTGATTATGTTACAGCATCTAAGCAAGGTGTAGCATATGTAATGGATCCACGTAATTTTATCAATGATGAAGGAATATTCCAATTTGAAGCCTTAAGATATGTAGATGGTGTACAGACTGTTGAAGCTGTTCAAAATGTACTTAGCCCAACTCCTATGGGTGGACAATATAAAGATAAATATAAATATTATGGTCAATGGAAAGATTTAGGAACTACCTATGCAGAGTTAATCCATTCATTATCTAAGCAGGTAGGAATAAATCCTATTCATATAGCCTCTAGAATTAGACAAGAAAATAGTGGAAATATTGTATCAGGAAGTCTAATAGATGGCTCACATGGTGTATATAATTTCTTTAATATTGGAGCTTATGATACTGCAGATTCTTCTGCTATAACAAATGGTCTTAAATATGCAAGTAATCAAGGATGGACAGATATACCAACTGCTTTAAAAGGTGGAATTCAATATATATATAATCAATATTTAGTATGGGGACAAAACACAATATACTTTGAACGTTTTGATGTTAATAATTCAGGTAGTGCACAATGGCTTCTTGGAACTGGATATATGACTAATATATTTGGTGCAAAAAATGAAGCTAAAATGTCATATAGTGCATATGAACAAGGCTCAATGTTAAATTCTAAATTTGAATTTGATATACCTGTATATGAAAATATGCCTAATGAACCTGCAAGTATGCCAGTACCTGGTGATGTTTCATTTACACCAGATAATACAAGAGTATACTTAGATGATCCAAGAGACTCTGGTGTTACAGATGAATTTTGGATAAGAACAGGTCCTGATACATTAGGTTCTATACTTGAAAAAGTATATGAAACAAAAGATGGTGCAGAAAATAGGACAAAATATACAAGAATAGGAATAGGTAATAATACTCTTTATGACAAAATTAGATATGATGATGGAAGAATAGGATATATTCTTAAACAGTGGGTATATGAGTATAAATATACAAAAGTAGAGTCTGTAAGTTTAAACACTACATATACAAATTTAAATGTAGGTGATACTTTAAAATTACAAGCAACTGTACTTCCACAAAATGCACAAGATAAAAGTGTGAAATGGACTACATCAGATGCAAATATAGCAAGTGTAGATAATAGTGGTACTGTAACAGCGACAGGTAGTGGTGTTGCAACAATAACTGTAACAACTAACGACCAATCAAAAACAGCTATTTGTACTGTAAATGTTAAAGCTGGAAAAGTTGAATCTATTGAACTTACAAGTGATGAATATATAGTACATTTAGGCAAGTCTATAAATATAATACCAACAATTCTACCAGCAAATGCAAGTAATAAAAATTATAGTATTGAAATTGAAGATGGTAGAATAGCTAAAGTAGAAGGAAAAAGTATAATTGGTTTGCAAGAGGGGCAAACTTATGCTACTTTCATAACTGAGGAAGGAAATTTTAAGGCTAAAGCTAAAATAATAGTAAAAAAAGAAAATAAAGATTATTATATTAATTTAGATAGCTCACTAAGACTTGAAAATAATTATGTTTCTAATATAGATTTAAACAATAATACTGTTGATAAAATAAGAAACAAAATTGATACAAATTATGATGTTAAATTTATTGATATAGAAAATAAAGAAATAAGTGGCGACTCAAAAGTCGGAACAGGAACAAAAATTCAATTTTTAATTAATAATTCTGTTGAAGAAGAATATACAATAATAATTTATGGTGACGTTGATGGTACAGGTGTAATAAATGCTAGAGACCTATTAATGCTTCAAAGATATATATTAGGAAAAATGAGCATTAATCCTATACAAGTAAAAGCTGCTATTACAGATAAAACAAGTAGTGAACCTAAAGCAGTAGATTTACTTAGAATACAAAGACACATTTTGGGAAAATATGTTATAGAACAATAAGAGAGGTTTTTTATGAAAAAGGGTAAAATTAGTAAACTATGGATTATGTTATTAGTTTTAATGATATTTGGTGGTACATATACATATGCAGCCAGCATTACTGGTGATTCAAATATAAAAGTAGGAGATACTTTTACACTTACTTTTGATTTTGGTCAAAATGTTGGTGCATATGGAAATATAAGTGTATCATATGATACTAATATATTAGAGTATGTATCAGGAGATAGTCTTAATGAAGCTGTATGGTGGGATCAAACTGAGGCTTCAAGTGGAATTAGAACAAAAAGCTATACTTTTAGAGCTAAAAAAGAAGGCTCTACTAGAGTAGATGTTGTTTCTAATGATGTTGTAAGTGCAAATGAGACTATGGATGAATTAGGTACAGTTGCAGCATCTAAAATGATAACTGTATATACACCTAAGGCTGAAACTACTACACCTACTCAACCAAATAATAACAATACACCAAGTTCTCCTACAGCAAGTGGAAATAACTATTTAAGATACCTTCAAATTAGCGAAGAAGGTTTAACACCTAATTTTTCTAGAAATATAACAGAATATTCTTTAGCAGTTGGAGAAAATGTTTCTTCAATAGAAGTATTAGCAAGAGCAGAAGATGGAAATGCTAGAGTACAAATAACAGGTAATGACAATATTGTTGATGGAGATAATAAAATACAAATTAGAGTAACAGCACCTAATGGATATTATAGAATTTATACTATTACTGTTACTAAAACTGCAGATAAAGAAAAATCTAATGCATATTTGGAAGGATTAATTGTTGAAGATTTTGAACTAGATAAAAAATTCCAATCAGAAGTATTAGAGTATAATATAGGTGAAATATTATCTACAGTAAAAAAATTAAATATCGTTGCAAATACTAAAGATTCAAATGCTAAAATTGAAATAGTTGGAGCAGATAAATTAGTAGAAGATGGTGAAGGAGAAGTAATAATAAAAGTAATTGCAGCAGATGGAGTTACAACTAAGGAATATAAAATAAAATATACAGTAAAAAAAGCTACTGAAGAAGATATAGCTCAACAAGAGATGAAAGATTATCTAAAAAATATTCAAAATAGCAAATCTAAAAAGGAAATTGCAATTTTATATTTAAAATATATTTGGGCAGCAATTAAGAAAAATTATTTATTAGTTTTAATGTATTTATTAATTTTAGTTGAACTAATACAAATAATAGTATTAAGAAGAAAGGTAAAAAGATTATCAAATGACGACGATTCCCCAGATGATAATCCACCAAGTGATGATACACCAAAGGAAATATTAAAAGTTGAAAATAAAGAAGAAAATAAATTGCTTGAATCTTTTGAAAATTCAAATGAAGGAAATGAAATAGAAAAAGAACAAACTACAACTGTTAATATAGTTCCAGATGAAAAAGTAGATTTATTACAACGTCCAGGAAGAAGGGGCAGTGTAGAAAGCAAAGCTGATGGAATTAAAGTAATGGATTTAGATAAAGATGAAGAACCAAAAGATGAAATAACATTTAATATTTTTGAGAACTTAAATGATGAGGATATTAAAAAAATGTTAAATGATGAACTTGATGATGAAAAATAAAAATAAACACCTGCAATGCAGGTGCTTATTTTTTATCTTGAATATTCCAACCTGGAATATTTGACCTCTTAATAGCTCCAATTAAATTTTCTCTTACCTTAGGAATATCTTTTCTTAAAGTACAAATTAAATCTTTAACATATTCTCTTTTAGTAAAACCATCAGCAGGACAGCATTTTCCCATAACAGGGAAGTCCATTTTTCGAGATAATGCACGTATATCTTTTTCGTATGTATAAATTAAAGGTCTAATAACGGTAATATTTGACCTTGTCATTTCTGTAACAGGAGCAAAAGTATATATATTTCCATTTAGAAACATACTCATAAGTAAAGTTTCAATAGTATCATCTAAATGATGACCTAAAGCCACTTTATTACATCCATGTTCAACTGCTATACTATTTAACATACCACGTCTTAAATTTGCACATAAGGAACATGGATTTTTTTCTTTTCTAATATCAAAAACAATTTTTGCTAAATCTGAGTTATAAACTATATATTCTACATTAAGCTTTTTACATACTTCTTCTAATTTGGCTGTATCAAAAGTTTCACTACCAGGATGTATAGTAATTGCTATTATTTCAAATTTTTTTGGATAATATCTTTTAAGATTGGAAAGACCATATAATAATGCTAGACTATCTTTTCCACCAGAAAGACCAATAGCTATCTTGTCTCCTTCTTCAATCATATTGTAATCTTCTATTGCTCTACGCATATATCCAGTTATTGTTTGTAACATAATACCCTCCATAAACAAAAAATAGTTTACCATAACTTAAATAAAAAATCAATATAAGTTAAAATTATACAAAAAAATATTTGAAAGAAATTATATAATTAAAAGGTATTTGGTTGACTTAAATTTCTTTTTTTGATATAATGAAATGGCTAAAAATGGCACTTTTGAGTGCCTTTAAATTATTAAAGGAGTAATGAAAATGGAATTTACACAAATCAGAGATAAATATATTAGCTTTTTTGAATCTAAAGGACATAAACAAATTCCAAGTGCACCAGTAGTACCAGAAAATGACCCTTCTGTTTTATTTAATACTGCTGGAATGCAACCATTAGTACCATACTTAATGGGACAGCCACATCCATATGGAACAAGACTATGTGACTACCAAAAATGTATGAGAACCAATGACTTAGATGAAGTAGGAGATGTTACACACCACACTTTCTTTGAAATGCTTGGAAATTGGAGCTTAGGAGATTATTTTAAAAATGAAAGTATTTCATGGAGTTTTGAACTTTTAACAAAAGTATTTAATATACCAGTAGAAAGACTTGCTGTTACAGTATTTAAAGGAAATGATATTGTATCTGCTGATAGTGAATCTGCTGAAATTTGGAAAAGATTAGGAATTCCAGAAAAGAGAATTAAATATCTAGGAGAAGATGATAACTGGTGGCCTAATATGGAACTTACAGGACCATGTGGACCAGATACTGAAATTTTCTATTTTAGAAGTAATGATGAAATACCAGAAGAATTTGATACAGAAGATGAGAGATGGGTTGAAATTTGGAATAATGTATTTATGCAATATAATCATAATGAGGATGGAACATTTACGGAACTTCCAAAGAAAAATGTAGATACTGGAATGGGTCTTGAAAGAATAACTGCTGTTCTTGAAGGAGTGACAGATAACTATGCTTCTTCAATTTGGAAAGATGTTATTGAAAAAATAGAACAAATATCTAACTTAAAATATAATGGAAATGAAAAAGCAATGAGAATAATAGCTGACCACATAAGAAGTGCAGTATTTATTAGTGCTGATCCTGCAGGAATAAAACCAAGTAATACAGATCAAGGATATATTTTAAGAAGATTAATAAGACGTGCAATAAGATACGCTAAAAAGCTAAATATAGATATAAATAGTAATTGGGAAGAAGAAATTGCAAAAGTAATAATGAGTAAATATGAAAATTATTACAGTGAAATAAAAGAAAATAAAGATATTGTACTTGAAGTTTTAAGAACAGAAAAAACTAAGTTTAATAGAACTCTTGAAAATGGGTTAAAAGAATTTGAAAAAATTGCAAGTAAAATACAAAATGGAAAAATGGATAAAGATAATGCGTTCAGATTATATGATACATTTGGTTTTCCAATAGAACTTACTGTTGAGCTTGCCTCAGAAATGGGAATCAAAGTTGATGAAGAAGGCTTTAAAGAAAAATTTAAAGCTCATCAAGAAATATCTCGTGCTGGTGCAAAAGAAAAATTTAAAGGTGGACTTGCTGCAACAGGAGAAACAGAGACACAATATCATACAGCTACACATTTATTAAATGCAGCATTAAAAGTTATAGTAAGTAAAGATGTTCATCAAAGAGGAAGTAATATAACTGCTGAAAGAATGCGTTTTGATTTTTCTTGTAATCATAAACTTACAGATGAAGAAAAACAAAAAACAGAAGAATTAGTAAATAAGTGGATAGATGCTGCTTACCCTGTAACAAAAACAGAAATGAAAAAAGAGGATGCTATTGCTTCTGGAGCTGAATGTATGTTTATAGAGAGATATCCAGATGTAGTTACTGTATATAAAATTGGAGATGTATCTGCTGAACTTTGTGGTGGACCACATGTTGAAAATACATCAAAAATACCTCATATAAAAATTAAAAAAGAAGAAGCTGTTTCAGCTGGAGTAAGAAGAATAAAAGCTGAATTTGTAAAATAATAGGAGGAATAATATATGGACGAAAATTGTATTTTTTGTAAAATAGCTGGTAAAGAAATACCAAGTAACATTGTATATGAAAATGATTATGTATGTGCATTTTATGATTTACATCCAGTAACACCTGTACATGTTTTAGTTATACCTAAAATTCATATACAAGATTTAGAACATGTTGATGAAAGTAATTCAAAGTATGTAGAACAAGTTCAATTAGCATTTAAAGAAGTTGCTAAAATTGTTGGAGTAGATAAGACTGGCTACAGAGTAATATGTAATTGTGGCGAAGATGCTGGTCAAGAAGTTAAGCATCTACATTATCATATGTTAGGTGGTAAAAAACTTGGAACAAAAATTGTTCATGAGTAATTTGTGTAAAAATTGATTTTTTTGTTAAATGCGTGACTTTTAAAATAAAATAGGGTATAATATAATCAGTTAAGTAGATTAGTCTACAAAGGAGGAATATGATAATGAGTGATAAAAAAGAAAAAAATACAGAAGAAGTAGTAGAAACTGCTCAAACAGATGAAAAAGTAGAAATTGCAACTAATTTAAATATTTCAGAGGACGTTATAGGAATTATAGCTGGTCTTGCAGCATCTGAAGTAGAAGGAATTGCTGGAATGACACTTGGATTTGTTGACGGAATTAATCAAATTTTAGGAAGCAACAAAAAATATTCTAAAGGTGTAAAAATTGAATTAGACGGAAAGAAAGTAACAGTAGATATTTTCGTAAATGTAAAATATGGAGTAAGAATTCCAGATGTTGCTTGGGCAGCACAAACTGCTGTTAAAAATGCAGTTGAAACTATGACTGGACTAGAAGTAGTAGCTGTAAATATAAACGTTCAAGGAATTATATTTGATAAAGTTGAGGATAAAAAAGAACCTGAGGAGTCAGCAAAAACAGAAGAATAGGTTTAGCTTCGTAGCCCGAACATAATTTTGCGTTTGGGCTATGATTCATATATATAAGGAGGAAGTATTATGAAAAGGTTAGAAAAATTTATATTATGTGTATTTTCATTAGTAATGATAATAATATCTGTATTTTTAATACTTGTATCAACAGGTATGATTCATGTTGCAGATTTATATTCTATTGCTGTTGATTTTTTAGTTTCAAATAAAATAGTAGTTTTAGTAGTTGGAGCTATTGTTTCTATATTTGGTTTAATAGGACTATTTTCTTCATCTGATTCTTCAGATGATTCAAGAAGTGGACTAGCTATAAAAAATGATTCAGGTACAGTATTTTTAAATAGAGATACTTTTGAGTCTATGATAATGTCTATTGCTAGAACTTATCCAGAACTTGTAGCACCTAAAGTAGAAGTTAATATATCTGAAGAAGGGGTTAAAGCAAATGTTTATGCTCAAATATTACCTGATACAGTTGTTCCAACACTAACTGAAAAATTACAAGAAAATATTAAAAATACAGTTAAAAAACAAACTACAATAGAGATTAAAGAGGCTAATGTTAGAATTAAGGGCGTATATATAGAACCACAAAAGAAATAATAAAAGTTATAAATAAGGATGTGATATTATGAGAGATTTTTTTGATTATGTAATAAGAAATAAATATGTTATAATTTGCGTTACTATAGTTGTAATTTTATATGCTTTTGGTATAGTTGAATTCTTGACAAAAGCTGTTATATTATTTGCTTTGATTGCTGGTGCTGTATTTTTAGGTAAAAAAATTCAAGATAATGAATCAAAAATAATAGACTTTTTCCGTGGAAAAGGATTCAAACAAGAAGTATATTATTACAAAGAGAATGATAGTAAAAAATAAAATTAGAATTTGGGATGGGAGTTAAAATGAGTAGAAAAAAAGCAAGGGATAATGCCTTTAAGTGCATTTATGAACTAGAGTTTGGTAGAGACGAAAACATAGAGAAAATCCTAAACAACTGCTATGAAGAAAATGACAATAAACCTGAAGAAAAAGAATACATATCAAATGTTGTAAAAGGAGTAAAAGAAAATCTAGCAGAAATAGACAATATTATTTTATCAAAGCTAAAAAACTGGTCTTTAGATAGAATTGCTAAAATAGATTTAGCTATATTAAGACTTGCTATTTATGAGATAAAATATGTTGAAGATATTCCTGAAAAAGTAAGTGCTAATGAAGCAGTAGAGCTTGCAAAAACTTATGGTAATAACGATTCAAAATCATTTATAAATGGAGTAATTGCTAATGTTATAGAATGTAAGGAAGAATAGAATGGAAGAAAAGAAAATATTTAGTGTATCTGATATAAATAAGTATATAAAAATGCTTTTTGATTCAGATACACTATTAAATAGTGTAAGTATAAGAGGAGAAATAACTAATTTTAAAGCTCATTATACAGGTCATTTTTATTTTACTTTAAAAGATGAAAATTCTACTATAAAATGCGTTATGTTCAAAGGCTATGCTCAATATATAAAATTTAAGCCAGCTGATGGAATGAAAGTAGTTATTAATGGACAAGTTAGTAGTTATGAAAGAGATGGAGTATATCAAATATATTGTAAGTCAATGAGTCCAGAGGGATTAGGAGATTTATATCTAGCATATGAACAATTAAAGGAAAAACTAGAAAAAGAAGGCTTGTTTGATGTATCTAAAAAGAAGAATATTCCATTTTTACCAAATAGAGTTGGTGTTATTACATCAAAAACAGGTGCAGTAATTAGAGATATAATAAATGTTTCTACAAGAAGATATCCAAATGTAAATCTTTTAGTATATCCAGCTGCTGTTCAAGGAGTAAATGTAGCTTCAACTGTTATTGAGGGACTAAAGACTTTTAATAGACTCAACAATGTAGATGTTATTATAATTGCAAGAGGTGGAGGATCTTTTGAAGATTTATTTGGCTTTAATGATGAAGAATTAGCAAGACAAATATATGCTTCTAATATTCCTGTAGTATCTGCTGTTGGACATGAAACAGATTTTACTATTTGTGATTTTGTTTCTGACCTTAGAGCACCTACACCATCTGCAGCTGCAGAACTTGTATATCCAGAGTATAGTGAAATAGTAAATAGAATAATAACAGATAAAAAAAGAACTATAATTGCTATAAAAAATTATATTGAAAGAAAAAGACAGTATGTTGAAAAACTAAAAGCAGCTAAACTAGAAAAGGTACCTTTAGATAAAATAAATAGATATAGAATTGCTATAGATAATTTAATAACAAAATCTGAAAGTACATTAAAGTATAAAGTAGAAAAATATAGAACAAGATGTATTAAAAGTATAAGTAAAATTGATGCATTAAGTCCACTAAAAACTCTAACAAGAGGGTATAGTGTTACAGAAAATTCTAGTGGAGAAGTAATAAAAAAAGTAGGGGACGTAAAACCTAACGATAAGATTAGTATAAGACTTACTGATGGAAAAATTAATGCGATTGTAGAGTAAGGAGTGAAATAGAAATGAGTGAAAGTAAAACTTTTGAAGAAAGCTTAGATGAACTTGAAAAAATTGCATCTAATCTAGAATCAGGAAATTTAGGATTAGATGAAGCAATTAAAGAATTTGAAAAAGGTATGAAATTATCTAAAGAATGTAGTAAAAAGTTAGATGAAGCTGAAAAGAAAATAAATATTCTAGTACAAGGTGAAAATGGAGAATTAAATGAAGAAAACTTTGTAGCTGAAGAAGAATAAAACAATATGCGAGATTAAAAATCTCGTATTTTTTTGTCTTTTTTGTAAAAAGTGAAACAAACACACATTGCCGTCCGTCTATATTAATAGAGAGTAAATGCAAGGAGGAAAAGATGAAAAAATTAACTAAATATGAAAGAGCTGTTTTAATTTTCTTAATCTCACTTCAAATACTTATTTTGACTTCTAATATAACAGACGGTTCAAATAATGGAAGTATATTAAATTCTATGTTACAAGAAACAAAGGATTTATTTATAGAGTACAGAGAAAAAGTAAAAAGAGAAAAGGAAGAAAGTAAAATGCAAAGTAGTTATAATTATGAAGAAATATGTCATTTTTATTACTAAAATTAAAAAAATCAAAAAAAATTAAAAAATTTTCAAAAAAATGAAATGAAATTGCTTTCTATTCCGTCTATATAATAAAGGTAGTTTTAAAAAACTACTTTGAATTATATAAGGAGGAGAGAAATATGAAGTATTTAAAAAAATTTAATTTTATAGTCATAGCTTTTGTATTTGCATTATTATTCGAAAAAAATGTATTTGCAGCTATGACTCCAACATTCCCAAACAATGCTAAGTTTTCAAGAGGTGTAGGAAATTGTTGCTACTATATAGATGGTACAGCATCAGGTTATACAAGTGCAGTTAATTCAGCAGCATATAACTGGGAAAATACGGGTTATGGTTGGAATCCTATATATATGACAGCAGTTGCTAGTAATTATGCAACACATATGGATTTTTATGCTAGAACTAGTGCAACAGACAGTTATTTGAATTCTAGGATATTAGGATATACTACTTATTGGAATACTGATGGTACTGAAGTTCCAAATAGAGGAGCAGTTCCAAATTATGATTATTTTTATACAGAAATAGTTTTTAATCTTGAAAAATCTAATTCATATGAAGATAGCACTGCAAAACATGAAATGGGACATGCCTTTGGCTTAGTTCACACAGATAATCAGTATAGCATTATGTTTCCATCATATAAATATACGAGAGTAACAACTGTTCAACAATGTGACCATGATGCAATAAATTATTTGTATAATTAGGATGTGTGTACCAAAAAATGTTAAATTTTATGATATAATTGGCAACATAGAAAAGAGGTTGCCTATGGATGAGGATATAATACAAAAAGCTAAAAACGGAGATAGAGAAGCTTTTGAATTAATTTTTAATGAAGATTTGAGAAAAGAATTATATGTTCTTGCAATGTTAAAATTAAATCATGAAGAAGATGCTAAAGATGCAGTTCAAGAAACCGTATTTGAAGCTTTTAAAAGTATAAAAAAATTAAGAGAAAATAACAAGATAAAAATATGGATAACTAAAATACTTATGAATAAATGTAATGATATATTAAGATATAACAAGAGAGTTAAAGTATTTAGTACAAAAGAGATAAATAATTATATGAATAAAGATGAAGTAATCTATATAGATGACGATGTAACTTTGTTCGAAATGCTAGGTATTTTAGAGCCTTTAGAAAAAGATATAATATTTCTGTACTTAAAGGGATATACATCTAAAGAAATATCTAGTATAATTAATATGAACGATAATACTGTAAGAACTAAAATTATGAGAGCGAAAAATAATATTAGAGACTATTTTTCGAGAGGGGTGTAATTATATGAAAGGTAAGATAGAAGAAGTTTTTAAAAAGAAATATGATGAAGTAGAAGTACCAGATGATATATTTAATTTTGATGAAATATTTGAAAAGGGTGACAAAATTAAAAAGAAAAGAAAGGTATATAAATATGTGGCAAGTATTATTATTTTACTTTTGTTTGTAACTATTGGTATAACTTTCTGGTTATATAACACTACCAATAACCTTATTAGAAAAGAATCAATAGATAAAGAGGAAGAAAATACTTATACTAGTAATTTACCAGGATATGCTGTTGAGATTGATGCTACAAATTATTTTGAAAGTAAAAATGATATAGAAGATGAAAGTGTTTATAGCTTAAAAGTTGAAGAAATATTAGATTATTCAACAGAGTCTAATACAAAAGTTACTTATCCTATTACTAAAGTAAAAGCTAAAGTAGAAAATACTTTGGTAGGTACAGATAAAAAAGAGATAGAATTTTGGGTACTTGGTGGAGTTATGAATGTCTCAGACTTAAAAAATTCTAATTTATATTATGATGAAAGCTTGATTTCAAATTTATCTGACGATGACTATGTAATGGTAAATTATTCTAATATCGATAAAGTTGTTGTAAATAATACATATATAGCCACTTTATATGAGGAAAATAATGAATTATATGTTTATATAAATTCAGAATATGATTTTAAAGAATATGATACTAATCTAAATATGGTAAAAAATAATAATGGAGAATATGAAGAAGTAGATTTATCTGATTGGGAAAAATAAAGATGCATTTTATTATGCATCTTTTTTCGTATATTGCATTGGTATTTTATTTATAATATATATGAGGTGAAAATATGCCAAAAAACAAAAAGAAAAGAAATATAGAATACCAATTAGATATAGAAAGAAAAATGGCTGAAAATCCAAATTTGGAAAAATATGATTTTATATATCCTTTATCTAATTTAACTTCTTTAGAAGAACAGAAAATAAAAGTGGAGGAGCTACAAGATATAACTAATATAAAGAAAAAATAATTAACAATATGTTATATATTTCATATATTATCTTAGGAGGTAATATATATGGAATATGACTATAAATTTGGAAATAAATCATATAATTATTGTGGAAAAGTTGGTATTCAAAATACTAAATATGATATATTAGCACCAGAGCAAAAGAAACAACCTGGACTTGAATATCTTATGAGTCCATTACCGATTTTTGATAACCCTAAGTATATTGGTAGTGGTAAATTAAAAGATAAAGTTGCAATTATAACAGGTGGAGATAGTGGACTTGGAAGGGCAGCAGCCATTGCTTTTGCAAAAGAAGGTGCATGTATTGTTATACCATATTTAGATGAACATGTTGATGCAAATGAAACTAAAAATTACATTGAAAAAATTGGTGGTAAATGTGTATTATTATCTGGAGATATAACAGAAAAAGAGTTTTGTAAAAAAATAGTTGATACAACAATAGAAAAATTTGGTAAAATAAATATTCTAGTTAATAATGCAGGAGTACAATATCAATCAGATTCATTAGAACAAATAAGTGACTCACAGTTTGATAGAACTATGAAAGTAAATATTTATGGTATGTTTTATTTAACTAAAGAGGTATTACCACATTTAAATTCAGGCGATTCTATAATAAATTTAACATCAGTTACAACATTTTATGGTGATCCACAATTAATCGACTATGTAACTACTAAAGGTGCAATAGTAGGATTTACTAGAGCTCTTGCAAGAAATCTTGCCTTAAAAAATATAAGAGTTAATGCAATAGCTCCTGGATTTTTTTGGACACCTTTACAGCCAGCTTGTTGGGTAAAAGAAAAAATACCATCTTTAGGTGCTGATTCGGCTATGGCAAGAGGTGCTATGCCTTATGAACTTGCACCAACATTTGTATTTTTAGCTTCAGATGATTCAAGCTATTTAACAGGTCAAGTAATACATAATAATGGAGGGCAAGTAATGGCATAAAAAAAGACATTAGAAAAATCTAATGTCTTTTAAATTTATATTGGTGGGCAGGGATGGATTCGAACCATCGTAGGCGAAAGCCAACAGATTTACAGTCTGCCCCCTTTAGCCACTCGGGCACCTACCCAAAAACAATATAAATGGTGGGCCTTCAGGGATTCGAACCCCGGACCATTCGGTTATGAGCCGAGTGCTCTGACCAACTGAGCTAAAGGCCCACATCACTGTGGACAGTTATTATTATAATCTACTTACATATAAAAGTCAAGCATTTTTGCCAAAAAAATCGATAAAAAACCAAACAAATTTCTTTTGGTAAAAGGCTTTTTAAAACTTATGTAAAGACTTGATACTAAAAAGATAGAGCATAATTAATCTATGCTCTATACATTAAATCTAAATAGTATTATATCGCCATCTTGAACAACATAATCTTTACCTTCAAGACGAACTAAACCTTTTTCTTTAGTAGCATTCATACTACCATATTTTATTAAGTCATCATAAGATACAACTTCTGCTTTTATGAATCCACGTTCAAAATCTGAGTGAATTTTTCCTGCTGCTTGAGGAGCTTTTGTACCTTTTGTTATTGTCCAAGCTCTACATTCTTGTTTACCAGCAGTAAGATAAGAGATAAGACCAAGTAGTGAATAACTAGCCTTAATTAATTGGTCAAGGCCAGATTCTTCAATACCATAATCGCTCATTAACATTTCTCTATCTTCATCTTCAAGTTCAGATAAATCTTCTTCAAGTTTTGCACAAAGTGATATAACTTCAGCACCTTCTTTTTTAGCATATTCTTTTACTTTTAATACATAAGGGTCATTATTTTTATTAGGTATTTGTTTTTCTGATACATTAGCAACGTATATTACTTTTTTATCTGTTAAGAAAAATGCATCTTTAATCATTTCTTTTTCTTCTAAAGTTAAATCCATTGTTCTTACTGGCTCGCCATCATCTAGATGAGCTTTAATTCTTTTTAGTAATTCAAGTTCTTCAATAGCTTTTTTATCACCAGACTTTGTAAGTTTTGTAACTCTATCAATTCTTTTTATAATTGTTTCTGTATCAGCATATACTAGCTCTAAAGAGATAGTTTCTATATCACTTATAGGATCAATTTTTCCATCAACATGAACTATTTGGTCATCTTCAAAACATCTTACTACATGTGCAATAGCATCTGTTTCACGAATATGAGATAGAAATTTATTTCCTAAACCTTCACCTTGAGAGGCTCCTTTTACAAGTCCTGCTATGTCTACAAATTCTATTGTAGCATATGTAGATTTATCTGTATCATACATTTTAGATAATACATCAATTCTTTTATCTGGAACGCATACCATACCAATATTAGGTTCTATAGTACAAAAAGGGTAATTTGCACTTTCAGCTCCAGCTTTTGTAATTGCGTTAAAAAGAGTAGATTTACCAACATTAGGTAATCCAACTATTCCAATTTTCAATTCAAACACATCCTTTTTTATACAACTAATATTATATCAAAGATAAATAAGTTGTCAAGAATATTAACAAAAACTTAAAAGCAACATAAAATATAATGTGGTGATTAAGATGGAAATAAAAAGGTATTTTTTAACACGAGGTGATAATACAAGAAGAAAGGAAAAAATGGTAAATATAGAGTACATTGTTATCACTTCATCAAAATATAAAGGCTTTAGTGCACTTAAAAATAGGAATACTATTGAAAAAATTAAATATAATAAAGAAAAAGAATTTTCATGTCATTATATAATTGATACAAATGGTGAGATATTAAGTATAATACCAGATAATGAAATGGCAATTTGTACAAAAGATTATAATTTTGATAGTAAAAGTATTAGTATAATGCTATGTATAAATGAAAATGGAAAATATGAAAGAAAGGAGCTTTTAGCTCTAAAAAATTTATTAAATAAATTAAGTAAAAAATATAATATAAATAAAGAAAACATAGTATATGAATATAATGTTAATTTTTCAAGAAGACCTACTATATTAGTAGAAGAACCAATCTTATTAAATGAAATTATATATAAATAAGAGGCATTATAAAATGCCTCTATAATTATTTTTTCTTATTTAAATCGTCAAAATAGTCTGCTAAATGTGTTATATTACCAGCACCTATGGATAATACAATATCGCCAGGTTGTACTATTTCTTTTACTTTTTTTGCAATATCTTCAAGAGTTGGAGTATATATAGCTTTTTTACTATGCTTATTTATTAAATTTACAACATCTTTAGAAGATATAGTTCCATCATCTATTTCTCTTGCAGCATATATATCCATAAGTAGTACAATATCAGCATCAACAAAAGCATTTGAAAAGTCTTCTAGTAATTCTTTAGTTCTAGAAAAAGTGTGTGGTTGAAATGCAGCAATAATTCTATTATGTTCTTTTTGTTTTGCTGCAGCAAGAGTTGCTTTTATTTCTGTTGGATGATGTGCATAATCGTCATATAATTCTACTTTTTCTGCTATTGTTTTTTTATACTCAAATCTTCTTTTTGCTCCACAGAATTTATTTAAACTTTTTCTCATATCTTCAAAATCTATACCATAAGCCTGGCAAGTAGTAATAGCAGCAAGTGCATCATATACATTGTGAATACCAGGAACAGTTAAATAAAAGTGATATGTTTTATCATTTCTAGGGTCTGTAACGTCAAAAGAGTAGAAACCTTTTATATTAACGCTAAAGTTTTTAGCATATATATGAGCATCTGGGTCACTTAAAGAAAATTTATATATTCTTATATTTTTTCTTTGTAATTCATCAATAACATCATTTAATACTTCCATGCAATGAATGTCATCTTGATTAATAACAAGAATTCCATTTTCTGGTAGCATTAAAATAAATTTTTTAAATGATTTTTTAATATCCTCAATATCAGAAAAATAGTCAAGGTGTTCAGCTTCTATATTTAATACAGTTGCACAATGATGAGGAAAGTTTAAAAAACTATCAACATATTCACAAGCTTCAAGTATAAAATATTCTGAATTTCCTAATCTATAATTAGAGTTATTAAGTTTTTCATATTTAGAACCTACTTGAACATTTGGATCCATATTTGCATCAATAAATATAGATGAAATCATTGAAGTGGTAGTAGTTTTACCATGAGTACCACATATACATATAGGTTTTTCATAATTTTGTAAAAGAAGTCCTAAGAATTTAGCTCTTTCATATGTAGGTATACCTAAACTTTTAGCTCTAACAAACTCAGGGTCGTGTTGATTTATAGCAGATGTATATACAACTATATCAGCATCTTTTACTAGGTCTGCATTAGACCCTATATATACAGGTATACCATTTTTTTCTAATATATCTATCATATCTCCATAGTTCTTATCTGAACCACTAACTTCAAAACCATCTTTTTTTAGTATTAAAGCAATACCACTCATACTAACTCCACCAATACCAATCATGTGGATTTTATGCGTATTTTTTAAAGCAGTAAAGTCTTTAGTCATTATTAGTCACATCCTTTTTTCAATGATTATTATACATTATTATATTAAATTAGTCAATGTAACGTAAAAAATTAGATATAATATGTATTATGAGCTTGAAAGTTGACAAAAAATGTTATATAATACCTATGCGGAGGATGGGCAAATGATAATTGATAATATAATAGTAATAATCGTAGCTATAATTTTAATAACATATTTATCAGTCAATTATATAAAAAGATATGCACCTGGAGTACTAGTATTTATATGTATATCTGCATTTTCTTTAGGAATATATGTACCTATAGTTATTTTTGACGTTGATTTAAAAATCGGATATCAAATAATACTTGGAATGGGTATTTTTGTACTACCATGCATTTATGCTCTTTTACAATATAATAATATTAACTTTGCTAAAAAAATATTATATAAAAGAGCGGAAAAGTATTATTCGGCAAAAAAATATTCAAAATGTATAGCTACTTTGCATAAATTAATGGTTACACAAGGAAGATTAAGTGACTCTTTATATTTAATAGCTAAATGTTATTATGAGCTAGAAGAATATCAAGTGGCTAAAGAAAACTTGTATGAAGTAATAGATTTAGACGAGAATAATTATAAAGCATATTTCTTACTTGGTAATATTTTAGAAAAAGAAGATGATGTAGAATCTGCATTAGATATGTATAAAAAGTGTATAGAAATAGACCCTACATATTATGATGCATATGAAGTTTTAGGAATTTTACTTGCAAATGTTGGAAAATATGAAGAAGCAGAGAAAATATATAAAACTGCTTTAGATTATCATGCAGAATCATATGAATTAATATATAATTTAGCAATGATACAATTAGAGCTTTCAAAAACAGATGAAGCAGAAAAGAATTTAGAATTTGCATTAGTTATAAATCCTAATATAAATGAAGCTATATATAGTCTTGGAAATATAAAATTCTTAAAAGGAAACTATGATGAAGCTTTGGAGCTTTATAGTGAAATAATAAAAACAGAAACTTATGGATTAAAGGCATATTATAAAATAGCAATGATATATGCTACAAGAAATGAGTTTGATAAAGCTATGAGTGTAATAGAATATTTAGTAAAAGAAGATGCAAAATATATTGATTTGATAGAAAATGAATTTGTATTTAACTCTATGCGTTCAAGAATAGCAACTTTTTTAAAAGAAATAAATGAAAAAGAAATAGAAGAAAAAAATATAGAAAAAGAAGAAATAGCTGTTAAAAAAAATAATAGAAAAAATTGGTTTTCAAAAGAAACAGTGCCACAAGAAAAAGAAAAGACTATTTTATATAATGATATAGATATTACAAGAACAGGTTTTAGAAAAGAAGAAGATAAAAACTAAAATTAATTCTTGCAATATAGTTATAAATATTGTATAATGAAAAAGCAAATATATATTTGCTTTTTTATTTTTGCCGATGTGCTGGAATTGGCAGACAGGATGGTCTCAAACACCATTGTCCTTGTGACGTGTGGGTTCGAGCCCCACCATCGGTACCAATGACGTATCTGTTCGAACTAATAAACAGATAGATACAAATATCATTCTAAAAAAGAATGGTATTTTTTTATTATGTTTTCAGCATGTATTATATTATCTCATGTGTTTTGTACCATTGGTAAAAAATATAGAAAGTTAGTACTTATAGTATGGTTTAAAATTAAAAAATAGAAAAAAGTAGTTGATTTTTGCAAACATTTGTTCTATAATAATGCTTGAGTAATTAAAATAATATATTACGGAATGGAGATGGTATTATGAATGAATTAGACAAAGCAAATATGTTATTTGAAGATATTAAACATATTGATGAAAATGGTATTGAATTTTGGTATGCTAGGGAACTAATGATAATATTAGAATATAAACAATGGAGAAGGTTTGAAAGTGTAATAAATAAAGCAAAAGAATCTTGTAAAAATAGTGATATGAATGTGATTGAACATTTTGCCAATGTTGGCAAAACGATAAAAATGCCAAAAGGTGCAGAGAAAATAATTCCAGATTATAAATTAACACGCTATGCTTGTTATTTAATAGCACAAAATGGAGATAGTAGAAAAAAGGTAATTGCTCTTGCTCAAACATACTTTGCAGTTCAAACAAGGAAACAAGAAATTACAGAAAAAGAATATACTATGCTAACAGAAGATGAAAAGAGATTTTATCAAAGAGATTTAACAAGAAAAGGAAACTATTCACTTAATCAAGCTGCAAAAAAAGCAGGAGTAAAAAATTTTGACAAGTTCCATAATAGCGGATATAAAGGCTTGTATAATGGTGAAACAGCTGATGATATTGCTAAAAGAAAGGGATTAAGATACAGAGAAGATATCTTAGATAATATGGAAAGTGAAGAACTTGCAGCTAATTTATTTCGTATTACACAGACAGAATCAAAATTAAAGAAAGACAAGATTAGTAGTGAAAAAGAGGCAAATAAAACTCATTATAATATTGGGAAAAATATTAGAGAAGTAATTGCAAAAAATGGTGGAACAATGCCAGAAGATTTACCTACACCAAAAAAGAGTTTAAAATAATTAGAAAAAGAGAATAATAAAAATTTAAGAAAAAAATAATATTTTATTAATGAAAGTCTTTCATAATTTAAAATGTTATTCAAAGTTAATGATAAGAAATGATTGATAATTTTATATTAATATTCGAGAAAGCCAATAAATTTTTGATATCTACGTTAATGGTACCATATAAGTCTACGGAAATTAACCGTAGATTTTTCTTTTAATATATATTTTTTTATGATACAATATAGATAATATGAGGGGTAATATGAAAGAAGAATATATAAAAATAATAAATGAAAGAATAAAAGAAGATAGGTCAAGAAAAATATTATATAATCAGATAGATAATTATTTTGACGCATTAGAAAAAGAAGATAAAAATTATACTTATGATAGATATGAAGTAGGAGAGGATGTAAAATTAAAAAAAGGAACTTTACTTCATGGTACATATAAAAATATAAAAGGATTAGAAGAAATAGTAACAAAAGGGCTTGTGTCTAGTTTTTTTGTTGATGGAAGAATGTCTAAATATCCTAGTTGTGTTAGTGTATGGAACTTAAAACAAGATTATTTATTAAAAGATTACATTAATTTTTATAGTGGAGGAACTATTTTATATGATGGGATTTTTAATGGCACAACTATTACAAATAAATATAAAACTGCAGTTATTCCATATGATGAAATGCCAAATATTTTAAGTATTTCTCAAAAATATGATTGTAGAAAATGGTCTGTGGAACAAACTAAAGAGGCTAGATTTCTTCCAAGTTTATCTCAAGATAGAGTACAAATTGGTATAATATTTAATGGACAAAGTAAAGAAATAAAGAAAATATTGTATTGGGATGTCTTATCCGATAGGATAAACGACAATGATGTAAGAGAGTTTATAAATCCATACTACTTAGAGGAGTTTTTACAAAAACGTAAATACAAAGATGATTTATTTACAGATAGAGAAAGTGATGTATTATTTGGAATACCATCTTGCTTTATAGAGGGAGTATTAGTAGGAAGAAAATATGAAAAAAATGAGAAAATTTTAAATAGAATTAAAAAGATATTACCAAATAGTTATATATGTAATTTAGATGGAAAAGTAATAGTAGGAAACAAGTAGAAAGGGGATAATATGGATAAAATAGTTGTAGAAGCAGGTTCTACATGTACAAAAGTTGATAGATATGATGGTAAAAATATAATACATATAAAAACACAGCCGATAGAATTTAAAAAAAATTACAAAGCTAATAATTGCTTAAATAAAAATGACGTTGAAAAATTAATTTCACTAGTAAATTCTCTAGATAAAAATAAAGAAATATTTGTATGTGGGACAAGCATTTTTAGAGAATTAAGTCAAAATGAAAAAGCAAATTTCTTAAATAAATTTAAAGAAGAAACAGGAATAGAGTTTAACATTATATCACAAGAAAAAGAAAATGTATTAACTGTAAATGGTGCAACTAAAAATGTTAAAGAGGCTTTAGTTTTTGTTGGTGGTGGAGGCTCTACTGAGATATCTTATTATAATAATGGAATAAAAGATATGAAGAATAATAAGTTTGGCGTAATGGACATACTAAATGTTTTTCCAGATTTAGGTGAAGATATTGCAAAGACTAGTCTAAAAGAAATAATGGACTATATAGAAAAAAGAATAGAAGTTCCAAATGTAAAAACAGATATTATGATTTTAGCTGGTGGTGGGCATGAATATTTTGCAAGAAATTCAGGAATAAGTTATGAAAAAAATAATTTATATGAAGATCCATTTGAAACTATAATGATGGATATTGAAACAAGAATAAAAGATACTAATAGATATTATACAGAAATATCTTTAGATGAAATAAGAAGTAGAGTAGAAGAACCAGCATGGTGGTATGCTACAAGAGCAATGTGTGCTTTTGTTTTAGTTGTTGCAAAAAAAGTAGGAGCTAAATATATAGTTCCAACTGATATATCTATGATATATGGAATTGTTTAATAATTGGAGGAGATATATGAATAGTAAAAAAGTGATTAATGAAATTTTTTCATACTTGCTTATTATTGTAGGATGTGTATTAGCAGCTTTTGCAATAGGCTCAATATTAATACCTAATTTAGTTCTTGACGGTGGTATTAATGGTGTTTCTATTATGTTAGGACAAATAACAAAAATACCAATAAGTATTTATATTATTTTACTAAATATACCATTTTTGTTATTAGGTATGAAAAGTTTAGGAAAAAAATTTGTATTTAAGGCTTTATTTGCAATGTTAGTTTTTTCAGGAGTGCTATATTTTACAGAAATGGTAGATATTGGAATACAGGATAAACTTCTTGCTACAATATATGGTGGACTAATTTTAGGATTTGGAGTTGGTCTTGTAATAAGATATGGTGGATGTTTAGACGGTACAGAAATAGCAGCAATAATTATTAGTAAGAAAACTAATTTTTCTGTTGGACAAATTGTACTTTTTTGTAATGTCTTTATTTATGGTACAGCAGGTTTTCTTTTTGGATTTGATAGAGCATTATATTCATTGCTTACATATTTTATCACTTTTAAGGTAATAGACTTTGTATCTGAGGGATTAGAACAAGGAAAAGCTGCTTTAATAATAACTAATCAAAGTGCAAAGGTAGCAACAGACATTTATGAAAAACTTGGAAGAACAGTAACATCATTTGAAGGAAAAGGTATGATAAATGGTGAAACAATGATATTATATTGTGTTATAACAAGACTTGAGCTTACTGAATTAAGAAATATAGTAAAAGCAGACGATGTTCAAGCATTTGTTACTATAACTGATGTGTCTGAAATAATAGGATCACACATTAAGAAAAAACCAGAAGTGAGGTAGAATAATCTATCTCATTTTTCATATAATATAATAAAATAGTTTAATATATTTACTTAGAATAAATATAAAAAAATATAAAAAAACTATTGACAAAATTATAATTCATGTTTATAATAATATATGTAAGTTAAATGCGGGTGTAGTTCAATGGTAGAACGTCAGCCTTCCAAGCTGAACACGTGAGTCCGATTCTCATCACCCGCTCCAGTGACGTTTCTGTTCGAACTTTTATAGTTTGAACTTAACATATATAATCAATCCGTTCGGGTTGGTTTTTTTGTGTTTTACAAAAGAATTAACAAAGAAAGGACGGTGTTTTATGATAAAGTTTACGACGCAAGAGTTAGAA